>NZ_JBHLZU010000035.1:0-775 GCF_042429765.1 Allokutzneria oryzae | reverse complement strand
CACCTGGCGCGGCACGTGAACCCGAACAAAACAGAACTCCCGGGATTAAACGCCCTCTTAAGGGCCGTGCCGCCGCCCCGACTCCGTCGGGTTGCCCCCGGATAATTCTCCCGGACTCCGGCGCGCATTTCCTTGGGCGCCGACCCCGGCTAGCCCGCTCACCTAATACGGTGGCGGGCTAGCCGGGGTCGGGTCTAAAACGGTGGACCAGGATCCGCGATCGGTTCCGGCTCCCGGACATACGTTCTTCCCATCGGGGTCGTCCAAATATGGATACCGCCCGGGAGCTGGGTTCGTTTCCACCGGGTGTGGTGTTTCATCACGTGATGCCGTCGGCACTTCGCGCCCAGGTCATCCGCGACCGTGTTCATGCCATCGAAGGGTTCGCAATGATCCAGATCGCAGCGGTGCGCCGGTTGACGACAGCCGATCGCCACGCAGGTGACGTCCCGGGCCCGGACCAGGTCGGCGAGGGCGGCTGAGGGGCGGTAGTTCGTCCGCCCCACATCCACCGCCACCCCGGTCACCGGGTCAGTCAAGATCCGCTTCCACGTGCCACCGGCCGCGATGTCCCGCGCCACATCTGCCGGGATCGGCCCATACCCGGCGAGCATCCCCGGTTCCTGATCCATCCCCATCAACGTGGTCGCGGGGAGGGTGACCAGGACCTTCACCTCACCCTGCGGGGCTCCGGTCTCCTTGCCCATCAACAGGTCAAAGGCGACATCCGCGCGGCGCTGGTCCATGGTGCGCTCATCGTCTAGGCCTCGGGCGA
>NZ_JBHLZU010000038.1:0-20307 GCF_042429765.1 Allokutzneria oryzae | reverse complement strand
CGCAGGGTGAGATCGCGGCTGCTGCGGTGTCGGGTGCTCTGTCGCTTGAGGACGCTGCTCTTGTGGTTGCGCTGCGGAGCAAGGCGATCCTGGCTCTGTCGGGCAAGGGCGGCATGGTCGCTGTTCCGCTTCCGGCGGACGAGGTCGAGCTGACCGAGGGCCTGTCGCTCGCCGCGATCAACGGGCCGAGGTCTGTCGTCGTCTCCGGTGACCCCGCTGCTCTTGACGCGCTGATGGAGTCCTGCGCGGCGCGTGATGTCCAGGCTCGGCGGGTTCCGGTGGACTACGCCTCGCATTCCGCGCACGTGGAGGAGCTGCGCGAGGAGCTGCTTCGGGTTCTGGGCACCGTCCAGCCACGTCGGCCGAGCATCCCGTTCGTGTCCACCGTGACCGGTGAGCGCATCGACGCGGCTGCCTTCGACGCCGAGTACTGGTACCGCAACCTCAGGCAGACCGTGCGCTTCGAGGAGGTCACCACCTCGCTCGTCGCGCAGGGCGAGGAGATCTTCGTTGAGTGCAGTCCGCATCCGGTGCTCGTCCAGGGCTTGGCCGGTGACGCGGTGGGTGTCGCTTCGTTGCGCCGCAACGAAGGCGGGCTCGGCCGGTTCCTGCTCTCCGTCGGCGAGGCACACGTCCGTGGTGTCGCCGCCGACTTCTCTCCGGCGTTCCCTGGCGCCCGTTTCACCGATCTGCCGACCTACGCGTTCCAGCGGCAGCGGTTCTGGCTCGACGCCGGTGCGCCCGCCGTTGCTGACCCGGTCGACGGGGAGTTCTGGCAGGCTGTGGAGCAGTCCGACCTGGAGCTGCTGACCAGCACACTGCGCGTGGACGGCTCCGACCCGCTGAGCGAGGTGCTGCCCGCCATGTCCGCGTGGCGGAAGGCGCGACGCGAAGAGTCCGTTGTGGACTCGTGGCGCTACGGCATCGGATGGCGCACGATTGCCGACACCACTTCGCGGCTGGCTGGAACCTGGCTTGTCGTGCACAACGGCGACACCACGGTGTTGGGCGCCCTCTCCGCACACGGTGCCGAAGTGGTCTCGGTTGAGATCGACCCGACCACTGTCGGCCGTGACTCCCTCGCCGCCCTGCTCCCAGACGGCGAGTTCGCCGGTGTGCTGTCGCTGCTGTCCACCGCTGAAGCCCCGCACGCTGAGCACCCGGGCATGGCCGCCGGTGTCGCTGCCACGGTGGCACTTGTGCAGGCATTGGGGGACAAGAGCATCAAAGCTCCACTGTGGACTGTTACGCGTGGAGCCGTCGCGGTCGGCGGTTCCGACCACGTGTCCAGCCCGGCGCAGTCCCAGGTGTGGGGCCTCGGCCGTGTCGCCGCGCTGGAGCACCCGGAGCGTTGGGGCGGGCTCATCGACCTTCCCACCACCGATGACGACCGGGCGCTCGCACGCCTCGTGTCGGTGCTGACCGGGATCGGTGAGGACCAGGTCGCGATCAGAGGCGGCGGCGTGTTCGCGCGGCGTTTGGAGCGCTCTACTCCATCCGGCCCAGTGCGTGGGTGGCGACCACGAGGCACGGTGCTCGTCACCGGCGGCACCGACGAGCTGGGCGGCCAGGTCGCCAAGTGGTTGGCGCGCAACGGTGCTGAGCGCCTGGTGCTGACCACGCCCGAGGCGACCGACACCGCCGCTCTGGAGGCTGAACTCGACACCCAGGTCTCCGTCGTCACGTGCGACCTGACGGATCGGGACGCGGTTTCCCAACTCTTGGCGGGAATCCCGGACCTGAGTGCGGTCCTGCACTGCTCGCCGACCGTCCCGATGACGGCGCTCGCCGAGACCGACCTCGCGGAGTTCGCCTCGGTCCTGGCCAGCAGGACCGCCGGTGCGCGGCACTTGGACGAGCTGCTCGACTACTCCAAGCTCGACGCCGTCGTCCTGTTCTCGTCCGTTGCCGGAGTCTGGGGCAGCGGAGGACAGGCCGCGTACTCGGCGGGCAACGCTTTCCTGGACGCGCTCGCGCAGGCGCGGCGGGCCGACGGGGCTCCGACGATCTCCATCGCGTGGAGCCCGTGGGAGGGGCCGGAGAACCAGGACGGCGTCGGGGCGGAGTTCCTGCGCCGCAGGGGTGTCCGGGCCATGGCCCCGGAGCTCGCGTTGACCGTGCTGCGCCAGGTGCTCGACCGCGACGAGCCGTTCGTGGCCGTCGCAGACCTGGACTGGGAGCGCTTCGGTCCCGGCTTCACGGCCGTGCGGACCAGCCCGCTGCTCGCCGACCTGCCGGAGTTCCAGCAGGTCACGACGGTGGCGGAGGAGGCGGCCGAGACAACGACCGGTTCCGAGCTGGCCCGCGACCTGCTCGCGCGGCCGGAGGCGGAGCGCGGCGGGGTCGTGCTCGACCTGGTCCGCGCCCAGCTGGCCGCCGTGCTGGAGCACTCCGGCCCCGAGGCTGTCTCGGTCGGCAAACCCTTCCGCGACCTGGGCTTCGACTCTCTGGCGGCCGTTGACCTGCGCAACCGGCTGGTCACCGCGACCGGGTTGAAGCTGCCCGCGACGCTGGTGTTCGACTACCCGACACCGGTGGTGCTCGCGGAGTTCCTGCTCGGTGAGCTGCTGGGCACCACCGCCGCTGCCGAGACCGCCGCCGTGACCGCTGTCGACGACGACCCGATCGCGATCGTGGGCATGGGCTGCCGTTTCCCCGGTGGCGTGCACACCCCGGACCAGCTGTGGCAGCTGGTGTCCGAGGGCCGCGACGCCGTGACCGACCTGCCGGTCAACCGCGGCTGGGACGTCGATGCCCTGTTCGACGTGACCCGCGCGAAGCCGGGAACCTCCTATGTGCGTCAGGGTGGGTTCCTGCACGACGCCGACGAGTTCGATGCGGCGTTCTTCGGGATCTCCCCGCGTGAGGCGCTGTCGATGGACCCGCAGCACCGGCTGCTGCTGGAGACGTCCTGGGAGGCGTGCGAGCGCGCCGGCATCGACCCGGTTTCCTTGCGCGGCAAGCGGGTCGGCGTGTTCGCGGGCACCAACGGTCAGCACTACATGCCGCTGCTCCAGGAAGACACCGAAGGCACCTTCGACGGGTACATCGCCACCGGCAACGCCGCGAGTGTCCTTTCCGGACGGTTGTCCTACACGTTTGGCCTCGAAGGACCCGCGGCCACGGTGGACACCGCCTGCTCGTCCTCGCTGGTCGCTGTGCACCTCGCGGCCCAGGCGCTGCGCAACGGCGAGTGCTCCCTGGCTCTGGCGGGTGGCGTGACGATCATGTCCACCCCGGACATGTTCGTGGAGTTCTCGAAACAGAACGGTCTGTCCGATGACGGTCGTTCGCGGGCCTTCGCCGCCGCCGCGACCGGGTTCGGCCTGGCCGAGGGCGTGGGCATGCTGGTGCTGGAGCGCCTGTCCGACGCGCGCCGCAACGGCCACCCGGTGCTCGCGGTCGTCCGGGGCTCCGCCGTCAACCAGGACGGCGCGTCCAACGGCCTGACCGCGCCGAACGGCCCGTCGCAGCAGCGTGTGATCCGCCAGGCCCTGGCCAGCGCAGGTCTGGGCCCGCACCAGGTCGAGGTCGTGGAGGCGCACGGCACGGGAACGACGCTGGGTGATCCGATCGAGGCGCAGGCGATCCTGGCGACCTACGGTCAGGATCGGGCGCGTCCGCTGCTGCTGGGCTCGTTGAAGTCCAACATCGGTCACACCCAGGCCGCCGCCGGTGTCGCGGGCATGATGAAGATGATCCTGGCGATGCGCCACGGGATCGCGCCAAGAACCCTGCACGTCGATGAGCCCACGCCGCAGGTCGACTGGTCGGCGGGCGAGGTGTCCCTGCTGACCGAGGCCGTGGAGTGGCCCGCCACCGGGGAACCACGGCGCGTGGCGGTGTCGTCCTTCGGGATCAGCGGCACCAACGCGCACGTGATCCTGGAGCAGGCGCCCGAGGTCGAGGCTGTCGTGCTGGCGGACGCGCCGGTCGCGCCGTGGGTGCTGTCGGCGAAGTCCGCCGACGCGCTGCGTGCCCAGGCCGCACAGCTGCTGTCCGTCGCGGACGACAAGGTCGCAGTCGGTGCCGCTTTGGCCGCCCGGTCGGAGTTCGAGCACCGCGCGGTGATCGTGGCCGACCACGCCGCCGGACTCCGCGCGCTGGCCGAGGGAGAGACGGTTCCCGGCATTGCCGAGGGCGTCGCCCGGCCGGTGTTCGTGTTCCCCGGTCAGGGGTCGCAGTGGTCCGGCATGGCCGTGGAGCTGCTGACGGAGCCGGTGTTCGCGGAGTCGATGGAGGCGTGTGCCGCTGCTCTTGCCCCGCACGTGGAGTGGGATCTGTTCGAAGAGTTGAACGGTCCCCTCGAAAAGGTCGACGTCGTCCAGCCGGTGTTGTGGGCGGTGATGGTGTCTCTGGCCGCTCTGTGGCGGTCGTACGGGGTTGAGCCTGCGGCCGTTGTTGGTCATTCGCAGGGTGAGATCGCCGCTGCTGCGGTGTCGGGTGCTCTGTCGCTTGAGGACGCTGCGCTGGTGGTCGCGTTGCGCAGCAAGGCGATTCTCGCGTTGTCGGGCAAGGGTGGGATGGTGTCGGTGGCATTGTCCGACGTTGAGCTGACCGAGGGTCTGTCGGTCGCGGCGATGAACGGTCCTAACGCGACAGTCGTCTCCGGTGATCCGGCGGCTCTGGAAGCTCTGGTGCAGCGGTGTGAGGCTCGGGGTGTCCGGGCGCGGGTGATCCCGGTGGACTACGCGTCGCACTCCGCGCATGTTGAGGCCCTTGAAGAGGAGTTGACGCGGGTTCTTGCGCCGATCAAGCCTCGCTCGTCGGAGATCCCGTTCTATTCCACGGTGACGGCCGCGAAGATCGACACTTCGGAGTTGGACGCGGGGTACTGGTACCGGAACCTGCGCCAGACCGTGCGGTTCCATGAGACGGTGTCGCAGCTCGATGGCCTGTTCATCGAGTGCAGTGCGCATCCAGTGTTGACTATGGGGATCGACGGTCCGGCGGTCGGTTCGCTGCGCCGGGACGAAGGGGGACTGGAGCGGTTCCTGACCTCCGTCGGCGAGGCGTACACCCACGGCGCGCCCGTGGACTGGACGGTGGTCTACCCACGCACACCCGTGCTGGATCTGCCCACGTACCCGTTCCAGCGCCAGCGGTACTGGCCGAAAACCGTCGCAGGGCGCGTCGGCGACATGACCGCCGCCGGGCTCGGACCGGCCGGTCACCCGCTGTTGGGAGCGGCCGTCGCGCTAGCCGAGCAGGACGGGTTCCTGTTCACCGGACGGTTGTCCGCCGCCACTCATCCGTGGCTGGCCGACCACTCCGTCTTCGGGTCGATCCTGTTGCCCGGCACGGCTTTCGTGGAGCTGGCGATCCGCGCGGGTGACCAGGCGGGCTGCTCGCACCTGGAGGAGCTGACGCTTCAGGCGCCCCTCGTCCTCCCGGAGCGCGGGGCGGTTGCCGTGCAGCTCGTGGTCGGAGCGGAGGACTCGGGCCGCCGCACGTTCAGCCTGCACTCGCGTCAGGACGACGAGCAGCCGTGGACGCGGCACGCCACTGGCGTCCTGTCCGCCGAGTCGCACGACAGCGGCGCTGACATGTCCGCGTGGCCGCCCGCCGGTGCCGAGCCGATCGACCTCAGCGACCGCTACGAAATGCTTGCCGCGCAGGGATATGTCTACGGCCCCTCATTCCAGGGCCTGCGGGCCGCGTGGCGCAGCGGCGACGAGGTGTACGCCGAGGTCACCGTGCCCGAGGCTGACGGTTACGCGATGCACCCGGCCCTGCTGGACGCCGCCGTGCAGGCGGTCGGGCTCGGATCGGTGCTGGAGGACTCCACACGGGCCAGGCTCCCGTTCTCCTGGAGCGGGGTCAGCCTGCACGCCACCGGAGCCACCTCGCTGCGGGTGCGGATCACGCCAGCCGGGCAGGACGCGGTGAGCATCGCGCTCGCAGACACGGCCGGGCAGCCCGTGGCCGACATCGCCGCGCTGGTGCTCCGCCCCGTTGACGCCGACCAGCTCGAAGCCGCTCAGGTCCTCTACCACCTGGGCTGGACGGAGCTGGCTCCCGCCGAGGCTTCGCCGCTGTCCGCCGTTGTCATCGGGACGGAAGCGTTCGGCCTCCCGAGCTACCCGGACCTCGCCGCACTGGCGGATGCGGATCTGCCGGAGTGGGTCTTCCTGGTCAACGCGCCGGGAACGGCGGAGGAGGCGCGCGGCCGGACGACCGACACCGTGCGGCTGCTCCAGGAGTGGTTGACAGAAGACCGATTCGCCGACACTCGCCTCGTCGTGGTGACACGAGGCGCGGTGGCCGTGCACGACGACGTCAGCGACCTCGGGAACAGTCCACTGTGGGGACTCGTCCGATCGGCGCAGCTGGAGAACCCGGACCGCTTCGTGCTGCTGGACATCGACGAGCACGAGGACTCCATCGCCGCCCTGCCGTCCGCGCTCGCCACTGGCGAACCGCAGCTGGCGGTCCGCCGGGGAACGGTGTTCGCGGCGCGTCTGGCGCGGACGGACGACGCGCTGTCCGATCCGGGTGGGCTGTGGCGCCTGGACGTCACCGAGGAGGGCACCCTCGCCAACCTCGCGCTCCTGCCGTACACCCCGGAACCTTTGGGGGAGGGGCAGATCCGTGTTGAGGTCCGCGCCACCGGCCTCAACTTCCGCGACGTGCTGATCGCGCTCGGCATGTACCCGGAGCGCGCCCTGATGGGCAGCGAGGGCTCCGGCGTGGTGGCCGAGGTCGGGCCGGGCGTGACCGGGATCGAGCCGGGGGACGAGGTCTTCGGTCTGTTCTCCGGGGCGTTCGGGCCGGAGACCGTCACCGACCACCGCGTCGTGGCGAAGATCCCCGAAGGCTGGTCGTTCACCCAGGCCGCTTCGGTGCCGATCGTGTTCCTCACCGCCTACTACGCGCTGAAGGACCTCGGCGGGCTGAAGTCCGGTGAGTCGGTGCTGATCCACGCCGCCGCCGGTGGCGTGGGCATGGCGGCCGTCCAGCTGGCCCAGCACTGGGGCGCGACGGTGTTCGCCACCGCCAGCCCCGGCAAGTGGGACGTGCTGCGCGCCCAGGGGATCGAGCACATCGCGTCCTCGCGGAACCTGGACTTCGAGCGGGAGTTCGGTCGCGTGGACGTCGTGCTGAACTCCCTCGCCAGGGAGTTCGTGGACGCCTCGCTGCGGATGGCCGAAGGCGGCCGGTTCGTGGAGATGGGCAAGACCGATGTCCGCACGGACGTGTCCACTGTGGATTACAAGGCGTTCGACCTGATGGACGCCGGACCGGATCGGCTCGGCGAGATCCTGGGCGAGCTGCTGGAGCTCTTCGCCGCGGGGGTGCTGCGGCCGTTGCCGACGCGGACGTGGGACGTGCGCCGCGCTCCGGAGGCGTACCGGTTCCTCAGCCAGGCCAAGCACATCGGCAAGCTCGTGCTGACCGTTGGCCCCCGCACGGCCGAGCACGGAACGGTGCTGATCACGGGCGCGACCGGAACGTTGGGCTCGGTCATCGCCAAGCACCTCGTCACCCGGCACGGGGTCAACGACCTGGTGCTGGCCAGCCGACGCGGACCGGAAGCGCCCGGAGCCGACGAGCTGGCCGAGGAGCTGGCAGAGCTCGGTGTCACCGCGCGGATCGTGGCGTGTGACGCCGCCGATCGGGCGGCGCTGGCCGAACTGGTCGCGCAGACTCCGGACCTCACCGGTGTCGTGCACGCGGCGGGGCTGCTCGACGACTGCGTCCTGGGATCGTTGACCCGGGAACGGATCGACGCCGTGCTGCGGCCGAAGGTGGACGCGGCGTGGAACCTGCACGAGCTGACCCGCGACCACGAGCTGTCGATGTTCGTGCTGTTCTCGTCGGTGTCCGGAACGTTGGGCAGCCCAGGACAGGCCAACTACGCCGCCGCCAACGCCTTCCTGGACGCGCTCGCCGTGCACCGCAGGGCGAACGGGCTGCCCGCGCAGTCCCTGGCATGGGGCTTGTGGGAGCAGGCGACGGGCATGACCGGGCACCTCGGCGACACCGACCTGAACCGGATGACCAAGGCCGGTGTGACCGCACTGTCCACAACGGACGGTCTCGCGCTGTTCGACGCGGCCCTCGCCACGGACCGGGCCACGGTGGTGCCGATCCGGCTCGACCTGCCGACATTGCGCGCGTCGAGCATCTTGCCTGCCGCGCTCAGCGATCTGACCGGAGCGCGGACCCGGCGCGTCGCCGCGGCCGAGACCTCCGGCGGAGACGCGCTGGCCACCCGGCTCGCCGCGACCCCGCGGGCCGACCGGGAGCGAGTGCTGCTGGACCTGGTGCGCGGGAACGTGGCCACGGTCCTCGGACACGCGTCGGCGGCGTCGATCGAGCCACGACGCGCGTTCCAGGAGGTCGGCTTCGACTCGCTGACCGCCGTCGAGCTGCGCAACCGGCTCAACGCGGCCACCGGGCTGCGGCTGCCCCCGACACTGGTCTTCGACTACCCGACCCCGGTCGCGCTCGCCGAGCACCTTCGCGCCGAGCTGCTGCCGGAGGAGGGGCAGGGCGCCACACCGCTGCTGGCCGAGCTGGACCGGCTGGAGGCGGTGCTGGCCACGATCGCGCCGGACGACGTCTCCGCGATCGCCCCGGACGAGGACAGCCGCGCGGAGATCACCTCGCGGATCAAGTCCCTGCTCACGCGGTGGACCGACGCGCAGGGTGGCCCGGCGGGGGGCGGGGTGGCCGAGCGGATCGACGCGGCCAGCGACGACGACCTCTTCGACTTCATCGACAGCACGTTCGGACGCGGGTGAGTGGGATGGCCAACGAGGACAAGCTCAGGGAGTACCTCAAGCGGGTCGTGACCGACCTGCACGAGACCACCGAGCGGTTGCGGGAGGTCACCGACGCCGAACACGAGCCGGTCGCGATCGTCGGCATGGCCTGCCGCTTCCCCGGCGGCGTGCGCACGCCGGAGGACCTGTGGCGGCTGGTGGACGACGGCGGCGACGCGGTGACTCCGTTCCCCACCGACCGGGGCTGGGACCTGTCCTCATTGGACGGTGACTCCAGCACCAGCCAGGGCGGGTTCGTGCACGACGCGGGCGAGTTCGACGCGGCGTTCTTCGGGATCTCCCCGCGTGAGGCGCTGTCGATGGACCCGCAGCAGCGGCTGCTGCTGGAGACCTCGTGGGAAGCCTTCGAGCGCGCGGGCATCGACCCGGAGTCGGTGCGCGGCAGCCAGACCGGCGTGTTCGCCGGAGCGTGGTACTCCGGCTACGTCGAGGCGATCAAGCGGTCCTCCCAGGGCCTGGACGGATTCCTGCTCAGTGGCGGGGCGTCCAGCTTCGTGTCCGGCCGCGTCTCCTACGTGCTCGGTCTCGAAGGACCGACGTTCACAGTGGACACCGCGTGCTCGTCGTCCCTGGTGGCGTTGCACCTGGCCGTGGCGGCGCTGCGCAGACGTGAGTGCGGCATCGCCCTCGCGGCCGGTGTGACGATCATGTCCGGACCGGACACCTTCGTGGAGTTCAGCCGCCAGGGCGGGGTGTCCGGGGACGGCCGCTGCAAGGCGTTCGCCGCGTCGGCCGATGGGTTCGGGCCGTCCGAGGGCGCCGGAGTCCTTGTGCTGGAACGACTCTCTGACGCTGTTCGCAACGGCAGGGAGATCCTCGCCGTGGTGCGCGGGTCGGCGGTCAACTCCGACGGCGCGTCCAACGGGCTCACCGCGCCCAACGGCCCCTCGCAGCGGCGCGTCATCAAGCGGGCTCTCGCCGACGCGCGTCTCGGCGCGGCGCAGATCGACGTGGTGGAGGCGCACGGAACCGGTACGGCGCTGGGTGATCCGATCGAGGCGCAGGCGGTCATCGCGACGTACGGTCAGGACCGGGAGCGTCCGCTGCTGCTGGGGTCGGTGAAGTCGAACATCGGTCACACGCAGGCCGCCGCGGGCGTGGCGGGCGTGATCAAGATGGTGCACGCGATGCGGCACGGTGTCGTGCCCCGCACCCTGCACGTGGACGAGCCGACCCCCAAGGTGGACTGGTCGGCGGGCTCGGTGGCGCTGGCCACGGAGCGGGTGGCGTGGCCGGACACCGGTCAGCCCCGTCGCGCCGCGGTGTCGTCCTTCGGGATGAGCGGCACCAACGCGCACGTGATCCTGGAACAGGCGCCAGCTGCCGAGCAGAAGGAGAAGGGCACTCACCGCGAGATCCCGTGGGTGCTGTCGGCGAAGTCCCCGGCGGCGTTGCGGGCCCACGCTGCCCAGCTTCTGTCCGCTGTGGACAGTGACCTCCTGGATGTGGGCCACTCCCTGGCCCAGACGCGAGCGCGGCTGGAGCACCGGGCCGTGGTGGTGGGCTCCACCGCCGAGGAGTTCCGGCAGGGACTGCGCGAGATCGCGGACGGCGTCACCGCTCCGGTCACCGTGGTCGAAGGCGCGGACCGTCCGGTGTTCGTGTTCCCGGGTCAGGGTTCGCAGTGGTCCGGCATGGCCGTCGAGCTGCTCGCCGAGCCGGTGTTCGCGGAGTCGATGGAGGCGTGTGCGGCTGCGTTGAAGCCGCATGTTGAGTGGGATCTGTTCGAGGAGTTGAACGGCCCCCTTGAGCGCGTGGACGTTGTTCAGCCGGTGTTGTGGGCTGTGATGGTGTCCCTGGCCGCGCTGTGGCGGTCGTACGGGGTTGAGCCTGCGGCCGTGATCGGTCATTCGCAGGGTGAGATCGCGGCTGCTGCGGTGTCGGGTGCGTTGTCGCTTGAGGATGCTGCGCTGGTGGTTGCTTTGCGGAGCAAGGCGATTCTCGCGTTGTCGGGCAAGGGCGGCATGGTGTCGGTGGCCTCGCCTGAGGTTGAGCTGACCGAGGGCCTGTCCATCGCGGCGGTGAACGGTCCGAACGCGACAGTTATCTCGGGTGATCCGGCTGCCTTGGATGCTCTGGTGAAGCGTTGTGAGGCTCAGGGTGTCCGCGCCAGGGTGATTCCGGTGGACTACGCCTCCCACTCCGCGCACGTTGAAGCCCTTGAAGAGGAGTTGGCGCGCGTTCTCGCGCCGATCCGACCGCGCTCGGCGGAGATTCCCTTCTACTCCACGGTGACCGGTGCGCCGATCGACACGGTAGAGCTGGACGCCGGGTATTGGTATCGCAACTTGAGACAGACCGTTCTGTTCCACGAGACGGTGTCGCAGTTGGATGGCGTGTTCATCGAGTGCAGTGCGCATCCGGTGTTGACGATGGGGATCGACGCTCCGGCGGTGGGGTCGCTGCGTCGCGACGAGGGCGGGCTGAAGCGGTTCCTGACCTCCGTGGGCGAGGCGTTCGCGCACGGTGTTCCCGTTGACTGGTCCACGGTGCTCTCCGGTGGGCGGCGCGTCGACCTGCCGACGTATCCGTTCCAGCGGCAGCGGTACTGGCTCCAGGCCGACCCCGCGTTCACCGCTGACCCCGTCGAGACGGAGTTCTGGGCCGCAGTCGGCAGCGGCGACGCCGACGAGGTCGCCAAGGTCATCGGTGCCGACGCCGACCAGCTCGGCGCGGCACTGCCCGCACTGGCCTCCTGGCACCGCAACCGCCGCGACCGTTCCACAGTGGACTCCTGGCGCTACCGCATTGACTGGAAGCCCCTCGCCGAGAGCACTGCCGCGCTCACCGGTACTTGGCTCGAACTGGTGCCGGTCGGCACGGCGCCGGTGCTGGAGGGCTCGACCGTCCTCGAACTCGGCGTGAGCACCCGTGAGGAGATCGCGGCGCGGCTGCGCGAGGTGCCCGGCCCTGTTGCAGGAGTGCTCTCGCGGCTGTCGCTCGACGAGACCGGCGCACCCGGTGTGACCACTGGCTTCGCTGCCACTGTCGCGCTCGTGCAGGCGCTCGGCGACCTGGGGATCACCGCCCCGTTGTGGCTCGCCACCGAGAACGCGGTCGGCGATGCGCCGAACCCGGTGCAGGCGCAGCTGTGGGGCCTCGGGCTCGTCATGGGACTTGAGCACCCTGACCGCTGGGGCGGCCTCGTCGATCTCCCGTCCGAAGTGGACGATCGAGTGCGGGCGCTGCTGGCCGGTGTGCTGGGTGGAACGACCGAGGACCAGGTCTCGATCCGCAAGGACGGTGTGTCCGCCAGGCGACTCGTCCGGGCTGCCCCGGCCGGTTCCGGCGCGCCGAGGTGGCGGCCGGAGGGGACTGTCCTGGTCACCGGAGGGACCGGTGCGCTCGGTGCGCACGTGGCGCGGTGGCTGGCTCGGGCCGGTGCCGAACGCCTCGTGCTGACCAGCCGCAGGGGCTTGGACGCCCCGGGAGCGGTGGAGCTGCGCGACGAGCTGGCGGAGCTCGGCCCGGAGGTGGTGATCGCGGCCTGCGACGTCGCCGACCGCGACTCCCTCGCCGCGTTGATCGCCGAGCAGGACAAGCCGATCCGCTCGGTCGTGCACGCCGCCGGAGTCGGTGACGGTGCCGCGCTCATGACCACCACGGTGGACGAGGTCGCCGACGCGTTCTCCGCCAAGGTGAGCGGCGCGGCCAACCTCGACGCGCTGTTGCCGGACCTGGACGCGTTCGTGTTGTTCTCCTCCAACGCCGGGGTGTGGGGCAGCGGCGGTCTCGGCGCGTACGCCGCGGCCAACGCCTACCTCGACGCGTTGGCGCGGCGCCGCCGCGCGGACGGGCGTCCCGCGACCTCGGTCGCGTGGGGGCTGTGGGCGGGCGCGGGCATGGCGGAGGGCTCCAGCGAGGAGTTCCTGCGTCGCCGCGGCCTGCGACCGATGGCATCGGAGCTGGCGATCTCCGCTCTGCACCGAGCGATCGACCGGGACGAGTCCTTCCTCGCGGTCGCCGACGTGGACTGGTCGCGGTTCGTGCCCGGTTACACCTCGGCCCGGCAGCGTCCACTGATCGGTGACCTCCCCGAGGTTCGTGCGGTCCTCGACGTCGCGACAGCCGAGAGCGACGCCGGAGCCGAACTGCGCGCCCAGCTCGCCGCCCAGCCGGAGACGGAGTGGGACCGCACGCTGCTGGGGCTCGTGCGGGTCCACGTCGCCGCCGTCCTCGGTCACTCCACTGTGGACAACGTGGAGTCCGGGAAGGCTTTCCGCGAGCTGGGCTTCGACTCGCTGACCGCGGTCGAGCTGCGGAACCGGCTGACCGCGGCCACCGGGCTGGTTCTACCGGCCACCCTGGTCTTCGACCACCCGACGCCCACCGCGCTGGTGAAGCTGCTGCGCGAGCTGCTGGAGCTGGACGCGCCCGAGGCCGATCCCCGGGAGGCCGAGGTGCGGCGCGCACTCGCCCGGCTGCCGCTGAGCCGCCTGCGCGAGGCAGGGCTGCTGGACGCGCTGCTCGACCTCGCCGGTGCGCCGGAGGACGCCGCGCCCGGGGTCAGCGCCTCGATCGACGAGATGGACCACGACGAGCTGTTGCGGCTGGCCCTGTCCGACAGCCCCTCCGAGACCGAAGTGTGGAGCTGAAGATGACCGCGCCCAACGAGAAGGTGTTCGAGGCGTTGCGGGCCTCGCTGAAGGAGACCGAACGGCTCCGGCAGCAGAACCGGCAGCTCGCCTCGGCCGCCAGGGAGCCGATCGCGATCGTCGGGATGGCCTGCCGCTACCCCGGCGGCGTCGACTCGCCGGAAGCGTTGTGGCGCCTGGTTGACGACGGCCGCGACGTGATCGGTGACATGCCGGGCGACCGGGGCTGGGACGTCGAGGCGATCTACCACCCCGACCCCGGTCACCCCGGCACCACCTACGCCCGCGAGGGCGGGTTCCTCGCCGACGCCACCCGCTTCGACGCCGGGTTCTTCGGGATCAGCCCGCGTGAGGCGCTGGCCATGGACCCGCAGCAGCGGGTGCTGCTGGAGTCGGCGTGGGAGGTCTTCGAGCGCGCCGGGATCGATCCGGCGTCCGTGCGCGGCAGCCGGACCGGCGTGTTCATCGGCGCCTCCTACCAGGGCTACGGCCAGGGGCCCGCGCCGGAGGGCTCCGAGGGGTACCTGCTGACCGGCAACGCCTCCGCGGTGGTGTCGGGCCGGATCGCCTTCGCGCTCGGCCTGGAGGGGCCGACCCTCACGGTGGACACGGCGTGCTCGTCGTCGTTGGTCGCGCTGCACCTCGCCGGCCAGGCGCTGCGGCAGCGGGAGTGCGCGCTCGCCGTGGTCGGCGGTGTCGCGGTGATGTCCAACCCCGGCGCCTTCGTCGAGTTCTCCCGCCAGCGCGGCCTCGCCCCCGACGGCCGCTGCAAGTCCTTCTCCGCCGCCGCCGACGGCACCGGCTGGGGTGAGGGCGTGGGAACCCTGCTGCTGGAGCGGCTCTCCGACGCACGGCGCAACGGTCACCGGGTGCTCGCGGTGGTTCGCGGAAGCGCGGTCAACTCCGACGGCGCGTCCAACGGGCTCTCCGCGCCCAGCGGACCGGCCCAGCAGCGCGTGATCAACGACGCGCTGGCCAACGCGCGGCTGTCGGCGGACCAGATCGACGCGGTCGAGGCCCACGGAACCGGCACGGTGCTGGGCGATCCCATTGAGGCACAAGCACTTCTGGCCACCTACGGGCAGGATCGGGCCCAGCCGCTCCTGCTCGGGTCGCTGAAGTCCAACATCGGGCACACCCAGGCCGCCTCCGGGGTCGCCGGTGTGATCAAGATGGTGCAGGCCATGCGGCACGGTGTGCTGCCCCGCACCCTGCACGTGGACGAGCCCTCGCCGCACGTGAACTGGTCGGCGGGCGCGGTCTCGCTGCTCACCGAGCCGCAGGAGTGGCACGTCACGGACCGTCCACGCCGGGCCGCGGTGTCGTCGTTCGGGGTGAGTGGCACCAACGCGCACGTGATCCTGGAGCAGGCGCCACCCGCCGAGTCCGACGAGGCCACCGGGTTCACCAGTGAGGGCGTGGCGCCGTGGACGGTCTCCGCGCGGACACCTGAGGCGCTGCGCGCCCAGGCTTCCCGGTTGTTGCCCCTGGTCGGCGAGTCGCCGGTCGATGTGGCGTTCTCGCTGGCGACCTCCCGCGCCGCACTCGAACACCGTGCGGTGGTCGTCGGCGACCTGCGGGAAGGGCTGACGGCGTTGTCCTCCGGTGAGCGTTCGACCGCGCTCGTGACCGGTGCGGTGACGGAAGGCCGCCTGGCGTTGTTGTTCTCCGGTCAGGGTTCGCAGCGTCTGGGTATGGGGCGTGAGCTGTACGAGGCGTTCCCGGTGTTCCGTGCGGCCTTTGATGAGGTCGGGGCCGCTGTCCGGGATGTGATCTTCGGCGGCGACGCGTCGGTTTTGGATCGGACGGCCAACACGCAGCCCGCCTTGTTTGCGGTCGAGGTGGCGTTGTTCCGGTTGTTCGAGTCGTGGGGTGTTCGGCCTGATTTCTTGATCGGGCATTCGGTCGGCGAGTTGGCCGCCGCGCATGTCGCCGGTGTGTTGGGCGTTGAGGATGCGCTGACGCTGGTGACTGCTCGTGCTCGGTTGATGGAGGCGTTGCCGTCCGGTGGGGCGATGGTTGCGGTTCAGGCCGCTGAGGATGCGATCGAGCTGACCGAGGGTGTGAGCATCGCGGCCGTGAACGGGCCGACCTCGGTGGTGCTCTCGGGTGACGAGAGCGCGGTGGTGGCTCTGGCTGAGTCGCTGGGTGTGAAGACCAAGCGGCTTCGTGTCAGTCACGCGTTCCACTCGCATCACATGGACGGCATGTTGGCGGAGTTCCGGCGTGTCGCGGAGGGGTTGACCTACGCGGCTCCGACGATCCCGGTCGTTTCTAACCTCACCGGTGAGGTGGTTACCGAGTTCACCGCTGACTACTGGGTACGGCATGTTCGTGAGGCTGTTCGGTTCGCAGACGGGGTGAAGACCCTGGAGGACCTGGGTGTGACCACGATGGTCGAACTCGGTCCCGATGGCGTGTTGAGCGCCATGGTTGACGCGGTGGCGGTTCCGGCTCTGCGCAAGGACCGCGGCGAGGTGTTGAGTGCGCTGACCGCGCTGTCCACCGTGTATGTCCACGGTGGAGAGGTCGACTGGACCAAGGTGCTGCCCGCCGGACGGCTCGTCGATCTACCGACGTATCCGTTCCAGCGGGAGCGGTACTGGCTCAACTCCGAAGCGGCGCGGACCGCGAGCGGCCACCCGATGCTCGATGCGGTGGTGGAGCTGCCGGACGGCGTTGCCCTCACCGGCCGGTTGTCGCTGAGCGCGCAGCCGTGGCTTGCCGACCACGCGGTCGCGAACAACGTTCTGGTGCCCGGAACAGCGTTCGTCGAACTCGCCGCGCACGCCGCCGAGAGCGTCGGCCTGGACCGGATCGAGGAGCTGACCCTCGAAGCGCCGTTGACCGTGCCCTCCACCGGTGCCGTGGACCTGCGCGTCAGCGTGGTGGACCACGAGATCACCGTGCACTCGCGGATCGACGGTGACCAGGAGTGGACCCGGCACGCCACGGGCACGCTCGCGAGCGGTGCCGGTGACGCCGAGTACCTGCGGGGGCAGTGGCCGCCGGCGGACGCCATCGCGCAGAACATCGACGGGTACTACGACCGGCTCACCGACACCGGATACGGCTACGGACCCACGTTCCAGGGTTTGACCGCCGCGTGGAAGCAGGGCGACGCGGTCCTCGCCGAGGTGACGCTGCCGGTCGAAGGCACCGGCTTCGGATCGCACCCCGCGTTGATGGACGCCGCCCTGCACGCGGTGGGGCTCGGCGGGTTCTTCCCGGACACCGGCCAGGCCCGGCTGCCCTTCGCGTGGCGTGATGTCACCATGCACGCCAAGGGAGTTACCGAGGTGCGCGTGCGCGTCACCGCCGCCGGCCCGGACGCGGTGTCCGTGCTGATCACCGACCGCTCGGGTGCTCCGGTCGTCTCGGTGGAGTCCCTCGTGCTCCGTCCACTGTCGACGGTCCAGGCCGACTCGCTGTTCCGGATCGACTGGACCGAAGTGCCAGTGCCCTCGGAGATCGGGGAGAGCGCCGACACGGTCTTCCACGTGCCCAGCGCGACC
This sequence comes from Allokutzneria oryzae, assembly GCF_042429765.1. NCBI lineage: Bacteria > Bacillati > Actinomycetota > Actinomycetes > Pseudonocardiales > Pseudonocardiaceae > Allokutzneria > Allokutzneria oryzae. Next base: position 3,408 of record NZ_JBHLZU010000038.1, on the reverse strand, counting down.
GGCGAGGTCCCCGACGCTGTGCGCGCGGTGACCGCGGAGGTCCTTGAGGTCGTGCGCGACTGGCTCGCGGGGGAGTCCACCGGCCGGTTGGCGCTGGTCACCAGGGGAGTCCTTGAGGGCGATCTCGTCTCGGCCTCGGTGTGGGGACTGGCACGGGCCGCGCAGGCCGAGCACCCCGACCGCATCGTCCTGCTCGACCTGGACGACGACGCCGATCTCGCCGCAGCGCTCGCCAGCGGGGAGCCGCAGGTCGCCGCGCGGGCCGGGACCCTGCTTGTTCCCCGGCTGGCCAGGGCCGAAGTGTCCACACCGGACATGAAGCTCACCGGGACCGTCCTGGTCACCGGAGCCACCGGCACACTGGGCCGCCTCGTCGCGAAGCACCTGGTCACCGCGCACGGCGTCGGCAGCCTGCTGCTGGCCAGCCGCGGCGGTATGTCCGCGCCGGGGGCCGGCGAGCTGGTCGATGAGCTGACCGGGCTAGGCGCCGAGGTCAGCCTGGTGGCGTGCGACGTCGCCGACCGGGAGGCGCTGCGAGCGCTGCTGGACGGACGCGAGCTCGCCGGTGTCGTGCACACCGCCGGTGTCATCGACGACGGCGTGATCGAGTCGATGACACCGGACAGGCTCGACACCGTCCTGCGGCCGAAGGTGGACGCGGCGTGGAACCTGCACGAGCTGACCCGCGACCACGACCTCTCGATGTTCACGATGTTCTCCTCGGCCGCCGGAGTCCTCGGCAGTCCGGGGCAGTCGAACTACGCCGCCGCCAACGGGTTCCTGGACGCGCTCGCCGAGCACCGCGCTCAGCTGGGGCTGCCCGGCCTGTCACTGGCGTGGGGCCTGTGGGCGACCGAGGACGGCATGGCGGGTGGTCTCGCCGAGGCCGACCGGGGCCGGATGACCCGTTCCGGGGTGGCCGGACTGACCCCGGCACAGGGGCTCGCGCTCTTCGACGCCGCGCACGCCACCACCGAGCGCGTTGTCGTGCCAATCCGGCTGGACCTCGCCGCGCCGCGGTCCCAGCCGATTCCCGCCATGCTGCGCGGACTGGTGCGGACGAAGCCCGGCAAAGCCGCTCCGGACTCGTCGAACGCGCTGCGCGAGCGGCTCGCCTCGCTGTCCACTGTGGAGCGTCAGGCGGCGCTGGTCGATCTCGTCACCGGGCAGGCCGCCGCCGTCCTCGGCCACTCCTCGGCGAGCGCGATCGGGGAGGACCGGGCGTTCACCGACCTCGGCTTCGACTCGCTGACGGCCGTGGAGCTGCGCAACGGGCTCACCGCCGCCACCGGGCTGCGGCTGCCCGCCACGCTGGTCTTCGACCATCCGACACCCGCGGCGCTGGCCGAGCGGCTGCTCGCCGACCTGCCAGGGGACGCAACGCCCGCCCGGCCCGCCGTGCTCGACCGGCTCGACCAGGTGGCCGACGACCTCGCCGGGCTGCCGGAGGAGACCAGGGGCGAGGTGGCCGCGCGGCTGCGGCGGCTGCTGGAGGAGGTCTCCGACCGGCCCCGGCCCGAGGTGGTGGACCGGCTCGACTCCGCGAGTGACGACGAGCTGTTCGCCTTCCTCGACCAGTCCTGACTCGAACTCTCTCTGATGCCTCGAAGGGGGCGACGTGTCACCAACGAAGACTCGCTTGCGGGGTCGAGCAGCATGAGCAACGAAGACAAGCTCCGGGACTACCTCAAGCGCGCCATCGCCGACCTGCAGCAGGCGCGGGAGCGTCTCCAGGAGGTCGAGGCCGGGGAGCAGGAGCCGATCGCGATCGTCGGGATGAGCTGCCGCTACCCCGGTGGTGTCAGCACGCCGGAGCAGCTGTGGGGCCTGGTGGCCGAGGGCCGCGACGCGATCTCGCCGTTCCCCGACGACCGCGGCTGGGACGTCGACGGCCTCTACCACCCCGATCCTGACCACCCCGGAACCACGTACGTGCGGGAGAGCGGGTTCCTCCGCGGCGCGGCCGAGTTCGACCCGGCGTTCTTCGGGATCTCGCCGCGTGAGGCGCTGGCGATGGACCCGCAGCAGCGGTTGCTGCTGGAGACCTCGTGGGAGGCGTTCGAGAGGGCCGGGATCGACCCGCACTCGGTGCGCGGCACGGCGGTCGGCGTGTTCGCGGGCGTGATGTACCACGACTACGGGACCAGGCTGGACGTCGTGCCGGACGGCCTGGAGGGCTACCTCGGAAACGGCAGCGCGGGCAGCGTCGCCTCCGGCCGCATCGCCTACACCCTCGGCCTTGAGGGTCCGGCGGTCACCCTGGACACGGCGTGCTCCTCGTCGTTGGTGGCGATGCACCTGGCTGGTCAGGCGCTGCGCAAGGGCGACTGCACCATGGCGCTCGCCGGTGGCGTCACCGTCATGTCCAGCCCCGGCGCGTTCGTGGAGTTCTCCCGCCAGCGCGGCCTCGCCCCCGACGGCCGCTGCAAGGCGTTCTCCGCATCGGCCGACGGAACGAGCTGGGGCGAGGGCATCGGCATGCTCCTGCTGGAGCGGCTCTCCGACGCCCAGCGCAACGGGCACCCGGTCCTCGCGGTGATCAAGGGCTCCGCGGTCAACCAGGACGGCGCGTCGAACGGCCTGACCGCGCCGAACGGCCCGTCGCAGCAGCGCGTCATCCGTGCCGCGTTGGACGCCGCCCGACTGTCCACTTCGGACGTGGACGTGGTGGAGGCGCACGGCACCGGGACCTCGCTCGGTGACCCGATCGAGGCGCAGGCGATCATCGCCACCTACGGTCAGCGGCGGAACCGTCCGCTGTGGCTCGGGTCGTTGAAGTCCAACATCGGTCACACCCAGGCCGCCGCCGGAGTCGGTGGTGTCATCAAGATGGTGATGGCCCTGCGCAACGGCCTGATGCCGAAGACCCTGCACGTCTCCGAGCTTTCCCCGCACGTGGACTGGTCGGCGGGATCGGTGTCGGTGCTGACCGAGGCCCAGCCGTGGCCGGAGACCGGGCGTGAGCGCCGCGCCGCTGTGTCCTCCTTCGGCGTGAGCGGCACCAACGCGCACGTGATCCTGGAGCAGGCCCCGCAGGTCGAACCGGCCCCGGAGCCCGCGGCCACCGTGGTCCCGTGGGTGCTGTCCGGGGCGACGGAGCAGGCCCTGCGCGCGCAAGCGGGACAACTGCTGTCCACTGTGGACCTGAACCCCGTCGACGTGGGCCACTCCCTGGCGACCGGGCGAGCCGCGCTGGAGCAGCGCGCCGTGGTGGTCGGCGACTACCGCACAGCTCTGGAGTCCCTCGTCGCCGGTGAGCCGAACCCTGCCTTGGTGCGCGGCACCGCCGCCCCCGGCAAGATCGCCTTCGTCTTCCCCGGTCAGGGTTCGCAGTGGTCCGGCATGGCGGTGGAGCTGCTGTCGGAGCCAGTTTTCGCTGAGTCGATGCAGGCGTGTGCTGCTGCGTTG
>NZ_JBHLZU010000032.1:0-212253 GCF_042429765.1 Allokutzneria oryzae | reverse complement strand
GGGGGTGGGACGGGAGGGGGTGGGACGGGAGGAGGCGGGCCGGGGGGCGACGGCGTCTGGATGTCGCCGAAGGGTTCACCCGGTGTTTGATCCGCGCACTTATGGTGCGCTGCATGGAAACCCTGCTATCGCGGCGCGCGTTGCTCGGCGGTGTCGTCACCGGGGTCGCGGCCGTCGCTGTCGACGCTGGTGCGGCCGACGCGGCGCGTGGGCGCCAGGTGCTGATCGCGACCAATGAGCCCTGGGGCACCTATCACGTCAAGCCCCTGCTCGCGGAGGCCGATCGGCGCGGTTGGCGACTGACCCAGCTCGTGCCCGACCGCTCCCAGGTGACGCCCGGCGATCCGGTGCCCGTCGCAACGCTCGCGGACGCTCCACGAGCTGACCTGCTCGTCGTCACCGGTGCCGGGGACTGGCCGGCCGAGTGCGTGGCGCGGCTGGGCCGGATGCCGGTGGCCGCGAGCTCGCTCGCCTACCAGCAGCCCGTGGAGGCGCCGCGCGCCAAGGAGATCCGTCCGCGACTGCGGTTGATCACCTCGTCGGCACCGGCCGAGGGTCGTGCTTTCGGCGGGCATCTCGGCACGAGGAGGCATGTCCGGATCGTCGGCTCGCCGCAGACCGACGTCCTCCCCCAGCGCGCTCCGGAGAAGGACCTCGTCCTGGTCCTCACGAGCGTCACGCACCCGGACAGCACGGGCAGTGCGGCGCCGGGCACGAAGCTCCTGCTCGACGCCACGGAAAAGCTCGCCGCCGCCGGGAAGCGGATCCTGGTCGGCCTGCATCCCCGCGAGGACCGGCGCCTCTGGGACTCCTACGAGATCAGCTCGGTCAGCTCGGTGATGGCCTCGGCGCGGGCCGAAGCGGCCATCGGCATTCCTGGCACGGTGTTCCCGCTCATCGCGGCGGTCGGCACCCCGATCGTCGGCTGCACCGACCCCGCCCTCTCCGTTCCGGAGTACCTGCGCGCGGTCTGTTCCTCGACCATCGCCGACGCCGCCCAGGCCGTCACCGCCGTCGCCGGTGCGCGCCTGCCGAGCCCCGCGACACTGGCCGACGCTGTGGGTCCGATCGGCGGGTCGGCGCGGCGGCTGCTGAACGAGTGGGCGAAGGTCGCCCGCCATCCCCGTTAGCCCCGTCCTAGCCACGGGACGCGGCCGGTGCGGTGCCGCACCGGCCGCGCGCGAACTCAGCCGACGGCGGCGCCGAACCACCGGGGCAGCTGGTCGAGCAGATCCCGCTGATCATCACCGACCCACGCGACGTGGCCGTCCGGCCGCAGCAGCACGGCGGGCACGTCCAGCTCCTCGCTGACGTCGACGACGTGGTCGACCCGGTCCGCCCACCCCGCCACCGAGAGCTGGCCGGTCTGGTCGAGCAGCAGTCCGCGGCCACCGCGCGTCAGCTCGTAGAGGCGACCCCGCTTCAGCGGCACGTCGCGCAGCCGCCTGCCGAGCAGCTCGTGCCCCTCGCCGAAGTCGTAGCGGACCGAGATCGCAGTGATCTTCTCGATCAGGTACCGGTTCACCTCATCGAAGTCCATCAGCTCCGACACCAGCCTGCGCACCGCCTGGGCACCCGGTTCGAGGGACATCAGCTCCATCTGCGCGCGGGTGTTGTCGAGCACGTCCGCGGCCACCGGGTGCCGTTCGGCGTGGTAGGTGTCCAGCAGCCCCTCCGGCGCCCAGCCGTTGATCTCGGCGGCCAGTTTCCAGCCGAGGTTGAACGCGTCCTGGATGCCGAGGTTCAGCCCCTGGCCACCGACCGGCGGGTGGATGTGCGCCGCGTCGCCCGCCAGCAGAACCCGACCACTCCGGTAGCGCTCGGCCTGCCGGGTGGCGTCGCCGAAGCGGGACAGCCAGCGCGGTGAGTGCGCGCCGAAGTCGGTGCCGGCGGTCGCCCGCAACTGCTGCCTGACCTCCTCGATGGTCGGCGGGACCGTGCGGTCCTCGGCCACCCCCTCGGCGGGCACGACGACCCGGTACACCCCGGCCCCGATGGGCCCGGCGCCGAACCGGAGCTGGGTCTTGCGGACCTCGGCCATCACAGCGGCCACCGTCTCCGGTGACGCGGTCAGCTCCATCTCGCCCAGCAGCGTCTCGACCCTGGCGGGCTCGCCGGGGAAGCCGACGCCGAGCAGCTTGCGCACCGTGCTGCGCCCGCCGTCGCAGCCGACGAGGTAGCGCGAGCGCAGCCGCGTGCCGTCGGCCAGCTCGACGGTCACCCCCTCGTCGTCCTGGCTCAGCCCGACCAGCTCGCAGCCGCGCCGGATCTCGGTACCGACCTCGGCGGCGTGCTCTTCCAGCAGGCGGTCGGTGGTGGTCTGCGGGATGCCGAGGACGTAGCCGTGCGCGGAGTCCAGCCGTACCGGTGACGGCTTGGTGAGGCCCGCGAAGAAACCACCGACCGGGTACTGCTGCCCGTGGGCGAGGAACCGCTCCAGCAGCCCGCGCTGGTCCATCACCTCGATGCTGCGCACGTGCAGGCCGAGGGAACGGACGTGCGGGAGCGCCGCCGCCTCCCGCTCCAGCACGAGCACGTGCACGCCGTGCAGCCGCAACTCACTGGCCAGCATCAAGCCGGTCGGCCCGCCACCAGCAACGATCACGTCGAACATGAACCGCCCATTCACCGAGGTTGCTCTTCGGCCGGAGAGTCTGCGGCACGACCCGGGTCTTGCCGCAAGACCCCCTGTGCGCTATACGTTGGAAGTGGCGGGGAGCAGGCAGCTCCCCCCTGCCCCTGCGTCCATTGTGGACGAACAAGCTCCTCGCGGCGCGGTGACGCGGAACGAGCGCCATGAGTGCGCACCAGCCCCGGAAAACGCGAAACCGGCCGCAGCGGGGCTGCGGCCGGTTTCGCGCGAAGCGTCAGCTCTTCATGCCGTGCTCGATGGCCTCGATGATCCGCGGCCGCAGCTCGGCGGCGCTGATGATCGCGTCCACTGAGCCCACCTCGACCGCGCGCTGGATGCTGTGCACCCGGTCGAACTCCGCGGCGACCTCGCCGAGCTTCTCCGCCCGGACGCCCGCCTGGACCTCGGCGAGCTGGGCGTTCAGCGCCGCCCGCTCCGCGCCGCTGGCCGCCGAGAGCCGGGCCTGGAGCTCCGTCACCCTCGGGTCGGTCGCGGTGCGGTTGTTCACCTCACCGGAGAACACCACGGCCGCCGCCGGGGCGCCGCCGAGCACCGAGGCGAACGAGCCCTCCAGCGCCAGCACGGTCATGTTCGGGTTGAGCGCCTTGGAGAACACCACGAACGCGCCACCGTGGTAGCGGGAGATCACGCAGAACACGATCGGGCCCTCGAAGTTCACGATCGCCCGGCCGATCTCCGCGCCGTACTCCAGCTGGAGCTTGCGCATCGACTCCGGTGAGCCGTCGAACCCGGACAGGTTCGCCAGCACCACCAGCGGCCGGTTGCCGGACGCCGAGTTGATCGCCCGCGCGGTCTTCTTCGACGACCGCGGGAACAGCGTGCCCGCGGTGTAGGTGTCCGGGCCGTCGGTGGGAGGGAAGCCGCGGCGCGGCACCGCCCGCGACTCGATCCCGACCAGGCAGACGGGCCAGCCGCCGATGTGCGCGTCCTGCACCGCCGAGGTGTCGGCGTCGGCCATGCCCGCCCAGCGCTCCAGCACCGGGTGGTCCTGGTCGGACACCGCGCGCATCACCGTACGGATGTCGAACGGCTTCTTGCGGTCCGGGTTGTGCTCCGCGGAGAAGATCTGGCCGACGGTGGCGAAGTCGCTGCCGACGATCGCGTGCGGGAACTCGGAGACGTCGCGGTGGACCGGGTCGGAGGTCTCCGCCTTCCTGGGCGCGGTCTCGCCGGGCACGACGTAGGTGTGGTCGTAGTGCGCCATCAGCACGTCGCGGGCGCCCGGCAGATCCGGCGCCCAGTACTGCGCCTGGCCGTTCGGGCCCATCACGCGGTCGTAGCCGCCGATGCCGAAGTTGTCCTCGGCCGAAACGCCACCGGAGAAGTCCAGCGACTGCTTGCCGGTGAGCACCATCGCCGAGTCCGGCGTCATCACCAGGATGCCCTTGGTGTGCATGAGCATCGTCGCCTCGGCGTTCCAGTACGGCTGGGCGCCGACGGTGATCCCGGCGACGACGATGTTGATCTCCCCGCCGTCCTGGGTGAAGGTGACGATCCGCTTGAGCGCGGCCGCGACCCAGTCCATGTTCTCGGTGCCCGAGGTCATCGAGATCCGCGCGCCCGCCGAGAGCGCGAACCACTCCAGCGGGACCCGCATCCGCTCGGCGAGGTCGAGCGCGGCGATCACCCGCGAGCACTCCGGCTCCGACAGCGCGCCGAGCGCCTTGGTCGGGTCGCCGAGCAGCACCACGCGGGTGACGCCCTCGGGGTGGCGCTCGGTCGGCGTGCTGACGACACCCGCGACGATCGCGGCGGTGTTCTTGCCCTTCGGCCGATCCACCGGCACGAGGACCGCGTTGTCGTCGAGGTCGTGCTCCACGAAGCTGCCGTCCGGACCGGCGAGCAGGTCGGTCAGCTCGTACGGGTAGACGTTGCCGCGCCGGGCCGCGCGCAGCACCTTCTGGCCGTAGTCGTCCAGCGGCCGCACCGGTTCCGTCGACGGCTCCCCGACGTGCAGGGTCGCGCCGTTGCCCGGGTCGAGTGCGATCCGCACGGAGACCTCGGTCAGCTCACCGGAGGCGGTGCGCTGGCGGGCCAGGAACTGCAGCTCCTCCAGCCCGGCGCCCGCCGTGGTCGGCAGGATGCGCTCGACCAGCGTGTTGAGCTCGTCCGGGGTGACCTCGGTCGCCGGCCAGACGTACATCATGATCCGGTTGGTGTCGAAGCGCTTGTTCTGCGGGCGCTGCGCCTGGATGTTGCGGATCGCGTCGAGGCCCGCGTTGATCGCGTCCTCCACGGCGGGCAGCGCGACCAGCCTGCCGTCGGCCTCGCGCAGCGGCGTCAGGTCGCGGACCTGGCCCAGCGCGAACAGCCGCTCGTCGGCCGGGTTGCTCTTCGCGACGGCCTTGAAGAGGTAGATCTCCTCGTCCGAGGACGGCAGCCGCGTGAGGTCGAACTCGCGCAGCCGGTGCAGCTGCAGGCGCTGCGCGATCTGCGGGTGCAGGCCGCGGATCAGCCGGTCCTCGGCGAAGCTCGCACCGTCGGGCTGGAAGGTGAAATGGTGGTGCATCACCGCGCCGCTGGTGCCCGCGACGGTGGTGGTGATCCGGCGGACGCCCTCGGGCAGCGGGTGCTCGGCGAGCAGCTCGCCCAGCCGCACCGCCATCGCGTCGGCGTCCGGCTGGTCCTCCCACGTGACGTAGAGGTCGGCGACCAGCCCGTCCTTGGCGACATCGGCCGCGAACGCGCCGACCGCGCCGATGGCGGCGGGCAGTGCGGTGATGTCGACGGCGGTGGTGACCACGCGCGTCGCACCGGCCGGGGTCGTGTGCTCGGCGGTGACGAACCGGCAGCCCTCGGTGTCGCGCGCGGTGACCTCGGACAGGCCGCGGTTGCCGTAGTAGCGGCGGGTCAGCACCTCCAGCAGCGGGGCGTGGTCGCGGCCCGGCCGCCCGATCCGCTGGCCGATCAGCCGCACCAGCGGCTCGGCGCTGGCGACCATGGCCTGGATCCGCTCAGCGCGGTCCGGCGCGTCCGGGTTGCGGTCGAGGTGGCGCAGGTCGTCGCGCACCGCCGCGTAGACCTTGGCCCGGTTGCGGCGCAGCAGCGGCTGGGCGAACCAGCGGAACACCACGCCCCTCGCCAGGTCCGACACCGCGGGGAAGCGCACCTGGGTGGCGGCGACGAGGTGCTCCAGCGCCAGTCCGACCCGCTGGTGCAGCGGCTCGGCGGGCGGCGGGCCGGCCAGCCACTGCCGCAGCAGCTCCGACACGACGGCGACGTCGGCCGACGTCCGCTGCTGCGCCAGGAAGATCCGGAAGACCGCGGCCTCCAGCTCGGGCGTGCGGTCCAGCTCGGCGACGCCGTAGTGCCCGAGCACCTTCCGCAGCTTGGCCTGGAAGCCCTCGGGGACACCGGCGCGCTCGACGTCGAGGCTCTGCAGGTAGCTGTGGAAGTACTCGCGCGGGCTGTGCACCGGGCTGCCCGGCTCCACCTCCAGCTCCCCGCCCGGCTTGTTGCGGCTCAGCTCCGACAGGTCGGCGAAGACCGTCAGCAGGTCCAGCTCGCCCTCGACCGTGCGGCCACCGAGCTCGGCTCGCGCTGCCAGGTACCCGGACAGCACGCGCTTGCGGTCCTGCGGGTCGACGTCGAAGCCCAGCAGCAGGCTGCGCAGGTCCTGCAGGCCGCGCTCGACCCGGTCGGCCGCGGAGACCTCCGACGGCGCGGCGGGCAGGTCGATCTCGACGGTCTCGGCGGGGCCATCGGCCTCCTGCTCCGCGCCTTCGTCGGCGAGCGGCTCCAGGCGCATCAGCGGCGCGCCGGTCTCCACCTGGCTGCCCACAGACACCGGGCACTCACGGACCCGGGCGCGGAACGGCGCGCGCAGCACCGTCTCCATCTTCATGCTCTCCAGCACCAGGATCGGCGCGCCCGAGTCGACCTCGTCGCCGACCGACAACGGCGTCGCCACGACCAGCGCGGGCGCGGGAGAGCGGACGACGCCGCCCTCGTCGCGGCTGATCCGGTGGGTGACGCCGTCGACCTCGACCAGGTGGATCGGGCCGTGCGTGGCCGACACCACCCGGAAGCGGTGCCCGTTGACCACGAGCTGGCCGCTGTGCGCGTCGAACCGCTCGACCTCGACGTCCGCCAGGTGCGCGTCACCGCCACCCGCGACGCCGACGCGGAAGCGCTGCTGGCCGACGCGGGCGACGCTCACCCGGTAGCCGACGCCGCGGAGCTTGAGGTCCAGCGGACGGCCGCTCTCGTGCTGCACCTGCGGGCGCCCGCCGTGCGCGGTGGACAACAGCCGCTGGCGGCTGACCTCCTCCTCGTCCTGGTACGCCTCGATCGCGGCCGCGGCGAGGGCGACCGCGGAGTGCCGGTGGGTGACCAGGCGGCCTTCGGCGCGCACGCGGTCGATCCAGCCGGTGTCGGCGCTGGCGTCGACTACCTCGGGCTGGTCGAGCAGGTCGAGCACGAAGCTCTTGTTGGTCGCGCCGCCCTCGATGATCACCGTGGTCTCGGCCATCGCGCGGCGCAGCCTGCCGAGCGCCTCATCGCGGTCGCGACCGTAGGCGATGATCTTGGCGATCATCGAGTCGAAGTCGGCCGGGATGGTGTCGCCCTCGCTGACGCCGGTGTCCACGCGGATGCCGGGGCCCGCGGGCAGGGCCAGTCGCGTGATCCGGCCGGGCGAGGGGGCGAAGTCGCGGTCCGGGTCCTCGGCGTTGAGCCGCGCCTCGACGGCGTGGCCGCTCTCGGCCGGCTGCGCGCCTTCGAGCTTGCCGCCGCCCGCCACGTGCAGCTGGAGCTTGACCAGGTCGGTGCCGGTGGTGATCTCGGTGATCGGGTGCTCGACCTGGAGGCGCGTGTTGACCTCCAGGAAGGCGAACAGCTTCTCGCCGGGGTGGTACAGGAACTCGACGGTGCCCGCGCCGCGGTAGTCGACGGCCAGCGCCAGCCGCTCGGCCGACGCCTTCAGCTCGGCGGCCTGCTCGGGGGCCAGCACCGGGGAAGCGGACTCCTCGATGATCTTCTGGTTGCGCCGCTGCACCGAGCAGTCGCGGACGCCCAGCGCCCACGCGGTGCCCTGCCCGTCGGCGATGACCTGGACCTCGACGTGCCGGGCGCCGGTGACAAGGCGCTCCAGGAAGACCACCCCGGAGCCGAAGGCGCGCAGCGCCTCCTGGCTGGTGCGCTCGTAGGCGTCGGCAAGCTCGTCGGCCGAGGCGACCATCCGGATGCCGCGCCCGCCGCCGCCCGCGGTCGCCTTGAGCATCAGCGGGTAGCCGATCTCGGCACCGGCGCGCAGCGCGTCCTCCAGGGTGGCGACCTCGCCGCGGCTCCACGGCGCCACCGGGACGCCGACCTCCTCGGCGATCAGCTTCGCGCCGATCTTGTCGCCGAGCTTGCGCATGGCCTCCGCGCTCGGCCCGACGAAGGTGACGCCGATCTTCTCGCACAGCTCGGCGAAAGCGGGGTCCTCGGCGACGAAGCCCCAGCCGACCCACGCGGCGTCGGCCTTGGTCTCCACCAGCGCCCGCTCCAGGACGGCGTGGTCGAGGTACGGGCGGGCCGACGCGGGCCCGAGCGAGTAGGCGATGTCCGCCTCGCGGACGAAGGTCGCGTTGCGGTCGGCGTCGGTGTAGAGCGCGACCGTCTCGATCCGCGTCCCGGTTTCCGCCGAGAGATCCCGGACGGCGTGGATGAGCCGCATCGCGGCCTCTCCACGGTTGACGATGGCGACACGACTGAACACCGGCTGAGCCTCCCAAGTACCTGCACGCAGCAGGCGACGTCCGGGTCCCGGAGCGTCGCCTGCACCTGTGAAGACCCTGCTCTGTTACTGGCGAGTACACCACTGTTCCGCATGACGCATGCCGGAGCCGTTGTGTTGTGGGGACCCTACAAACAGCGCCCCCTACCACACGGCGTGGCCGCGGTTTCGCGCAAGGTCTGCCACAAAGAACGAAGGGTCGGGTCGCCGAAGCGGCGGGGAAGTCTAGTCGATTGCCCCGCTTCGGCCGCGAAGGCCGCGGGGCGGCGGAGGACGGACCCGGCGTGATCGTAACGGGCGGCGGGAGCCCGCCTTCGCCCACTCCCCTCGCTCAGCCACCTCACCGCGGAGATGGGCCGAATGGCGCAGCAGACCGGGCCGCCGAGGAAAGAACTGGCGACGGAACTGTCGCACGAAGAGGAGAACTACTTTTTCATCCGACGCGGACTGGCCGGACGGCGCCACTTCAAGGCTTTCGACAACGAATCCCGCGTGCTCTCCTTCGCTTCCAACAGAAGGCCGCGACGAGCCATGTCATTCCGCGTCGCGCCGCACTGCGGCTTCGGCGGCAAAACCCGGCAGATCGCCGCGACGTTCTCCCGCGGCGTCCTGGGCACCGCGATCCGCCAGCGGAACGCCGAGCCGCGAATAATCACCCCGTTGCCCGCACCTGTCGATCATTAACTGTCAACGGAGATCCGCTCATGTTCCCGAGGGGATGCGCGGATGCGGGATCGAAATCCCTCGTTCGGCCGCTGTGGCACGACCCCGTGTTTCAGGTTGTATGGGGTTGATCTTGAACAGTGGATGACGGGAGTGTGCGAAGAATGAGCGATGACACGCCCCGCCGGATCGTTCTCGTGCGTCACGCGAAGGCCGACAGCTCATTCGAGAACGGCCACGAACGCTCCCTGATCGAGCGCGGGCGCAAGGAAGCTCCGATGGCCGGTCGCTGGCTCGCGGGTTCGGGCATCGCTCCGGCCCTGGCCCTGTGCTCCACCGCGACCCAGGCACGGGAGACGTGGAAGCTCGTCGTCAGCGAGCTGCCGCGGCGGCCGAAGACCGTCTACGAGGAGCGCCTGTACGACGCCTCGGCCACAGAGCTGATCGGCGTGCTCACGGAGGTCTCGGACGCGGTCAACGACCTGATCCTCGTCGGGCACAACCCCGGGCTGCACGGCCTCGCGGAGGCGCTGCCCGGAGCGGCGGACGGCGATCTGCTGGACCGGGTGCGGCGGGGCGGCTTCCCGACCGCCACGCTGGCCGTGATCACCTTCAGCGGCCCCTGGCGGTCGCTGGGGTCCGGAGCCGGGCGGCTCGTCGCGTACTGGACCCCGAACGCCTGAGCGGGCGAGCCCGACCGCTCAGCCCTGCCCCGTGCTCCTGAGCGCGACTGCGATGTGGCTGAATCCGGGAAAGCCCGCACCGGTGGCTTTCTCGTACCGGACTGCCGCCGCCAGCCCCAGCTTCGCGCCGGTCGGCAACGTTCGGTTGGTCGTCCACAGCATCGCCCGCAGTTGTTCGTTCTGCACCGAAAGAATCTCTTCGCTGGACTCCAGCGGAGGCTGGTTGTCCGCGCACCAGGCGGCAACAGCGGCCCAGAACTCGTCGAGCACGCGCCACCACACCGCGCTTCGGGGACCGAGAAGCCCCGTCACCTCGTCCGGGCCGAGGAACGTCTTCAGGCGGTGCGAGGTCAGATTCTGGACCTGTTCGAGGAACGTCATCGCGAAGTCGTGTGCCGCCTCGTCGGCGAGCAGTTCCTCCACCCCTGCCAGAGTGGGTTGGACCGCCGACGACCCCGAGGGCGAAGCCTGGGCTTCAGCCGCGCACTCGGCGACCGCATCGGGCTGGTGGCGGTGATCGACACGCTCGCGGTCAACGCCAGCCCCGCCGCCACTCCTCGACCGGGTACCCACCACGCGTACCCCCTCGTTCGCGCCGTGGAGCCTTGGAGGGTGTCTCACGTGGAGAGTTTCGTGAAGCAGGCCAGGGCTGCTGCGAGGGTGGCGAATCCTAGATAATGCAGGGTCAGGCGCCGGTAGCTGGTGAGCCAGGCGAGACACGTCCTCATGGACACTCTTGGGGGCGGAAGCGTCCATAAGCTCGCGGCGTTATGCGCGGTCTGGTGTCGGGGTTATTGGTGGCGTTGAGTCTGAGGTGACGCTGAGGCCGCGGTGGCGTCGTTGAGGGCCGTGCTGCCGCCCCGACTCCGTCGGATTGCCCTCGGATAATTCTCCCGGACTCCGGCGCGCATTTCCTTGACCACCCACCACCGCTAGCCCGCTCACCTCTAGCGGTGGCGGGCTAGCCGGGGCCGGGTTTAAAACGGGGGAGCAGGATCCGCTATCGGCTCCGGCTCACGGACATACGTTCTCCCCATCGGCGTCGTCCAGATATGGATACCGCCCGGGAGCTGGGTTCGTTTCCACCGCGTGTGATGCTTCATCACATGATGTCGTCGGCACTTCGCGCCCAGATCATCCGCGACCGTGTTCGTGCCATCGAAGGGTTCGCAATGATCCAGATCGCAGCGGTGCGCCGGTTGCCGACAGCCGATCGCCACACACGTGACATCCCGCGCCCGGACCAGATCGGCCAGGGCCGCTGAGGGCCGGTAGTTCGTGCGGCCCACGTCCACCGCCACCCCGGTGACGGGGTCGGTCAGGATCCGCTTCCACGTACCCCCGGCGGCGATGTCCCTCGCCACGTCTGCGGGAATCGGGCCATAACCCGCCAGCATCCCGGGTTCCTGGTCCATCCCCATCAACGTCGTCGCCGGGAGGGTCACCAGGACCTTCACCTCCCCCTGCGGGGCACCGGTCTCCTTACCCATCAACAGGTCAAAGGCGACATCCGCGCGGCGCTGGTCCATGGTGCGCTCATCATCCAGGCCTCGGGCGATCCGGTCGATGCGATCCCAGACCAAGGCCCCCTGGAGGGCGGTGAACTGGAACCGCAACGCACACATGGCGTCGTCGAGGTTGAGTTTCTCCACCCGCCGGGTGCGCTTCTTCTCCTCGTGCCGCCGAGCGGCTGCTTCCGGGTCGAGCTTGGCGATCAGGCTTTGGGCGTGCTGCCGGATCCGGCTGTAGTGATGGGTACGGGCGTACTCGATCAACACCGCTTCCACGATCTCCGCCTGCACAGCCGTGAGCGGCTCCAGCTGGTCCACGATCAGCAGGGCTTTGCCCTGGTCGATCCGGCCCTCCTCCAGGGCTGTGAGGACGGCGGGGCGGGAGGCGAGGTTCTCGGCGTGACAGATCAGCGTGCTGACCTTGCGCGAGGAAATCGACAACAGAGCGCCGACCTCATCCCCGAGATACGGGTACTCCGCGAAATCCGTGCTGACCACCAAATCGGCGAGACAGCGCGCCAGGACCGCGTGCGCGTGATTCACCGCGCGGTAGGCGTCCTCGATTGCGTCGAGGGTCTCGTCCGGGGTCATATTTTTATTCTATCTCGCCGAAAATGGCGATCATGGCTCTATGGGGTGAAATGGGGGGCGATTCTTTCGCTGTCGGTGAACGTGGCACTATCGCCGAAACTGGGCACGCGCCCAGGGGGTGCCTCAAGTGGAAAAGTTCAGACCGCACACATGGCCGCCTCCCGGGACCAGCCGATCAACCCCTGGGGCCGAGGGCGCCCGGCGCCGCGACCCCGAACGACGGACCTCGCCCGCTGGTCGCCACGAACACGATCGCAGCGACCATCACAAGCAAGCCGTCGCGACTCATCCACGCCCGAAGAGCACGCCCGAGGACCACGCCGAAACTAAACAGAGACACGCGCTAAGGCTCCACAACGCGAAACCTGACCACGCCAGCCCACGCGGGCGCACGGGACTGCGCTGGGGTGCCTCGCTGCTGTGGGCCGGGACAGCGGCGAGCGGGGCTCACCGCCCGTGCACGGTGTCCCGCTGGTCCGGGATGACGGTGCCGTCCTGCCGCAGCACCGGACCGAGCGAACCGTCCGGGTTGACGAACCCGGTGGTGGAGCAGGGGTAGGCGGTGGACTTGCGCGGCAACGGCTCGATGAACATCGGGTTGACCACCCAGCGCCCGTCGGCGTTGTCGTAGGCCTTGCACAGGATCTCGTTCTGGTTGCGGTTGATCACCAGGTGGGCGGCCGTGGCGTCCTCGACCATCGACACGTCGGTGTTGGCGTCGCCCGCCACGATCGCCGGCCGGTGCCGCGGGGCCTGCCGCTGCCACGCCGCGGGCCCCGTGACGCCGAACGCCTCCTGGTTCAGCCAGCAGCGCTTGCCCTCGATGTAGGGGATGTTCTCGCCCTTGCCCTCCGGCTCACCGCCGCAGCCCTTGATCGTCGTGGTGATCCGGCCCCTGCGGTCGAGCACGTTGCGGATGGCGATGACGTGCTCGCGGTCGATCCCGACACCGGCCGCCCAGGGCTCGGTGATCGGGGCGGCTCCCGCGGAGTCGATCCACACCTCGAACCCGGCCCGCTTCAGGGTCGAGATCAGGTTCCTCATCTGCGGGTAGTAGCGGGCGTAGGCGTGGATCGTGTGGCTGCCCACCTTCTGGGTGGAGCCGACCGGCGCGGCGAGCGCGGCGGCGCGGGAGGCGCGCGCGATGGCGTTGACCTCCGCCTCGGTGTGCCCGGCGAACAGCTGCGACACCCACGCGTACTGCGGAACCGTGCGGCGGCGGTTCCAGTCACCCGTGAAGGCGTTCTCGCCGCTGACCAGCTTCGCGCCCTCCCGGATCGAGAAGATCTCGTCCGTGCACGCGATGTTGGTGGAGGTGCGCAGCGGCCGACCGACCGGAACGTCCGTGCCGCACGCCTCGGTCAGCCGCCGCACGGCCTTCTCGGTCAGCCACGGGCTGGTGTCCGCCCAGTTCGCCGGACGCAGGATGCGGTCATGCTTCAGCGCCCACGCGATGGCGAGGTCGGTGATGTCGTTCTTGGTCACCGTGTTGTCCCAGTCGAAGGCCGCGACCGGGCGCTCTCCGCGCTTCAGGTCCGGGTTCGAACAGGTCCCGCGCTCGTCGATCGCCCGCTGGAGCCGCTCCCGGTTGTCACCGAACCACTCCAGCGCGGTGGACAGCCGCGGGCACCGCGCCGAGTCCACACCGGACGGTCCGGACGGAACGTGCGGTGCGGCGGCAGCGGGCACCGAGGTGCCCAGGGCGACGACCGCCGCAAGGCCGACGACGGTACGAAGGGACGGGATGCGCATGGAGCCGACTCCCCCTTGCCTCGACTTCACCTCAGGAGGACTCACCGTACAGTCCACTCGGGCCGGTCAGCCGACGTGCACCCGAGGGCGGCGGGACCGGTCGGGTTCGGCCTCCCGCAGCACCTCGCGGGTGATCGGGGCGACCTCGCCCACCCCGAACAGCAGGAACCGCAGGAAGTGGACCACCGGGTGTCCCTCGGTCCACTCGAAGTAGATGTTCGGCTGCCGACCGGTCCGGTCCCGCACGTGCAGCAGGAACCCGGCCAGGGAGTTGGGCACGCTGGCGCTCTCCATGGTGAGAACCCGGTACTCACCGTGCATCAGTTCCCCGCACACGGTCAGTTCGGACTCGAACTCCGACGGATCGCGCACGGTCACCTCGACGAAGATCACCTGCTCCTCCACGGGGATGTCGTGGTCCTCGCGGATCTGCTGGAGCTTCTCCCGGTACTCGGCGGCGTCGCGGGCCTCCGGCTCGTTGGAGACGAACCGCAGCTTGCTGCCGCGGACGTCGGTGATGAAGTGCGTCGCCGCGTCGTCGAGCACCACGCGGGTGACGCGCAGCTCGAAGGCGCGCCAGAGCCGTGAGAGCAGGGAGACCAGCAGGATCCCGGCGATGAAGCAGGCGCCGATCTTCACCCCGTCGGGCCGCTCCACCATGTTGGCCCCCGTGGTGTAGATGAAGACCGCCGAGATGACCGCGAAGGCGATCGTCGAGCCCCGCTGGTGGGCGCGGTGCGCGGAGAGCGTGACGGCGACGGCGGCTGAGGTGATGAGCACGAGGACGCCGGTGGCGTACGCACCACCCTGGGCGTCCACGTTCGCGTCGAAGATCCACGTCACGAGGAACGCCACCGCGGTGAACACCAGCACCATCGGGCGCATCGCGCGCGCCCAGTGCGGTGCCATCCCGTAGCGGGGCAGGTAGCGCGGCACGAGGTTGAGCAGTCCCGCCATGGCGGATGCGCCCGCGAACCACAGGATGGTGATGGTGGACAGGTCGTAGACCGAGCCGAACCCGTCGCCCAGGTACTCGTGCGCCAGGTAGGCGAGCGCGCGGCCGTTGGCCGAGCCGCCGGGCGCGAACTCCCGCTGCGGGATGAGCAGGGTGGTGACCAGGCTGCTGGTGATCAGGAAGACGCTCATGATGGCTGCGGCCGTCGTGAGCAGCTTCCTGGTGCCCCGGATGCGCTTGACCGGCCGTTCCTCGGGCTCGGCGGGATCGCCCTCGACGTGGTTCATCACCGCGACACCGGTCTCGAAGCCGGACAGCCCCAGTGCGAGCTTGGGGAACACCAGCAGCGCCACCGCGATCATGAGCATCGGGTTGCCGTGCTGGGCGGTCAGTGCGTGGGTCCAGTCGGCGACCACGTGCGGCGCCGCGACCACGTGCCACAAACCCACTGCCACGACAACGACGTTGAGCGCCAGGTAGCTCGCCACCAGGGTGACCGCGACGCCGATCGCCTCGGTGAACCCCTTGAGGAACACCGCGCCGAGCAGCGCGAGCAGCACCAGGGTGATCGGAACCCTGCTGCCCTTGACCAGATCGGCGACGTGCGGGTTCTCCACGATGTGCGCGGTGGCGTCGGCGGCCGACAACGTCATGGTGATGAGGAAGTCCGTGGCGGCGAAGCCGAGCAGCACCAGAACGAACAGCTTCCCCCGCCAGAACGGCAGCATTCGCTCCAGCATCGCGATCGAGCCCGCGCCGTGCGGGCTCTCGCGCGCGACGCGGCGATAGACCGGCAACGCGCCGAGCAGCGTGACCAGCACCAGCACCACGGTCGCGATCGGCGACAACACCCCGGCGGCCAGCGCCGCGATGCCCGGCTGGTACCCCAGCGTGGAGAAGTAGTCCAGCCCGCTCAGGCACATGACCTTCCACCAGGGGTGCCGCTGCTCCGGGCCCTCCGGCTCGGCATACGGCCCCGCGTGGCGTCCGCTCACGGTGTGGTCTTACCTCAGGCCGTTGACCCCAAACCGGAAGGCGCTATGCCCGGCCGCCGGGGAGGTGCAGGACGGCGGTTCCCTTCTTGTGCGCGAGAGGACTGAACGACCAGCTGGGGTACGCCTGTCGCCAGCGGTCAACGATCTCGCGTTCGTCGGGACGGTCGTGGTCGTCCAGGACGACGAGGGCTCCCGGGGCGAGTGCGTCGGCGAGCAGCGGTACCGCCGGGTAGCGCGCCAACGGCGCACTCCAACCGGGAGGACCGTCCACGAACAACAGATCGCAGTCACGCAGGCTCTGCCACGCCGAACGCCGGTACCACCGGTGGTTCTCCCCCGACAGCCGGACGTCCTCAAGAGGAGCGAGACGCACCTCGGCCAGGTGCGTCAAACCCAATGCCCGCAGCTGATGCCGGGCCTGGTCCGCGTACTGGTCCGAGTGCTCCAGGCTCACCACCCGGCCAGGCACTCCGAAGGTGTGCAGCGCCATCGCGAACCAGGAGGTCGAGATGCCGCTGCCGAGCTCCACGATGAGGCTCGGGCGCCTGCGGCGCACCCATCGCATCAGGTAGAGCAACAGGTCCGGGGCCGCCGCGCAGCCGTCGCCCACGGGCATCGGGCTCGTGGGCTGCACCCATCGCGTCAACTCGTCCCATGTCTGGTCCACGGTGTCCTCTCACGTCGCGGCGATGGCCCAGAAGGCGGGCTTGGCCTGGAGCCGTTCGTCGAAGATCAGGGGGTTGTCGGTTCCGGTGTGCGGGAACGTGCACAGGTTGTCGGGGTTGTCGGCCAGCCCCCAGACGGTCACCGAGCTGATGTGACCGCACAGCAGGCGAAACGTCACAAAGACCTCGCCGTAGCGACGGCCCTGCTCCTCGGCGGACACCGCCGCGCCCCCGCCTGTGGGCCGAGGGCTCACGTCCAGCTCGGTGATCTGGTTGTCCAGGCCGAGCTCGGTGAACGTGCGCAGCGTGTCCTCGATGTCGGTGGCCGTGGGCTGGTCGACGGCGATGTGCATCTGGTGCCCGATCCCGTCGATCGGCACCCCCTCCGAGCGCAACCGGTGGACCAGCGCGGCGAGCCTCCTGCGCCTGGCTGGCCGAGTGGTGTCGTACTCGTTGAGGTAGAGCTTGGCGGCGGGGTCGGTCTCACGCGCCACGGCGAACGCGGTGCGGATGTAGTCCAGACCGGTGAGGTCGTACCACGGGCTGCGCCGCAACCCCTCGGGCTCGGTCTCGTCGATGACCTCGTTCACGACGTCCCACGCGGAGATCCGCCCCGCGTAGCGGCCCATGACGGCGCGGATGTGATTTTCCAGTCGCCGCAACAACAACTGCTTGTTCTCCGGTGCCGGGAGCAGTTCTGCGCCGGTGTCGTCCCGGAACACCCACGCCGGGGTCTGCTCGTGCCAGACGAGCGTGTGCCCGCGGACGGCGAGCCCGTTGGCGCCCGCGAAGCCGATCTGGGCGTCGGCATCGGTCCAGCGGTGGTGCCCCTCGGCAGGTTCGACCGCATCCCATTTGAGCGCGTTGCCCACGGTGACGGAGGCGCAGTGCTTGAGCACGAGCTCCGCGTGGTCCGCGACGATCTGGTGAGTGCCGATCGCCGTGCCGAAGGGGAAACACGCCGCGAGCACGTCCTTCAGCGAAGGGATGTCCGCCTCGATCGAGGGCCGGGGCAGGCGCCGCATGGTGAAGTCGTCCAGGTAGAAGGACGCGGTGCCACTCGTCGACTCGACGTAGAGGCTGAGGAAGTCGACTGGATGAGCCACGGTGTAGGTGCCCGCCAGTTCGACCCAGGCATCGGGTGTCACGACAGCGGTTTTGGTCACCTGGTCGAACTCGGCGGTGCCCGCGAGGTGGCGGCCGATGGACAGGCGCAGCCGCGAAGCGGGTTCGCCTGGCGTGAGCTTGACCCACACGGCGAATCGGCAGGTGGATCCGACCGGTTCCGCCTCCAGCGCCTTCACCGGCCCGGCCCAGCACGTGGCCCGCCCGGTGACCAGCAGGCTGCTGGTGCCCGTGTGGGCGTCCGCGGTCGTGACCACGCAGCTCTCACCGCCCTCGCGAGGACGCCATCCTTGGCGGGAGCCGTCCTCGAACGTGCAGCTCGTACCCGCGTCGTCCGGTGCGTCGTCCGGCGTCGCCGGCCTGTTCCGGTAGAACTCCCGCAGCGCTTCGAGGTGCGAGGTGTCGGTCGACTCCTTGACCGGCCCGGACCAGTGCACCATGAGCGTCGGGCACCGGTCCGCGCTCACGAGCTGGCCGTCACGCACGACACCGAGCACCGCTTCCGCCGACCGCTCCAGTGGAAGGTGCTCGACTCCTGCCCGCGTCAGCCCGAACAGGCTGGCGTACCGGTGCCCCGAGGTAACCATCAGGTAGTTCAGCAACGGTTGATCGACGACGTGCGGGCACATGTGCGGGAGGAGCTCGGCGGCCTGGGGCAGCCGGTCCAGGACGTCGTCCAGCCGCAGGCAGTCCCGCCTGGACGCGATGAACCCGGTCGCCCCGGAGAAGGCGATCTGTTTCCAGGTAAGGACTCCAGCGCCGTAGACCGAGTCGTTCCACACGTGTTCCCGGATCAGCGGGTCGTCACCGTGCGCCGTGACGAACCCGTAGTCGGCGAGCAGCTCGAAGGCGAAGTCGATGCCGTGCAACACGATCGCGTCGCTGTCGATGTAGACGAACTCCTCGAACGGGCCCTCCCACATGACGAGTTTCCGGTAGTGGCCCAAGGCTTTCCCGCGCAGCTCCAAGCCGATGGCTTCGCAGGTCCGCAGCAGGTCGATGTCCGTGAAGACGGAGAACCGGTGCCGCTCCCGCAGGGCGGTGAGCCCCTCGACGTCGTCGGCGAACGGGATCAGGCACAACGGCACGTCGGGGTTGAACCGCCTGAAACTGTTCAGGAACGGCACGGCGTGGTCCAGAAATCCGTCGTTGGCGAGGAAATACACTCCCCGGCGTTGCGACATCCGCGCATCCTCCTTGCATGCGACTGGCCGAAGCGAACGAGATCACCCTTGGTGGGAGCGGCCACGGGTGGTAAGAGCATGAACGGGAAGACATGATCATGTTAACCGTCCGGGAGTTGGGTGGTTGTGAGCATTTCGGTGGTCGTGCCGACAACGCTTGAACGCGCTGCCATCCGCGAGACGGTCGAGTCCGTCCTGCGGTCCGCCGCCTCGCGCGGGGACGAAGCCGAGGTGCTGGTGGTGGTCAACGGCACCACGGCGCGGCCTCCGTTGGAGAACATGGGATCGCCGATGCTCAAGGTCGTGACCGTGGAGCGCAGAAGCGCACCGGGAGCACGCAACATCGGATTTCGCTTGGCCCACAACGATGTTCTGCTCTTCGTCGACGACGACTGCATCGTGCCGTCGTCGTGGTGCCAGGAGCTCGGCACCGCGCTCGGCAGCGGCGACCGCGTCGCGGTGGCGGCTCCGGTCCGGACCCTGGTTCGGGGATCGGTGACGGCGTTCATCGACTACCAGCGCTTGTTCCACGCCCCGGCGGACGACACGGGCGAGGCGCAGTACGTGGTGACCGCCAACTGCGGGCTCCGCAGGGACCTGGTGCCGGGTGGCCTGTTCTTCGACGACCGCAACTTCAACAACGCCGGCGAGGACACCGGTTTCGGCCTGAGCCTGCGCGATGCGGGGCACACCCCGCGCTGGCTGGGGAACGCCGAGCCGGTGTCCCATCGGCTCTCCGAGGCAGTCGAGGAGATCTCGGAGCGGTACGCGCGCTACGGCCGCGCCCACGCTCGTCTCCACACCCGCAAGGCGCACCCCGAGGCCGCACTGCCCGGTGCCCTGGACTGGTACCGCTCGATCGTCGACGGCAGGGACGACGGCTACCGCCGCTTCAGCGAGTTCCCCGACCCCGCGGTGCGTGCGGCCTTCACCGTGTACGACCTCATCCTCCACACCAGCTTCCTGATCGGATACCTGGAGGAGCTCGGCCGCGAGTGGGGACACCAGCTGGTGCGGGTGGACCACCCGGCGCTCCGGGCGGGCTGGCGCCGCGTCGCGCGGCAGGTGGCAACGCCGATCACCGACCTGGCCGCTCCGGACTACTCCCAGCTCGGTCGAGATCCGGCAGCTCGCCGCCCGGTCGCACAGTGGCTGCCCCCGCTGCTGCGACAACACGCTCGCCCGATCAGCGCTACTCCTGCCTGTTCGAAGCTGGATGCGTTGGTGCGCAAGAGGTTTCGGTTCTCGGTGAACAGGCATCTGTGGCGCGGGCGGCTCGTCGACACCTGGACCCGGTTGTCGCGTCCTCCCGACACCGCGGAGGACATGGCGTCCCTGCTCAGATCCCAGGGCGGCTCGTTCCGAGAAGGCTGCCAGGAACTGGAAGGAATGCTCAGCGGCAGGCAACCGATCGCGGGGGCCTCGCCACGACCGGAGCGGAGAAGCGGGGCATGCGAGGTACTTGCGCGGTGGTGACGGGCGGAGCCGGGTTCGTCGGCTCGCACCTGTGCCGGCGTCTCCTGGCTGAGGGCTACAAGGTCATCTGCGTCGACAACCTGCTCACCGGGTCGCGCCGGAACATCACCGGCCTCGGCTCCGCCGGGCACTTCCGCTTCATCCCCTGGGACGTGAGCGAACGCGTCCGGATCGACGAGGCGGTGGACGTGGTGTTCCACCTCGCCTCCCCCGCATCGCCCGCCGCCTACCTCCGCTACCCGCTGGAGACGCTCACGGTCGGCTCGGCGGGCACGCACAACACCCTGGACCTGGCACACGAGAAGGGGGCGCGCTACGTCCTGGCCTCCACCTCCGAGGTCTACGGCAGTCCCCACGTCCACCCGCAAACCGAGACGTACTGGGGAAACGTCAACCCGATCGGCCCGCGCAGCGTCTACGACGAGGCCAAGCGCTTCGCCGAAGCACTCGTCACGGCACACGGCACCACGCGCGGCACCAGCACCGCCATCGCCCGCATCTTCAACACCTACGGGCCGCGCATGCAGCCCACCGACGGCCGCGCCGTGCCGACGTTCGTCGTCCAGGCGCTCACCGGCCAAGCGCTCACCATCACCGGCACCGGCACCCAGACCCGCTCGCTGTGCTACGTCGACGACCTGGTCGACGGACTGCTGAGGCTGCACAGCTCCACCACGCCCGGCCCGGTCAACCTCGGCAACCCCGACGAGATCACCATGCTCGACCTGGCTCTTCTCATCCGGGAGGCAGCGGGCTCGGACTCCCCCATCACCTTCACCGGCCGCCCCCAGGACGACCCCGACCTCCGCTGTCCCGACATCCGGCGCGCTCGCGCCGAGCTCGGCTGGAGCCCCACGGTCGACCTGCGCGAAGGCATGGCCCGCACGATCTCCTGGTTCCGGTCCGTCCACCATGACGCCTCGACGCGGCCGACCGTCGGCTCCGACACCGCGCACTGACCACAGCGCGCGGATACGCCCAGCGGAGCGCGAGTTCTTGTCCGCCGCACGGCGGCAGGTCTTGGATGAGGTGCGCGGCGGAGACGTTGACTCTTGCCCCGGCCACCGTGCCCGCCCCGCCCCCGCCCCCCGCTTTTCGCGTTTTGTCACCTAAATGCGAAATGGGAGCGCTCTTACGCGCAACTAGGTGACAAAACGCGAAAACACCGACCGCGTCAGCCAGCTCGCGCGCACACCGCGGTACGGGGTCGGACGCGCACCACAAGCGTGGCAGGACGGTCGCTAGACCCAGTCGAGGGTTCCGTCATCGCGGGCATCGGGCTGGTAGCCCTCGATGTCCGTGCCGCGCTCAAGCGCGTCGGCGATCTCGGCGAGCATCGCTGCTGTGCTGGGCCAGCTCGGCTCCGTGACGGCGGCCTCGTCCTCGTCCCACTGCATGATGCATCCGGTCAACGGGCCAGATCGCAGGTCCGCGAACAGGTAGTTGCCGCCTCCGTCGTGGGCGATGGGCAACCACAGCGGCAGCCAGTACGGGGTGCACGGGGAGCCAGCGGGCTCGGCGAGCAGCACCGCGGTCTCCGCGTCGTCCTCGCAGGAAGCGGCTTCGAGCATGCCTTCGCGACAGTCCACGGCCTCGTCGACCATGTACGGGGCGTACCTGGGCGGAATCACCCTGCTCCCGACGAATCCCGTCACCCCACACGAGTGCCGCCACCACGCGAGCAGGTCCGTGGGCAACGACCGACCCAGCAGCGCCTCCACGACCGCGATGTCCTTGTCCACCGCTGGCGGGCCGAGGTGTGCGGCGGAAACGGGCGTGTGAGTGCGCAACCAAGCGACGATCCGTTCCCAGGTGCTGTCGACACTGTGAGTCATCGAGGCAGTGTGCCGTGTTCGTCAGACCTTCCGCTGCGCTGGGCGCGAGGACCGTTCGGTAGCCAGCACGGAGCACGTTGCCGCGACTGCTCCGGCAAGTGCGCAAACCACACCGTGCACGAGAGATGGTTCGTGCTGGCTCATCACGGAGATGAACGTCCACACGGCTACCCCGAACACAGCGCCGAGCGGCAGCACCGTGTACCGAGCCGACGGCCTGCGGAACCCACGCCGCAAGGTACGCAGCCCGGCCTCCACATAGGCCAACGAGAACAGCCCCAGCACCAGGCTCCCGGCGCCCATCGCGGACGCGAGCGGATGCTGCTGCGTGAGAAACGTGAACTCCTGCACGGCATCCGCCTGCCCCGGGCGCGTCACCCGAACCTCTCCGGTGATCGCGCCGCCGACCAGCCACCGCGCGACGGCGGGCATGTCCACCTCGGCGGCGAACCGACCGTCCGGGAACTGCGTGACCCGGCTGCTCGTGCCCGATCCCAAGGGGACAGTCGCACCGGAGATGTCGATGTGGACGGGACCCTGGATCGGCCCGGCACCGGTCACCGAGATCGACTTGCTCAGGTCGACCGTGACCACATGACCTGGCTGCGCGTCGTTGACCGACACCTCAGCCTGCTCTGGATGCGGGAGCCGGGCGGGCGCGACCAACGCGACAGCAACCAGAACCACCAGGGCGACAGCCGCGAGCAAGGCGGGAACCAGCGGCCGTGGCCGGGGTTCGCTCCGTTGCCGCCCAAGTTCGACAAGCGTCGGTTCCGCACGAACCGCCGGCGTGGCAACCGTCGTCGTCTCTCCGGACTGGCCAGTCCCCGAGAGAGCGGCGACCACTCGCGGCGTGAGGTGCAGAACCGGGACTCCCGACCGCTCCAGCCAGCCGTGGCCGTACACCTTGGTCGCAGCCGCGGCCACGTCCGTGGCGAAGGACTCCGCTTCCCGGTACCGGTCGTGCTGCTCACGCGCCAGGCTGCGCATCACCACCGACGCCAACGGCTCCGGCACACCACGAATCCACTGCGGGTCAGCGAACATGTGCTGCCGCATCATGCTCAGCGCACCGCGGTCCTGGTCGAACGGCAGCACGCCGGTCAGCAGCTCGTAGAGCACTGTGCCCGCCGAGTAGACATCGGCGGCGGGTGAGAGGGCGTTGCCCATCGCCTGCTCCGGCGCGATGTAGGCGGGCGTGCCCAGCACCTCCCCGCCGTGCGTGACCAGTGTGGCCACCTCGCTGACCACCTGCGCGATGCCGAAGTCGGCGACCTTCACGACTCCGCTGGTGTTGAAGAGCAGGTTCTTCGGCTTGACGTCCAGGTGCAGCACACCGGCCAGGTGCGCGGCGTGCAGCCCGGACAGCATGGCCAGCGTGATCGCGCACGCCTGCTCTCCTGGCAGGCCGCCGCGCCGCATCCGGTCGAACACCGTGCCGCCGTCGAGCTTCTCCATCACCAGCAGGTTCTGCACGTAGTCGTAGACCGGGACGATGTGCGGGTGGTCCAGGCTCGCCAGCACCCTGGCCTCGCGGTCGAACCGCTCGCTCGCCCCTGCCCGGTCGGAGACCTCCGGCGGCAGCTGCTTCACCGCGACGTGACGGCCGAGCGAACGGTGCACTCCGGCGAACACCTCGCCCATCCCGCCCGAGCCGATCCGCCCACCGATCGCGTACTGCGGAAGCGCCCTGATCATGCTGAGCGGGGCGGTCATCCGACGCCCTCGGTCGTGGCGCCCAGCCGTTGGGTCGTCACGCCGACCGTAGGATCGTCGGAAGCCGACGGTGCCACGGCGGGAACCGGGTGCGGCGTCAGGTATCCGAGGAGAAGCCCAATCACAGCACTACCCAACACAACCGGGATCTCGATGGTGGGCTCGGGCGGAACAAGCCTGAGTACCGAAAGCGTAACGACGGCGACAAGGCCGGTCCCCACCCCGGCGGGAAGGAAACGCACGGCTCGCCTCCATCGGTTGGCCGACAGCCTGTGCCGGGCGAGTGCGAGCAACGCGGTAGCCCATGCAATCGCTGTCACCACGAGCAATGCGATGCCGAAGATCCCGTAGACCGACCACGGTGAACCGCGCACGTCGCTGACAGTGCTCGCACTTGCCAGCAACTCCCGCTGCGCCCCCACGACATCGACCGTGGTCGGCAACAACCCGATCGCCTGCCCTGCCAGGTCGGCGAAGTCGAGGACCAACGTTCTCGTAACGGTTTCACCGGCCGCCACGTCAAAGGGGACAGTGGTGTCGTAAGCGAAGAACGTCAACGCCAACGCCACACCCGTGACCCGCACGCTCCGCACGCGCAGCGGCGCGACCCCGCTGTTGGTGGCCGTCACGGTCAGCTCGACCGGCTTGCCCGGGTCGATCGTGACGGTATTGCCCGCGATGTCCTTGCCGTCAAAGGCAACCGCGATCCGCAGCGACTCAGCCGCATGGGCAGGTGAACCGCCGAGGAGGACGGCAAGAACGGTCACGCCGAGCGCAACCCCTGCCGCGATCACGCGTCTCATAAGGCATCCCGTTGTCGAGGGTGATGACTTGCCGGGAATGCTACAGCGCACCAAGATCTTCTCGGGACAACGCGACAGGGGTACCCATGCAACTGACCGCCGCTCTGGCAGCCGCTCTCGTGATAGTCACTCCCACGACACCAACGACAACCGCGCAGCCGCACCCGGCCGTGGCCCTGAAACCCAGCTCCGGCAAGGCAGGGAGCGGTTTCACCATCGCCTGGTCCGGGTTCCCCACCTGCCGAGTCCTGACGTTTGCATGGGAAGGCGCGCCCCTGACCTCCACCACGGCTCCCCCCGCCAGCGGCCAGGTGAACGCGACCGTCCCCGCCGATGCCAAGCCCGGCGGCCACGTCGTGACGGGAACCTGCACCAGCCAGAAACTGACCGCCAGAGCCATCTTCACGGTAATCGGCACGCCGACCACGACATCGGCTCCGCCGCCGAAGACCACGATCCCGCCGACCACTCCCCCACCGCCGGTGACCTCGCGACGGCCGCCACTGCCCGAACCGAGCACCCCTGTCACCGACGTCCCGCCACCTCCATCCACAGTGGACACACCGCCGCCGCCCACCACGACGACGACGCCGACCTCCCCACCTCCGCCGACCTCGCCCTCCGACGGCAACCTGCTCCTGGACCGCCCGACCATCCGCCCCGGAGACCCGCTCTCGGCGACAGGGCAAGGCTGCACCCCGAACTCCCCCGTGACACTGACCTCGAAGGGAACCCGAGTCGGCGCGGCCATCGCCGACACCAACGGCGCATTCGTGACCCCCGTCGAGTTCACTCGAATAGAACCCGGCCGCCACACCATCACCGCAACCTGCGGAGTGGTCCTGACAGGCGCCGTGGACCAAGTGGTGACGAGCTCGACCGGCGGCCACGGCAGCACCCTGGTGATCCTGGTCTTCTTCGTCCTGGCAGGAGTGCTTCTGATCCGCTTCCCCTGAGCCGCGCCGCCGCGCTCCACTCGCGGCTGACCGGGTCCTGCCCTGGCGTAGTTGTTCTGTCGTTGGACGAGTCGAGAACCACGATCGCCCCAAGTGATTCATTTCACTCGCCACTGAAGCCTTCATGATTATCGACCTTATGAGTCGGCGGTGCCCGAAGCGAATGGTCGGTGAGCGTTCAACTCATGTCGGGTGAAGGCGGGAGCGCGGGGAGGGACCAGCCCGTGGCGGCCGAGGGGACGATGTCGGCCCGTGGTCCATCGGGTCCGGCACGCTTGCCGACAGTCGGCGTTTGAACGCCCTCCTCAACGAGCCGCGTGGCCTCGTCGGCACGGAGGAAGTCGCGGAATAGCAACGCACAACGCGCGTTGGGACCGATGCTCACCCGGAGGTGGACGTTGCACGAGCGGGCTCCGACCGGCGGAGCGAAGACGAGTTTGCGGCACGGGACGCCGCTGGAGATCTCGGTGCGGTTCCATGGCTCGGGGCGGCACCGGAACCCAGCGCAGGCGAACAGGCGGACGTCCCGGGCTTCGTCGATCACCGATGTCCGGACCTGCACGTCGATGCAGTCTTGGCGAGCAGTCCGGGCACTGAGGTCGAGCCCACTTGGTCGATGGCAACGGCCAGGCCGTCCAGGGCCACAAGCACTTTCTCGGCTACCTGCCCGAACTCCGTCGGCCACTCCGGCCGGTAGTCCACCACTTCGACATGGGTGCGCTCGTCAGGAAACGGCATGCCACCACACGGTAGAGCGTCGACGATCATGCTCCCGGGCACGCCTGAAGCCGTGGTCGTCTGCCGCGTTTTCGGTCTCTCCGAAGTCCATGCGCGGTTGCCGCGCTGGTCCGACCACACCAGCGCGGCAACCTGTGATCGCCCATCGCGTCGGTGTGCGCTCCAGGTTTTCGAGGCCGCCCCGGAGTCCGTCACGCGCGCCGCGGCACGGTACGAGATCGGCGAGCCGCATCAGAAGGGCTTACCGGGGCCCAGTTGTGACGGGCAGATGGAGCAGGTGCCGGAAGTTGGGGCCCTTCATCCGTGGATGGTCGTGTCCCTCGACAGCCAGTCCTCCTGCTTGCTGACGCCAGGCTGCCACCAGGTGGACAGCCTGCTGGCGCGCGAGTCCCGCGCCGAGGCAGTAGTGCGGTCCGGCGCTGAAGGTCAGTGATCGTGACTGGGCACGGCCGGGGACGAAG
Source organism: Allokutzneria oryzae (assembly GCF_042429765.1). Taxonomy (NCBI): domain Bacteria; kingdom Bacillati; phylum Actinomycetota; class Actinomycetes; order Pseudonocardiales; family Pseudonocardiaceae; genus Allokutzneria; species Allokutzneria oryzae. The sequence continues at coordinate 185,772 of NZ_JBHLZU010000032.1, read as the reverse complement.
GCATGGGGGTCGGCGAACACGTCGGGATCGCGGTTCGCGGCCCCGATCAGCACGTGCGCGAGAGTGCCCCGGGCGATTGGCGTCCCGGCCAGCACCGTGTCCTGCGTGGCGATCCTGCCGACCATGTGCGCGGGAGGGTCCCAGCGCAGGCATTCGTCGACGAACGCCGTGTCGTCGTGGCCGACGTCGGGATTTCGGCAGAGGGCCAGCACGGTGCTCGACATCAGGGACATGCTGGTGCTCACTCCTGCCGTGATCATCAGCACGAGGGCGGTGATCACCTCCTTGGTGGCGTCCCTGCCGGAGGAGTCCGGGTGGTCGAGCAGGTAGGCGATCAGTCCCCGTCCGGGGGTGTACGCCCGATCCTGGATCAGCTTGCGGCCGTAGGTAAACAGTTCGGTGATCGCCGCGTCCGCGCGCCTGGCGTGTGAGGGTCGAGGAGCGAGCTCCTCGACGAACGACAGGTCGGTTGCCATCCGCGTGATGAACTCGTGGTCCTGTTCGGACACACCGAGCAGCGCGCACATGACCGTTCCTGCCACAGGTGCGACGAAGTCGGCGATCGCGTCGCCACCGCCGGTGTACGCGACGTGGTCGACGAACCGCTCCGCCGCGGTGCCGACGACGCCCTGCACCGTGGTCGTGTGGGCGGCTAACGCGCGTGGTGAGAAGAAGGGGGCGAGGCGGCGGCGCTGCGCGGTGTGGTCGGCCCCGTTGAGGTGAAACAGGGTTTGGTTCACCCCGTGCCGTGCGGGCTTGGCCGCTTCGTCACCGATGTGTTGGCGGAAGTCCTCGTCGTCCGGGTTCCGCCAGACACCCGTGTCTGCCAGCACATCGCGGCAGGCGGCGTGACTGGTCACCAGGACCGAGTTCCACGGCGTAGCGATGACGGGACCGCGCAGGCGCAGCCGGTCATAGAGCTTCGCCAGTCCGGACTCCGTGGCGGCGGACCGCCACGCTCGCAGCAGCCCGTGGTCGGCGAGGACGGCGGTCATCTCGTCACCGCCGCTGACAGCCACTGGGAGACGAGGCTCGTGTTGGCCTCCAGCGCCGAGAGCAGTTCGGATCGCTGAGGAGGTACAGGTCCGCCCGCGACACTGCCGAGCGTGCTGGGGAACGGCGGGGCGTCGGGTGCGAACAAACCGAGCTGCACCAAGCGTTCCAGCCCTCTTCGGGGCTCGGCCGACGGTTGGAGCTCAGGGTGGCGGAACGGCAGCCCGGCAGCAGCGGCCACTGTCGAACACGCTGCCATGACGTCGGCCATCGTCAAGCGCGCAGGACCGGCAGTGGCCCAGTGGAGGGAGGGAACCGCGCCGGGGACGTCCAGCATGGCTTCGACCACCGCAGCGGTGTACCGGACCAGCGTTTCGACCCGGATGGCGTCGAACCAGTGGCCGGAGGTCACCGGCAGGCGGCGCACCCGGCCGCGCAGCAGTGCCTCCAGCAGCACCGGTGGGAACTGCTGCCGGGGGTCCGCCGCGCCGTCGTTCGACCCGACCAGCAGCAGGGCGGTGCGGATCATCGCCACCGGCTCCGGGCACGCCGCGGCGAGCTGTTCCGCACGCCGCTTGGAGTCCGCATAGGCGCGCAGCGCGCGGGACGTCGGATCGTCGTCGGTGTAGTCCTGGGCCGCGGAGGTCGAGGACATCATGACGACCGGAACGGCGGCCTCGGCGGCGAGGTCAAGGACGTTCCTCGTACCCCAGACGTTGATCTCCTTGAACATGTCGAGGTTGCTCAGGGTGAACCCGCTGACTCCGGCGCAGTGCACGACGATGTCGGTCTCCTCGCGGAGTCGCCGCCACGTGTCGTGGTCCAGGCCCAGTCCTGGCACCCGCACGTCAGCGGCGACACAGCGCACCGCTTCCGGCACGGCGCGCTGGCGCGTGAGGGCGGTGACGCGGTGACGTGCGGCCAGTACGGGCAGCAGGCGTGATCCGATCACGCCGGACGCGCCCGTCAGCAGGACACGCGCTGAATCGCCGTTCATCGACTTGGCTTTCTCTCGGTTGAAATCGAACTGACGTGCCTGCAGCGGGTCACAGTTCCGAGTGGACCGACCTGACGCGGGGCCAGATCAGCGCGGCGGACCCCCAGGTCAGACCGCCGCCGAACGCCGTGAGGACGGTGCGGTGACCGGGAGCCAGTGCTCCGGACCCCATCGCCGTGGACAACGCCAGAGGAATGGACGCGGCCGCGGTGTTACCCACTTCCGCAATAGCGCAGACAGTTCGTTCCTCTGCGATTCCCAGTCGTTGGGCGACAGCCTGGACGATGCGGGCGTTGGCCTGGTGCGGCACCAGCAGGTCGACGTCCTCCGTCGCCCAGCCGCAGTCTTTGATGACCCTCATCGAGGACGCGGAGATCTTTTCGATGGCCTGGCGATAGACCTTCCGGCCCTCCATGACCAGATATGGCCCTTCGCCGCCGCTGCCCGGGACATGGATCAAGTCGCTCCGGGATCCGTCGCTTCCCAGGTCCATCGCCAACAATGCACCAGGTTCGTCTGGTTCTCCGCGACGCAGGACGGCAGCACCGGCGCCGTCTCCGAAGATGACCGCGGTCGCGCGATCATCCGGGTTGAGAATCCGGCTGTAGGTTTCGGCGGCGACCACCAGGACACTCTGGGCAACGCCTGCGCTGATGAGACCCGCGGCTGTCGAAAGCGCGTACAGGAAGCCACTGCACATGGCCATGACGTCGAAAGCGGGTATCGGCCCCAGCCCGAGACGGGAAGCGATCTCAGGGGCACCGGCCGGGCAGGGGCGGCGGGGCGTGCTGGTCGCGAGGACCAGCGCGTCGACAGAGGCCAGTTCCGCAGCGATCAACGCGTTGCGCCCGGCCGCTGTGGCCAGGTCCATGACGTCGACCGACTCCGATACGTGACGCCGCGCCGAGATCCCGGTTCGCGTCCGAACCCACTCGTCGCTGGTATCCACGGTCAGCGCGAGTTCCGCATTGGAAACAACCCCCAGCGGAAGACAGCTGCCAAGGCCGGTCAACACACCGGCCCGATGGGGCCAATGGTTGTTGCCGCGAGACGTAATACAACTCAACCTACATGCCTCTCGGAACGGAACAAGCCGTGGAGCACGGGATGCCGACACGCTACTTCACACCCGACCAACCGATAAGGCACAGACCTCAAATGTTTCGGGCAGCATTTCGGTCACCTCTCACATGCTCACCATCCTGCGACAACTCGACCACATCGAGAGGAGACCGAAATTTTCTGACTTTTCGGTTGACGACGCCGGCCGACCTGAACATTCTCCTTTCGCGGTCTTGCGGAGGACGCCGGAATCGGGAGAACAACGACGATGTCCTGGTTCCCCGAACGGAACGCCGACACCGCCGGGCGCGTCCAGAAGCTCCGCAGGGTCGCCACGCGCTCGTCTTGCCGCAAGGGGGACTCGAAGCCACCTCAGACTTGCTGCCCGGGCTGGACGCGGCCTTGCCCCCGGACGGGCGCACCGGCTTGTGGCGCCAGCACAACGACCCGAGCCACCGCAAGAACAACGATGGGACGCGAGTCAAGTCGTGATGGCCGGGCATCGCGTTGTGCGGGGCCTGTTGTTCGCCGCTGGCGCGGCGCCCGAAGCCGAAGACGCGCCACATCTGCCGAGCCAAGAGCTGTGTCTCACGGAACCAGTGACTCGGCAACGACGGTCAGCGGCCTGCTCGACCGAACCGCGCTCCTGCGTTCCCGGATCTGACGGGTCACAGCACGGCGGTCGGCTCGCAGGCAAACACCTCGGGCAGGTCCGCTCGTCCGGAGATCGCCAGCTTCCGGTAGGCATTGGTCAGGTGGATCTCCACGGTGCGCAGTCCCACGAAGAGCTGTTCGGCGATCTGCCGGTTGGTCCGCCCCTGGGCGGCGAGCGCCGCGACCCGGCGCTCGCTCGGGGTCAGGGCGGCGACGCCGTCGCCCGTGCGCCCCGACGGACGGCCGCCGCTGGCCCGGAGGTCGGCCTCCACCTCCTGGGCGAGGTGGACGGCGCCGCAGTGGTAGGCCAGCTCGATGGCGGACCGGAACTGCTCACGCGCGTCGGTGACATGCCCGGCGTCCCGCAAGGCGACACCGACCGCGGCGGTGGACAACGCGTACTGCAGGCGGCAGGGCGAGTCCTTGAGCACCGCCCGCGACTCGGCCAGCAGCGCGAGCGCGGAGGGGCCACCCTTGATCAGGCCGAGCTCGCGCAGGGCGACACCGATCGGTTTCGGCGCGCCCCACGCGCGCGCGAGGTCGAGCTCCTCCTCGACGAGGTCGAGCGCCTTGGTGGTCTCGCCGGACCGGTGCCAGAGCAGCGCGGCCTCAGACCGCCAGGCGGCCACGGCGGGGTTCGACAGGCCGAACTGGAGCAGGCGCCTGCCGCATTCCAGGTAGTCCGCCAGACCGGCCCGCAGGTCGCCGCGGGCCGCCTTGAGCCGGGCCCTGCTGATCAGCGTCCAGGTGCCGAACAGGTGCTCGGGCACCTCCCCCAGTAGATCGGCGCGGCCGAGCAGCCGGTCGGCCTCGTCCAGCCGCGCCTGGTGCACCAGGGCCGAGACCATCTGCCCGATGGTCACCAGAGCGTGGTTGTTGCGCAGCGGGAGGCCGAGCTTGACGCGGGCGTCCAGGCTGACCTGCGCGTCGCTGTACCAGTCGGGAATACGGCCCATCCGGGCGTGGACCTCGGCGCGCTGCGCGCACAGCGCGGCGTAGCTGAGCACCGCTCCGCGCGCGAGGGCTCGGTCGATGGCGGCGTCGCAGTGCGCCAGCGCGAGGGAGAACTCATCGGCGGCGGCCAGCGCCGCGACCGAGCCCGACAGGACGGAGGAGGCGCCGTCGTCACCCGCACCCGCGAGGGCACGCAGCGTCTCGGTCGCGTAGTCGATGGTCTCCTGCCTGCTGTGGGCCTGCATCAGCTCCTGGAAGCTGCGCCTGCGCGCCGCGCCGTCAGCACCGGCCGCCTTCAGGTGCGCGAGCACGTCCGGCGCGCTGGAGAGCAGGAGCAGCCCGGTTCCGATCCACTCGCCCTCGACCTGGGCGGCCAGTTCCGGCTCGTGCGGCGCCAGCTCGCGCCGCACCCGGTCGAGGAGGGCGACCGCGGCGGGCTGCTGGTCGGCCGCGCAGAGCGCACGGGCCAGATCCACCGCGACGGCGGCGACATCACGCGGCTCCGACGACAGGCTCATCCCCGCGCGCAGGTGTTCGATGGCGGCGCCGAGATCGATGTTGGCCTCGGCCCGCCCCACCTCGACCGACAGCGTGGCGCGCTCGGCGTTGGAACACGGCTCCTGCAACACCCGGTGCAGATAGGACACCGCGCTGTCCGGGGCGCCGCGCCGGAGCGCCTCGTCGGCCGCCTGCTTCAGGGTCTGCGCCGCCCACGGCTGCCCGACGGGCGCGGCGCGCAGCAGGTGCGCCGCGACCCGCTCCGGTGCGGCGCCCCGCTCCGCGAGCACGCGCGCGGCGGAGGCGTTCAGCGACTCGCCTGCCTCGGCCAACTCCCCGTCGGCGAGCAGCGCCGCACCGATGATCGAGTGTGCAAATCGGACCGAGTTCCGCTCACGCACCAGGATTCCCCCGCCGACGAGAGCGCGGACCAAGTCGGCGGCGCGGTCGGGCTCGACGTCAGCGACCGCCGCCAGCACGTCGAGGTCGGTGGTGTCGCCGAGCACGGCGAGCGCGGTGACCAGCCGGTCCGCCAGCGAGCCGACCCGGCGCAGCTCGCGGCGCACGATCGAGGCGACCTCAGGCGGCCCGAAACTCATGATCCGCACACCGGAGTCCGCGACCGGCGCCATGCCCGCCGAGGCGCAGCTGCGGAACAGCGCCTTGAGCAGGAACGGGTTCCCCCCGGTCGCCGCCAGGCAGGCGTCCCAGAACCCGGGCTCGGCCGCGTCGGCGAAGTAGGCCGAGCCCATGTCCGCCACGGCGCCGCTGTCCAAACCGGTGAGGCCGATCCGTTCGGCCAAGCGCGCGAGGACATCCTCCAGCTCGGAACCGCTGGGCCGGCGGTCCCCCGAGCGCTTCGCCAGAACCACTGTGATCGGCAGGTCGGTCATCCGGCGCAGGAGGTAGCCCAGCCACCGCAGCGACGGGGCGTCGGCCCACTGGACGTCGTCGACCAGGATCAGCACCGGCCGCTCGGCGGCCAGGTTGACCGCCAGCCAGAACAGACCGTGCATGCGGGCGAAACCCGCCTCCGCGTCCCGGTAGCCCAGGGCGTCTGCGGCGAAGACCGTGGCGGCGTGCTGGGCCGGGCCGACGAACGGGGACGACTCGCTGGTCAGCACGACGGGATCGAACAGCTGCCGCACCACTCCGAAGGCGAAGTCGTTCTCCACCTCACTGGCCGAGGCCGACAGCACCAGGTACCCGGCTCGGTTGCCCATGCTCCTGGCCGCCGTCAGCAACGCCGACTTCCCTATCCCGGCCGGTCCTTCGATCAGCAGGCTGCCGGGTTTGAGGAGCGTGGAACCCGTCAGCACGGAATCGATCATCGACAGCTCACGAGCACGTCCTACGAGCAACGCCTGAACCCTTTTTGCGGCCGAACGAATGGGTCGTCGAGATCCTACTGATGCATCTGAAGTGCTCGAAGTCAGGACGCGGCGGAACCACCCGCTCGGCTGGCGCTGACCGGAAGGCCAGACTTCACCGCCAAAGGTCCACAGTCACGCGCGGATGAGCCGGAACTCGGTGGCCGCCGTGGACGTCCACAATGGACAGCTCACCCTCGACGGGTGCGAGAGCCGCACCTGAAAGGTCCAGGGGGGCCAGCCGTCGGGTGCGGAGATGGCCGTCGCCAGTCCTCTTCGCGGCCAGCGGCGCTGATCCCCGTGCCGGTGTGCGGACGACCAGGGCGGCCTGGTTGAACGGGCTCAATGCGCCGGTGTTGGTGCGAGTGCCTCGCCGGAGGCGTCCTTCCGCAGCATGCCGGAGACGAGCAACGCCGTCCGGTCGTGTACCGGCGGAGCGAGTCTCTGCTACTCCGACGACACTACTCCGACGACCTGATCGCGCCCCCATCGAGGGTCACTGGGAAAGATCCACTGCCTCGTGGTCGCCTGAAGCAATCACAAGGGTGACCGCTGCAGCAGGTTGGCCGGCCCAAGTTGCCCACTCGCACGAAATATGGACGAAAGGCAGCACAATCTGGACCAACAGTCAGCCTTTGACCACGCAGAACACTTTCGAGTGATCCGAAACTTGACGACAACGGTCGTCGTCCAGATCGATCCTTCCTCCCCGGCAGGCAAGGCTCAGTGGCCGAAAGTCAGGACTTCGCCGTCGAAGGTCCAGAGTCATGCGAGACGCAGATGAGCTGCGGCAGACCGGTCGTATCGTCCGGGGCATGACGCCGCCCCTGTTCGCGGTCTCGCGCGACCAGCAGACCGGCTACCGCACGATCGGCGACGCGGTGGCCGCCGCGCCCGAGGGCGCGCTGATCACGGTGTGGCCGGGCCGGTACGAGGAGAACCTGGTGCTGTCCCGGACGGTCACCATCCGCGCCCACGGCGGTCCGGGCACGGTCACGCTCGGCTCGTGGCAGGGCAGCGCCGTGGTCTCCGGGGCGGCTGGGGCCAAGCTCGACGGGCTGACCATCCACGGCGGAGACGGGGACCTGCCCGCCGTGGACGTCCACAATGGACAGCTCACCCTCGACGGGTGCGAGATCACCACGCGGGGCTGGACCGCCGTGCTGGCGCGGGAAAGCGGTTCGGTGGCCATGCGGGAGTGCCGGGTGACCAACCCCGGCGGCGCGGGGGTGATGAGCACCTCCAGCAGCCCCGGCGTGGTCGAGGACTGCGTCATCGAGGAGCTGAAGACCTCGGCCATCGTCCTGGCCGAGCGCGGCAACCTGGTGGTCCGGCGGAGCGTGCTGCGCAACGGCGACGGCAACGGCGTCTACGCCACCGGGCACGCCGTGGGGCGGGTGGAGGACTGCGAGATCTACGCCGTGGGCAAACCGGCGGTCGCCCTCGCCGACGACAGCGGCCCGTCACTGCTGCGGGTCCGGGTGCGCGACTGCGCCGACGCCGGTTTCCACCTGACCACCAGGACGAGGACCACCGTGCGGGACTGCTCGGTCACCGGCGTCGCGGGCACGGGCATGGTGGTCGGTGACGGCGCCGACCCGCTGGTCACCTCGTTGCGGGTCACCCGCGCCGAAGCCGGTGGGATCCGCGTCGGCGGCCGTTCGCGCGGTGTCTTCGAGAACTGCGAGATCACCGACTGCGGCGGAGCGGGTGTCGCGGTCGGCGGCGCGAGCAGGCCGGACTTCCGGCACACCACCGTCCGCGACGGCCACGGCGTGGTGCTGGCCGAGGGGTCAACGGCGGAGTTCGACCGTCTCGACGTGCTCGATGTGCGGGGTCCGGCCGTGGAGGTCCATTCCGAGGCCCGCCCGGTGTTGCGCAAGCTGCTGGTCAGCGGGTGTGGTGGTGACGCCGTTCGAGTCGGCGGGCGCGCACAGGGCCGCTTCGACCAGGTGGAGATCGTCGACGCCGGCGGGGCTGGAGTCCGGGTCGATGAAGGAGCAGCACCGACCTTCGGCGAGGTGCGAACCACGCGCACCGCCGGCCCCGGCGTCCACGTCGCCGACGGGAGCGTGGCGCTGCGGGACAGCGTGCTCGCCGAAACCGAGGAGCCCGGCGCGGTGGTCGAACCGAACGGTGAGCTCGCGCTGGTCCGGGTGGAGGTCAAGGACTGCGGTGGCGCGGGCGTGCGGGTTGACGAAGGTGGGCGGCTGCGGCTGGAGCACTGCCGGGTCAACGGCGAACCGGTAACCGGAGACCGTGTGTCCCACCAGGTTCCGGTCCGCGCGGCCGAGGTTCGCGCACCGGCGCAGAAGACGGTCGAAGCCACCGAGGACGCTCTCGTCGAGCTGCACGGGCTGACCGGGCTCGCCGGGGTCAAGCAGGACGTGACCGCGCTGGTGAACCTCAACAAGATGGCCCGGCGGCGCACGGAACTGGGGCTGCCCGCGCCGCCGATGAGCAGGCACCTGGTGTTCGCGGGTTCGCCCGGCACCGGCAAGACCACCGTGGCCCGTCTCTACGGCAGCGTCCTGGCCGAGCTGGGTGTGCTGCGGCAGGGGCATCTCGTCGAGGTTGCCCGGGCCGACCTGGTGGCCCAGTACGTCGGCGCCACAGCGATCAAGACGACCGAGGCGGTGACCAAGGCGCTGGGTGGGGTGCTGTTCATCGACGAGGCGTACACGCTGTCGGCGAGCACGGCGGGCAGCGGCCCGGACTTCGGCCAGGAGGCCATCGACACCCTGGTGAAGCTGATGGAGGACCACCGCGACGACCTGGTGGTCATCGCCGCAGGGTATTCCGAGCAGATGTCGGGCTTCCTCTCGTCCAACCCGGGCCTGGCGTCCCGGTTCACCCGCACGATCACCTTCGCCGACTACACCTCCGCCGAGCTGGTCACGATCGTCGGCCAGATCGCGGACAAGCACGGCTACCTGCTCGCCGACGACACCAGGGCGGCCCTCACCGGCTACTTCGACGCCTTGCCCAGGGGCGCGGACTTCGGCAACGGGCGCACCGCGCGCAAGACCTTCGAGGCGATGATCGACCGGCAGGCCACCCGCCTGGCGGACCTGGCCGAGGTGTCGGTGGCCGAGCTGACCGACCTGCGTCCCGAGGACCTGGACGTCACGGGCTGACCGGGAACGCCCTCGCGAAGCTCGCCGGGTTCGCCAGCGCCGCCCGGTCCTCGGCCGCGTCCCTGCGGCCGACCTCCGCCCGCAGCCCTTCGAGCGCGTTTCGGTCTTGTTCTTCCTGTGCCGCAACGGTTTCCGTGGCGACCAGCTCCCGCAGCAGCACCCGGCGCGGATGGCCGTCGGCGGGTTCGACCACGTCCAGGACCCGGAACCTGCTCCCGGGGGCGAACACCACCCGGTGACGTTCCGCCCCGGGGTCGGTCCACAGGTCGCCTGCCCGGCGTCCGGTCACCGACCACAGCACGACCTCCTCCGCGCCGGGCAGCTCGACCGCCGGGGTGGCCACCGCGTTGACGAACCCCGGTTCGGCGCACTCCGCACCGACGCGCCGCGGACTGCCGTCGGCGAGGCCGCCGCACCACACCGGCCCCCGGAACCGGGGCAGCCTCCGCAGACCGGAGACGACACAGGCCGCATACGGGTGCAGCTTGTCCAGATCGCCCGCCCGCAACGCGTCGTCGAGCGGCTGCTCCTTGGCGGAGGCGAAGACCTGAACGGCGACGAGATCGGCCACCACGGCGTCTGCGTGACCGCCACCCGCACCGCGCAGCCCCGGCCTCTCCGCCAGCAGGCGCTGCACCGCGTTCGCGTAGTGGTCGTAGCGTGCACCGAGCGAACGGCGCATCCACTCGCGCTCGGCCTGAGTGCTGCGGTGGTCCGGTTCGATCCGCACCACCACCGGCTCCGGTGCGGGGGGCAACGGAACGGCTTCAGCGGCGGTCACCGCAACGGCGGGCAGCACGATCGTCGGGCAGTCGTCGCGCCTGACCGGCGAGTGCCGCGCTGCGCCGTCGGAGTCGGTGAACACCAACCGCACACCGGCCCGGGTCAGCGGGTCCAACCGGGAGACAAGCGCGATAGCGGCGTCTTCCAGCCCAGGTGCGACGGTCACCCTCGCCCACTGCCGATCCAACGGAAGCGCACGAACCTTTTGCGGGGCACCGGGTTGGGAGTCCTCACGCACCCACAGCCCGGACTCGACGACCTCGGCGACGACTCCGTCCGCGAACGCGAACACGCCCGGCTGTCGTTCGACGAGCCCGGCAGCAGGTGACCGATAGCGCACCACCTTCGGCTCACCTCCGCCGGGAAAGTGCCGCAGGACGGTGGCGAACGGCCGCCACGCCGGGCGACCGTCACGATCCACGGCGACGACGTCCACACCGCCACGGGAGGCGACCGGCAGGCCGGTCCAGCTCGTCACCGCGGCCCCGAGCCGATCGGCCAGGTCCTGCCCCGGCCCGTCGTCTCCCAGTCCCGCCAACCGCACGGCCGGACGGAGCGCCGCGGGGATCGCGGTGAGCAGCGCCCGGACGTCCTCGGCCCACACCGGCGGACGACCAGGGTCGCCGACCACGACAGTGAGCACGTCGGGCAGGCAAGGCAACGCGAAGACCTGCCCGGTCAGCCCACCCGGCGGTTGCGGCCGCAGCCACAGCCCGGCGGGGATCTGCTCGACGAACGCCTGCCCCAGTGACGGCCGCACAGGGCCGATCTCCCACCGCGGTACCGGAAACCGGCTGCCGAGGGGCAGCGGCGGGGCTCCGGGGCGCAGGCGCAGCCACCGGCCGCCCGCCACGAACACCGAGCCACCCGGCACCGTCACCACCCGGCCCTCCGGGGCGAGGACCTCGGTGCCCAGCCGGTCGGCGAGCCAGCGAGCCGGTGGGTTCGCGCCCCCCGCAGCGCCCGGCAGCACCAGGCGCACCGGGCCCCGGCCCGCGAGCACCCCGGCGAGCGCCTCCCAGAACAGGCCGTCGCCCACCCTCGGCGGCTCCACCACGACCACGAGCCGTTCCGGATCAGCGGGAAGGGCGGCGGCGAGCGCGAGCGTCGGACGGCTCGGGCCGCCGCCGGGGTGCACGACCAGCGCCGCTCCGACGGCAGAGGCGCCGAGACCGGGAGCCTCAGGGGCCTGGGAACGACGGCGCCACAGGGTCTTCATCGCGGCCCCCATTCCTTGCGCGCGGCGACCGGATCGAGCACCGGGCCGGTCGGCAGGAACGCCAGGACGGTGGTCGGAACGGGCAGCGGGGCCACCCCGCTGTAGCCGAGCTCGTTCACGACCTCGTTGCTGGGCAACGGGAACAGAACTCCGAGATCGGTGATCAGGTAGGTCGAGCCGGTGGCCGTGCCGGGGCCGGACTGCGCGGAGACCAGCGCGCCGCCGCCGGGCGGGACGAGCACCCGGTCGGCCGTCCTGCCGTCGCCGCCCGCGCGCACTCCGGCGGTGGCGACGGCCTCGCGGTCCACGGTGACCAACCGGCCGTGCTGCCCGCGTTCGGTGAACGTCATGGCGAGGCAGAGCGTGCGCCCGCCGGTGAGCTGATCATCCATTGAGGACGGTGGGATGGCGGGAAGCCGGCCCTCCGTGGCCTTCGCCGCCGACCACTGCGCCTTGTCGAGCTGGCCCGCGGTCATCGGCAACGGCCGGGCCGCTGCGCCCGGGTACGCGGCGGCGGTCTCGGCCCTGGCGAGCAGCAGCGCCGCCTCGGTCTGGGAGATCCCCGCGAGTCCGTCCGCGCGCATCAGGTAGAAGTCCTTCCGGTCGCCGGTGAGCCGCACCTCGAACACCTGGCCGACCCTCGTCTGCTGGCCGCCGACGGCGAGGCCCGGCGAGCCGGTGCCCTCCGGCATCGTGGCCACCAGGTCGGGTCCCGCCCGCAACGAGTTCAGCCAGGAGGGATCGACGACGAGCGGCTGCGCGCTGCTGAAACCCAGGGCCACCAAGGCAGCGCGGTCGGTCACCCGCAGCCGCTCGTCCCGCCACACCAGGTAGTTCGCGCCGTCCGTGCTGCGGACCAGGACCGCGTTGTCGTGCGGCACGGGCGTGCTCGCGGGCCCACCGGCCACTGTCAGCAGCGTTCCGGGTTTGGTGCTGCCGTTGGGTTGTTCCTCCTCGGTGGCGCACACCAGCCACGGATCGGCGGACAGGTTCGCCGGGGTGGGTATCGCGTCAGGTGCACCCGGGATCCCCACAGGTCTGCCGTGTTGCGTGCCCGCCAGGGAGTTGCGCGACACGCTCGTCATCGGCCGGCCCGCACCCGTGACGGCGAGCTTGGCGGAGGCGTAGTTCAGCGTCGGGCGCAACGTGCCGTCGAGGTAAAGGTACCTGGTGCCCGTCTCCTGCTCGACGATGATCGTCCCCGGTTGCTGCCACGCGGTGCTGCCACCCGGCGCCACAAGGCCGTAGAGCCCGAAGCCCACGCTGAGCAGGAGCGCGACGACGACCCCGATCACCGTGCCGGACCCGGCTCGGCGCAGCGGCGACTCCTGGAGGTCCGGCTCACCTCTGACCAGCGCGGCGACCATCCTGCCGACCAGGAACTGGTGCGCGTGCAGCTGATCGCGCTTGTTCTGCATCCCGCTCCCCTATCCGGCCAGCGAACGCACGAGCGCGAACACGTTCAGCACGGTGAGCGCGAGCGGCACGACGGCGATGGTCAGCACGGTCTCGGACAGGTCGGCGGCGCGACCCCAGATCGGCAGCAGCCGCCGCCCCGGCAGCCGCCGGGCTCCCGCCACGAACAGACCGGCGACCACGACGGCACCGACCAGCAACACGACTCGCCACACCAGGCCCGAGACGGCGACCAACGCGACCAGCAGCAGCGCGAGACCGAGCACGCCGGGAAGCACCGCGGCGAGCCGCTGCCACGCGCTGACGAGCACCCGCGACCGCAACAACAGCGCGGCACACAACACTGCGACGAGGCATCTCGGCGCCCAGGCCGGTTCTGTCACCAGCACGGCAAAACTCGCGGTGCACACCGCTCCCGCCGCGACGAACAGGGCCGAGACGTACCGGTCGGCCAGCGCGGCGCCGTCGAGCACTGCCCGCTCTCCGACCGGCTCGATGTCCTCGTCCAGGTCCTGTGCGCTGGTGGGCAGTTGCGGCAGCCGCAGCCGCACCATGCGTGCGGCGAGGTTCGGGGTCCTGATGCTCACGGCGAAGGCGACCGTGGCCACGGCTGCCGCGGCCTGTGCGCCGGACAATCCCGGCCACACCAGGAGAAGCCCGGCGAGCGCGGCACATCCCGTCGCGGTGGTCGCTCCGAGGAAGACCGGGACGGCGGTGCCGACACCGACCCACGCCAGCGCGGCGGCCAGGGTCGCGGCCGAACCCGCGAGCAGCACGGTGGGGCCGATGTGACCGGAGCCGAACACCAACGCTGCGGCCAGAGCGGCGAAAGGCAGTGCGGCGACGCCCAGCACGACGCCGGTCCTGCCGTCGCCGAGCGCCCGTGAGCACACGGTGCCTCCGACGACGAGGAGCAGCGCGACAACGCCCGCGAGCACCGCGCGCAACGCCGACGGCCCAGGAACCAGCAGACCGGCCAGAGCTGCGAGCAGGGCGATCCCGGCGAGGCCGAGGAACAACACGCGGGTCATGCCGGGCAGCCACTGGTCGGGACGATCCCTGATCGCGGCGCCGACCCCGTCCACAACGTCGTCGAAGTCCATCGCGGGCATGGCCAGCTCGCTCGGGCGCAGGTGCACGACGTCGCCGTCGCGCAGCCCGAGCCCGGCGGGGGTGTCGTTCTCGTCCAGCGGTGGCTCCCCCAGGCGCTGCAACACCCAGGGGCCGCGGTGGGCCAGTTCGGGGTCGGCGTGCCGGACGAGCGTCGGCAGCAGCAGCGCGACGGGGACGCCTACCGGCACCGCGAGATCCGCGCTGCCGTTGGGCGTGGCGACCGTGAGCCGGCACAGGTCGCCTGCGGCAACGGTGTTCATCGATCCTCACCATCCACAGTGGACAATTCGGGGGCGAGTGCGGTGTGCACGAGCTGGCTGCCTCTGCGCGTGACGAGCTGGGCGCGACCTGGTGGCAGCTGACGGGGCTGGGCGTCGCCGAGGAACTTGCCCTCGTCCTTGGCGCAGGACAGCAGCAGGCCCGGTGTTCCCAACTCCCACAGGCGGTTGAGGACCGGGTCCATCATCGCGCGCATGCCGCCGTTGCTGGAGCGGGCGAGGACGACGTGCAGCCCGATGTCGGTTCCGTGCGCGAGCAGGTCCAGCAACGGTTCCAGCGGTCCGCCGTGGCCACCGCCCGCCAGGTCGTAGTCGTCGATGAGCAGGTACAGCTGCGGCCCCTGCCACCAGTCCCGGCGGCGCAGCCGTTCCGGAGTGATCTCCGGGCCGGGCATCCGCTTGCGCAGTGACACCGCCGCATTGCCCGCGAGGTCGGCGAGGGCGTCGGAGGTGACGGCGTACCCGACGCGGTAGTCCTCGGGCACCGCGTCGTGCAGCTGGCGCCGGAAGTCCGCGACCACCAGCCGCGCGCCCGCCGGGCTGTAGCGGCGGGTGACCGCGTGAGCGACGAGCTTGAGCAGGTTGGTCTTCCCGCTCTCGGTGTCGCCGAGGACCATCAGGTGCGGCGTGTGCGCGAAGTCGTGCGCCACGGGCTGGAGCCGGTGCTCGTCCACACCGAGCGCCACCCGGAGATCGCCGTCGGGCTCGGGCAGCTCGGTGACGTGCAGGGTGGACGGAAGCAGGCGTACCGGCGGCGCCGACCGGCCCTGCCAGTACCCGGCGATCTCCGCGACGAGCGCCTTGCTGGCCTCGGCCAGGCCGTCCGTGGTGGCGCAGCCGTCGATCCTGGGCAGCGCCGCGAGGAAGTGCTGGCCCTCCGAGGTGAGGCCGCGCCCGGCAACGGCGGGCACTCCGGCCGCCGCCCGGCTGCCGACCTCGGACTCAAGCGGGTCGCCCAGCCGCAGCTCGAACCGGGTGCCGAGGAGGTCGCGCAACCACGGGCGGATCTCCGACCACCTGGTCGCCGCGACCACCACGTGGACCCCGTAGCCGAGGCCGCGCGATGCCAGCTCGGAGACACCGGCCTCCAGGTCCTCGAAGTCCTGGCGCAGGGTGAACCAGCCGTCGATCACCAGGAACACGTCACCGTGGGGGTCGTCGACCTCGCCCCGCGCGCGCATCAGCCGGTAGTCGGCCATCGACTCCACCCCGAGCTGGGCGAAGCGTTGTTCCCGTTGTTCCAGCAACACCAGCATCTCGGCGACCGTGCGGCGCACGCGGTCCCGGTCCAGCCTGGCGGCCACCGACCCGACGTGCGGCAGGCCCGAGAGCCCGCCGAGCGCTCCGCCGCCGAAGTCCAGGCAGTAGAACTGCGCCTCCTCGGCGGTGTGCGTCAACGCCAGCGACAGCACGAGCGTGCGCAACAGGGTCGACTTCCCGGCGCGCGGCGCGCCGACGACACCGACATGTCCTTGTGCACCGGCGAGATCGGCGGTCAGCAGGTCGCGGCGTTGCTCGAACGGTCGGTCCACCAACGCCACCGGGGCCTGCAACCGCCCGCAGGCTGGCCAGTCCGGCGCGGTCAGGCCACGCGCGCCGTGCGGGCTCAGGCCGGGCAACAGCTCGTCGAGCCCCGGCGGCGCCGACAACGGCGGCAGCCACACCTGCCGGGCCGCCGGGCCCTGGCCGCGCAGGCGGGAGATCAGCGTCTCCAGCACGCTGCCCGGCTTCCCGCTCTGCTCGCGCGCCGTCTCAGTGGTGCCCGGTCCGACGGTGGGGACCAGCCTCGGCGCACGATAGCGGGTGTCGAACCGGATGACCTCCCGGGCGATCTTCGGGCCCGGGCGCGCGCTGCCGGCCGACTCGGGCAGCGGGCCGGAGACGTAGCCGGCCTTGAACCGCACCAAGGTCTGCGTGTCGATCTTCAGGAAACCGTTGCCGGGGGACGACGGCAGCTCGTAGGCGTCGGACACCCCGATCACGCTGCGGGACTCCATCGAGGAGAACGTCCGCAACGCGATCCGGTAGGACAGGTGGCTCTCCAACTGGTGGATGCGACCTTCGTCGAGTCGTTGCGAGGCCAGGAGGAGGTGCACGCCGAGGGACCGGCCGAGCCTGCCGATCATCACGAACAGGTCCATGAACTCCGGCTTGCTCGCCAGCAGCTCGCTGAACTCGTCCACCACGATGAACAGCGTCGGCAGCGGTTCGAGCAGCGTGCCACCGGCCCGCGCCTTCTCGTACTCCACCAGTGAGCTGTACCCCTTGTCGCGCAACAACTCCTGACGTCGGATCAGCTCACCGTGCAGCGCGTCCTGCATCCGGTCGACCAGGGGAAGCTCGTCAGCCAGGTTGGTGATCACCGCGGAGGTGTGCGGCAGCGCCTCCATGCCCATGAACGTCGCGCCACCCTTGAAGTCGGTCAGCACGAGGTTCAGGGTCTCCGAGGAGTGCGTCGCGGCGAGCGCGATCACCAGGGTGCGCAGCAGCTCGCTCTTGCCGGAGCCGGTCGCGCCGATGACCATTCCGTGCGGCCCCATGCCGCCCTGGGCGGACTCCTTGATGTCCAGTTCCACCATGGAACCGTCCGCGCCGAGGCCGATCGGCACCCGGAGCTTCCCCCAGCGGGCGCGGGCCTGCCACAGCGAGCGCACGTCGTAGGACGCGGCATCCTGGATGCCCAGCAGGCGGGTCAGGTCGAAGTCGGCCTCCAGCGGTTCCGCGGCCTCCACCGCACCGGCCACCCGCAGCGGGCTGACCAGCCGCGCAAGCCGTTGCGCGGCAACAGGAGTCAGCGCATCCGGCGCCCCGAGCAGAGTCGTTCCCGCATCTCCGACCAGCTCCAGCCGCTCGGGTCCGACCACCACACGCAGACCGTGCCGGGCACCGGCCTCGATCACCACCGCGTTGCGGAAACCTCCGCGCAGGAACCGCGACTCCTGGGGAACGGCGACACCGTCGGCGATCAGCACCAGCAACGGTTCGGCCGCGCTCGGGCGCGCAGCGGCGTCGAACCCCGGCCGGTCCAGCAGCGCCGTGCCGAGCAGGCCGACGAGTCCTTCGCAGTCGTCGGCGACCAGCCGCACCGGCCCGGCGGCGTCCTCCGCGGTCGGATGGGCGTTGTGCGGCAACCACTTCACCCACTCCCAGTCCGGCAGGGAGTCCGGCGCGACGAGCACCGCGATCTTCAGGTCGTCCGGCGAGTGGAAGGTGACCAGCTGGGCCACCATCGCGCGCAGCACCGCACGGACCTCAGCGGTCGGGCCGGTCACGCCGATGCTGGGCAGGCCGGGCAGGTGCAGCACCACCGGCATTCCCGACGCGGTGGAGTATGCCCGGATGAAACGGCGCAACGCACTGGCGCACAACGGTTCCAGGTCCTCCACCGGCTTCGTCTGCGGTGGTACGAGCCGGACCTGGGAGCGCTGGTCGCCCAGGCCGATCCGGACCTCGCCGAAGTCGGTGTGGCCAGGGCGGCGCTCCCACAGCCGCGGTCCCATCGCGATCGCCCACAGACCGGTCGGATCCGGGTGGTCCCACGTCGCCGCGGCGCGCTGACGGCCCAGTGCCTGGCGAACCTGGCGGCGCATCTGCGTGAGGTAGCGGAGGTAGTCGCGGCGTTCGCCCTTCAGGCGCCGCTTGCGCTCCCCCGTCGCACGACCCATCTGACCGAAGAGCATGCCCACAGTGGACAGTGCCATCAGCCCGGAGGCGATGTAGGACATGGGTCCTGCCGAGGGGCTGGCGAACAGCAGCACGGTCGCGCCGGATCCGAGCCCCATCGGCAGGTACATCAGCACCGCCGACATGTCACCGGCGGCGACCTCCGGCAGCGCGGGCGGTTCTTGGAGTTCGAGCTCGCCCTGGGGCAAGGCCGGGCCGGGCTGGCGCGGCGGGCGGGTGATGATGCTCGTGCTCACCGACGGGTCTCCTCGGTTGTTCCTGGCCGCCATCCACGGCGGCGGCCCTGCGGAGCCAGTTGCCGCACACCGGCCAGTCCCGCCAGCGCGACCGCGACACCGGCCGCGGCGGCGAGCGCGATCCAGACAGCGGGCTCGACGGGTTTCGGTGGTGCGGGTGCGGCGATGGTGACGGGGCCGTTGCGGGGCTTGGTCTCGGGCAGCACGGCGGTGACGGCGGCGTAGGGGTTCACCACGCCCCACCCCACCTGTGGATCCGGCATGGTGCGGGGTGGGTGGTCGGCCGTGGCGATGAGGCGGTCCTTGACCTGGGCCGCGGTGAGCGTCGGGTGGTAGGCGCGGACGAGCGCGGCGGTGCCCGCGACGAACGGAGCCGCGTAGCTGGTGCCGGTGCCCGCGAGATGCCCAGGGCCGCGTGGACCGACGCTGAGCACGTCGACTCCCGGCGCGGCGAGCGAGATGTAGTCGCCGGTCTCGGAGAACTGGCCTCTCGCCCCGTCGACCCCGGTCGCGGCGACCGCCACCACCGCGGGGTAGGCGGCAGGGTAGGCCTTGGGATTGCCTTCCTGGGCCGCGTTCGCGGCGGCGGCGACGATGAGCACGTCCTTGGCGGTGGCGTAGTCGACCGCGGCGGCCAGCTCGGGCACGGTGTAGAAGGCCGCGGCGGAGACGTTGATGACCCGCGCTCCGGCATCCACGGCGGCGCGAATCCCCGCCGCCAGCCCGGAAGCGGAGCCGTCCTTGCCGTCACCGCTCTGCCGGATCGGCAGGATGGTCGCCTCCGGTGCCACGCCCGCGAACCCGATCCCGTTGACCTGCGCGGCGGCGATGATTCCCGCGACGAAGGTGCCGTGGCCGACGCAGTCGTCGTCGGCGCCACCACGACCGGATGTCACGTCCCGCCCGGGGAGCACCCGCCCGGCCAACTGCGGCACATCCCCGTCGACGCCCGTGTCCACCACGGCGACGGTGACTCCAGCTCCTTTGGTCAGCGGCCACACCCGCTCCGGCATCAGGCGGTGCTGCGCCCACGGCCGCCGCGCCTCGACAACGGTCGCGGGCGGGATGCAGCGCTCGCCGAGCCCACCGGGCTGCTCCACCGGCGGCACCACCGCCAGCGCGATCGCCGCCACCACCGCCAACCCCACCACTGCACACCACCCTTCCAGGAAGCCATTCGCGGGCTTATGGACCTCGTGTAGAGGGCGGAGAGGTCCATAAGCCCGCGAATGGCGGTATTAGTCGTCGCGGCCGATGACGCGGGGTGGGAGGGCGGGGGCGGCGCCCCAGACCTCTTCGTCCTCGACCAGCCACGTGGTGCGCTCGCGTTCCTGCTGGTTTCCGCCGCCCGCTCCGCCCATCGGCGGTGCCATCGGGTAGCCACCGGCGCCCGGTGCGGTCGAACCACCCGGTCCGGTTCCGCCGCGACCGCTCGTACTTCGGGGGCCCGTGCCCGTGGGGTGCGGGGCATCAGCGCCACCGGCGGCGCCCGCGGAGGGGCCCTTGCCCGCGCCGGCCCAGGGCTTGACCGAGCCCGAGCCGCCCACGCCACCGGCGCCGCCGCCGAAGCCACCGAGCCCGCCCGCGCCGCCGCCGGACCACGGCTTCACGCCACCGGCGCTGGGAAGAGAACCGCCAGGCAGCCGGAGCCCACCCGGGCCGGTGCCGCCCGCCCACGGCTTGACGCCACCGCCGGTGCCACCGGGGAACACCGGCGGCATGCCGGGCAAGGGCACCCCGCCGCTGAGCCCGGGCAGCGCACCGGGGCCACCACCGCCGGGGGACCACGGGGCGACCGAGGGCGGGGCGCCGAGCGTGGGCATCGCGCCGGGGGTGTGCAGACCGCCCGTCCCCTGCGCCCGAGCCGCGGCGTCGGCACCGGGGCCGGCGGGATCGGCGCTCAGCCCGAACGCTCCGGGATCCACCGTCGGTGGCAGCGAGGCGGGAGAGGCCGAGCCACCGCCACCGGGGCCGGAACCCGCCGGCGAGCCCGGTGCTCCCGCCCCGTCGATGCCGCCGAAGCCCGGCCCGGACGGTGAGCCCGGCGCTCCCGGCCCGGTGGGCGGGGCGCCCACGCGCAGTGCGTTCGGATCACCGCTGACCGGCTTGCCGCCCTTGAAGAACGTCGGCTCGGGCGGGGTGGGCTGCACCGTGCTGTAGGTGAGGTCGTAGTTGCCCGCCAGCCCCACGATGACGTCACGCATCTGCGCGGTCATCATCTTGACGATCTCGGGTTTCTCCGAGATGTGCACCAGGTCGCCGCCGCGGTCGGCGTGGTTGTGCACGCTCGCGCCGGCCTTCTTGGCCTCGTTGGCGTAGTGCGAGTCGATGGCTTCGATGCGCCAGATCGCGTCGGCCAGCTTGTTGCCGGCGGCGTGCAGCCCCTGCGGGATCGGGTAGGCCCCGGAGGGGTTGTCGGCGATCTGGTCGATGTGGCTGCGCACCTCCTTGCCGAAGTAGTCCATGCCGGTCATGAAGCTGTCGGCGGCGGGCCCCTTCCACGGGCCGTCCGGGCCCGCGACGGCCTTGCTGTGCTCGTCGATCGTGCGCCGGACCTTCTCCAGCACCCGTTGGGTGAACAGGAAGATCCTGGCGGCCTCGCGCAAGGACTCCGGCTTGCTCACGTCGTTGATCGAATCCACATGGGACTGGGTCATGTCCGAGCCGCCGGTGATGGCCGCCTTGATCTGCCGCCACGTCCAGCCGTCGTACCGATTGTCCGTCGGGATGTCGCTGCCGTAGCGCTGCGCGTTGTTACTAACCATGTTCGGCTCGTTCCATGCTGAGTCCGGGTGGTCGTGATCAGGTTCTCGGGGCCGCCGGACCGCTCCTGCCCAGCGCCGTGCCGACGTCCTTCATCAGGCGGGTCACCTCGTCCGCGCCGGCGGAGTTGACGCCCTCGGTCGTCTCGTACCGCTTGGCCAGCTCGTTCATCCGCGTGGACAGCGTCATCAGCCCGGACTTGAGCTTCTGCATCCGTCCCGAGTAGACGGACTTGAGCCCGTCCGCGGAGGTGTCGCTGACCTTCTGCACGATCCGGTCGGCGTGGTAGAAGTTCCCGGGCCGCACGTCCACCTTGCCCAGCTCCCGGATCGCCTCGTCGACGTCCTTGGACAAGGTGCCCATCACCTCGGCGAAGTACTTCACCGCCGCGGTGCTCACCGCCACGTCACCGGTGCCGCCGTGTTCCCTCCGCACCGGAGGGATGTCGAAGGCGGCCCTGTCCTCCAGCGGAGGCCACGACGGGGGCTTCTGGCCGTCGTCCCAGCGGGCCGCACCTGTCTTCGGATCCTTGGTTCCTGGCGAGCTCCAGCGCTTGCTGAGGTCCTCCGCGTACTTGTCACCGACACCCATGTCAGCGTCCGACGCCAGTGCCACCGAACATCTCGGTGCCCGCCTTCTCCGCGCCGGTGTAACCGGCCATGATGTCGCCGAGCGCGGTGCGCGCCTGCGCGAGCAGCACCGGCATCTGCCGCGCCGAGTGGTCCCACTTCGCCTTGCAGTCGCGGTAGGCCAGCTGCGCGTCGCTGTTCCACTGCGCGAGGTTGTGCTGGGCGTCCTGCTCCAGCTTGGCGAGCATCGACTTGATCTGGCTGTCGATGGCCGCCATCTCGCTGAGCACGCCCTGCACGCGGCCGAAGGTGACTGTGTACTCCGCCATGGTGTTCTCTCCTGTGTCGCTCGAAGGGTGATCAGATGGGCAGACCGCGCATGGCGCTGCTCGCGGCGTCGGTCGCGGCGGCCTCGGTCTTGGCGTAGGTGGCCTTGCTGCCCTCAAGCGCGCCGAGGATGCGTTCGAGCTGGCGCAGGATGTTGGCGTACTCGGCGGACCAGGCGTTGAGCGACCGGTTGAAGCGGGTCGCGGCCTCACCGGTCCACGCCACACCGAGGGTGGAGATCTGGGTCTGCATCCCGCTCTGGGTGCGCCGCGAAGTGGCCAGCGCCGCCCGGAAGTCCTCGGCGGCCCGCTGCATTCCCGGGGTTGTGACGGAAAGCGGCTGGTTCATCGTCTTCTCTCTTTCGAGCTTTTCCTTGGCACGCCCGGAAAAGGCGTGCGGTTAGATGATTCCCGCGCGAATGGCGTGCGCGACCACGTGCACGCGGTTGCGGAGACCGAACTTCCGCATCAGCCCGTGCACGACGGATTTGACCGTTCCCTCGGAGAAGCACATCCGCTCGGCGATCTCCCCGGTGTCAAGGCCCTCGGCGGTCAGCCGCAGCACCTCCGCCTCGCGGACGGTGACCCCGGCGGCGGTCAGGCCGATCGGGCCCAGCACCTCCCGTTGCAGGCGGGCGAGCTGGGTCAGCAGCTCGCCGAGCAGCTCCGGCGGCAGGTCCGCACCGCCCCGGTGGGCGGTGAGCACCGCGTGCACCAGCCGCTCCGCGGTCGCCTCGGCGCGCGGCACCACCGCCCGCAGGCCGAACTCGACCGCGTCGAGAACCTGCGCGTCGGTGACCCGGTTCGCCACCAGCACGACCCGCGGCCTGCCGAGCTCCCGCAGCAGTGCGACGGTGCCGGAGTCCACGGTGTCCACAACCAGCAGCGCGACGTCGGAGTCCGCGGTGACCACGTCGACGGCGGGCCACTGGCCGAGCTGGCCCGCCACCCCGGCGAGGCTGATCGGGTCACCGGCCCGCACCAGGACCCGCACGGCGGCGACGGAACCGACATCCCGGCACGACCGGGCGTCTGCCGGAGCGGGCCGTGGAGTCGATTCCTGAATCACTGCTCACCTGCCATTCGATACCGCCATTCGACGACACCGAGCATGGGCGGCCGGATCAGACCGCGACAACCGCAAGAAATCGACTTTTCGGTGTCGCACGGCGCGCTTGTCAACCCTTCGGTCGACATTTCTTTCGGTACCCGAACGGGTATCGGTTGACCGCTACCAGTCGATCTCGACGTCGGCGAACGGGGGGCCGTCGGGGGTCTCGGTCCCCCGGGTCACCTCAAGGGGGACGTCCAGGGGACGCACGCCGGGCGGGGTGTGGCGGACGAAACGGGACAGTGCCCCGGCCAGCTCGCCGATCACCATTCCCGCCACGGTCTCCTCGGGCAGCCCCGGCCCGTGACCGGTGACGCGCAAGCGCGGCCAAGCACTGGTGTGCCGGTGCGCCAGTTCGAGGACGACCGCCTCGGCGCGGTTTCTCAGCCCGGTGACGTCGGCCGTCGCGTCCAGGACGATCCGGAGACCACCCGGCCGCGGCGGCGGAGCCGGGCTCGGATCGGTCGGCACCTGTTCCTTGAGGTCCTCGACGGTGATGGCACGGTGTCCCGCCTTGTTCTTCGCCGCCGGCACGAGGTCGACCACGGCGCGACGGTCGGCCATGGACACATGCGTGCTCTCGTGCCTGCCGAAGACGGTGCGCACCAACGGGTCCAGGTGCTCCGCGCGGAAGCCGCCCCCCGGCCCGCCCGTCCGGCTCACCAGGTCGGTGAGCCGACGGAGATCCGCGAGCCTGCGGACGTCCGGAGTGTCGACGCCGTCGACGTGACGGGCGAGCTCGACGAGGTCGTTCAGCCTGTCCGGTGCGGAGTCACCGAAGGGTCGCGGCAACACCGAGCCGAGGCCGATCTCCCGCGCGAGCCGTGCCGCCTCCGCTCCGGTCACCGGCGCGCCGCCCGTGGAGACCAACATCACCAGCTCGGACTCCTCACCCTGCCGCTTCCGGTGGGTGACGGACACGACGACGTCCGCGGCGCCGACGGCGGCACCATCCTGCCGTTCGGCCAGGTGGTGCTCCAGCCGCCGCCGGACGTACGCCGTCACGTCCTGCTCCCGTTCCCGCCTGATCGGCCAGTCCGACGGCGCCGAGGTGATCGTCAGGCGGATTTCGGGCAGGCCGAGGCGATGCGCCCCGCGCCAGGCCGCGATCGTGGCGACGCGGGCGAGCAGGGAGTCCACCTGCTCACGGCCACCGGTGTCCAGCGCCGGCTCGCCCGGGGCCAGGACGACGACGCGCGACCGCGGATAGTGGCTGTTCACCACCATCAGCAGCGGGTTGCTCGTCGACGGCGTGGCCCGCTGGTCACCGAGGCTGGTCGCCTGTTCGAAGAACGTCTCACCGGCGGCCATTCCGGCCATCCGGAACCGCCAGTCGTCACCGCTGTGCGGGTAGACGGCGACGCCGGAAATCTCCCGGTGCCACCGGTCCAGCAACCCTTTCAGGCCGCTGGGATCCTCGTGCCCCTCCGCTCGCGCCCGCATCGCCGCCAGGAGCGCGAACCTCGGGTCCTTCGCGTCGAGCTCGCCCCGGTCGACCGCCTCGCGCAGCATCCGCTCGACGTCGTCGAAACGGTCGCGGTACAGGTCCACGTTCTTGTCCAACGCGTCAAGCAAGACCTTCTTGTTGTCGTGGCGCGTGTTCGCGTTCTCGATCGTCAGGTGGTGCTGCCCGTCCTCGCTCTCCACGACCACCGTCGCGAAGTGGTATCCGTATCCCCGGTGGTCCCGGTACTCGGCGTTGTGCCCGGGTGTGGAGCGCGAGAAGTCGCGGAACGGGGGTGCGCCCGGGCTCGGCTCGGGCTCGACGCTCTGCAGCAGGTATCCCTCACTGATCCGGGGAAAGGCGTACTCGTTGAGCCCGAGCACGGCGGCCTGCTCCGACAGGACGGCGCGGGAGGTCTGCCCATCCGGCAACGCCTGGTTGAGCAGCCTTCCGTACTGGGCGCCGACGCGTGGGGAGCTCTCCTGCCGCCGCCACGCCATGACCTGCTCACGCGCCCATCGCGGGGTGAGGTCGACCAGGCGGCGTTCGTCGGCGGCCACCCGGACCAGGGCTTCGGCGAGGTGGGCGGTTCCGCCCACGACGACGCCCTCACTGGTGTCGATGTCCGCGACCGCCGTCTCCCCGGTCCCGCCTGGTCGAGTGTCGTGCAGCACGGCGTACATGTGGTTGTCCCCCGCCATGTCCGCGGCGAAGTCACGGCAGACGTCCTTCGGGGTCCCGCCGAACTGGGCGGTGACCCGGAACAGCCTGTGCGGCCGCCCCTCGTGCAGGAACTCCACGAAAGTGTTCTCGTCGGTCCGCAGCACCAGCCTGCTGCCCGCGAACCGCAGTTCCCGCCGGGCGTTGTCGATCACCGCCCGGGTCGCGTAGAACTGCCTGGCCCTCCGGAACCCACCGGGCAACGCCAGCGTGCCGTCGGCGGAGACGTCCAAGGGGGGCTTGAGAACGGACCTGATCGGACGGGTCGGCCGGAAGAGCGGGAAGTTCAGGGCCTGTCCGCCGCCGGGTTCCTCACGGACTTCGAGCTGTTCCCGGTACGCGAACGGCGCCCGCTCCAGGATCTCCCCGGCGGGCGAGGTCTCGTCGATCCCACTGCCGTCGGTGAGCTCGTAGTCGATGGTCGTGCGCATCCGCCCGGCGCCTCGCAGCACCGGCGGACGACCGCTCGGCACGGACGACGGTTGTCCGGCCGTGGCCGAGTAGTGCGAGCCGTCGTACAGGAGCGTCACCTCGTGCCCCTGGCCTCCGACCGTCAGCACGGTTCCCCGCGGATCCACCAGCCGCAGCCGCAGACCGAACTCGTCGGCGGCGAGCAACGGCACCAAGTCACCCGCGGCGCTGGCCCACGACCCGGCGCGTCGGATGTCGGCCTCGGCCCTGGCTGGGTCCTCCCCGGTCAGGAACGCCCCGTACTCCGCGATGTTGTCCCGGAACCGGTCTGCGAGCCGGTTGCGCAGATCGAGCACGGACTTCCCGCGGACACTCGCGTGACCTCCAGCGGTGACAAGCAACGCGGAGAAGAAGCAGTCTCCGTCACCGGCGATCGGGATCTCCCGCCGCCCGTGCGTCACCAGCCATCGGTGCTGTGCCTCGGTCGCCTGGAACGCGGCCGGTCGAGCTGGTCGCGCGGCGTACCTTGTGTCCGGGGACAGCGCCACCGTGACGCGGCGGCGGGCTCGGGAGCCGGCACCGTCCAACGCATCCAGCAGACCGCGCCGAGTGGACTCCTGACGGATCTGGTCGATCCGTAGCTCCGCGACGGGAAGCGGAACCCGGTACTTGTCGAAGGCGACGGCCAGCGCGGAACGCAGCTCCTGCTCGACGGCGGCACGGCGCTGCCGGCCCACCTCGTCAGCCCGGTCCTTCCACGGGCTGTTGCCGACACCGCCGGAGATCGTGACGACGGGCGGGGGCTGGTCCTCGGAACGCAGCCACGCCACCAGTTTCGCCACCTGCTCTGCGAACCCGGCCAGCTTTCCCGGCGCTCCGGCCACCTCCGCGAGCCGGTGCACCTCTTCCTCGTACCGGGGGTCCGCGTCGTCTGCCGAGGTGACCGCCGCGAGCGCCGCGCCGAGGTAGTCGGGGTCTGCGAGCAGCCGCGGCTCGAAGGGGCTGGGCCGGTCCTCGTGCGGCCTGGTCAGCTCCGGCATCCGTGGCCAGGCCCGGCGGGACCACGCCACCGTCCCCGGCTCACGGGAACCGACGTCGAACTCGACATAGCGGTTCGGTGCCGGGTTGTGACCGGTCATCACCATCGCGAGGGGCGCGTCGAAGAGGCCGTCGCGACCGAAGACGTCGAAGAAGCTCTCGTTCGGCCCCAGAACCCGGAGACCGACCTCCGAACCCCGGGTCTCCAGCACGAGCTGCGCGCCGTCCGTGGTCTCCGCGATGACCGGGACCAGGTAGTAGTCCGCGTTCGCATTCCCGATTCCCGACACGGGTGCCAGGACGTACGCCTCGCCCACCCTTGCCCGCGCCGCCTCGTTCACGCCCCAGCGCCGCGCGACCTCAACTGTGGCCGGATCGACCAGTGCGGTGCGGTACTCGGCCACGATCTCGTTGTCCTGCTGCGCTTCCCGGGCAGCCAACCCCAGCGCGAGCTCCTGCCGTGTCAGTCCGTCCCGCCCTGCCGTCACCATCCTCCGCGCGAGGGCGTGTGCGCCGTGCACGTGATCACCCAACGCACTGGGCACCATCACTGCCCTGGACCCGTTGGGGCGCAACACCAACGTACTCGGCTGACCACCGAGGACCTGTGCGGCGACATCCCGGGAGCCGGTGGCGTCACCGAGTTCGATGCGCACCACGCGCAGATTCCCGGCCCTGGCCGTCTCCGTCAGGCGGATCTTGCTCCCCACCGACCGCAGCGCCTCCCGGGCCGCGTTGAGGATTTCCGCCGTGGCACGGAAAGTCAGCTCCTCCTCGATCACGAGATCGGCAGGCTGCCCGTACTCCACCGCGAGGTAGGGCGTGTCCGCGTCGGTGCGGACGGGCCCGGTCTCAACGACGTGGTCGGACAACGGGGTCAGCGCATCGGCCTCGATCCGCGCATCGGTGCGGTGTGCCCAGGCGAAGAACTCGTCAGCGCGGAGGAAACGGGGCTCGCTCTCCTTGGGATCGGCGAGCGAGTAGCCGCGGACGCCGTCGACCGTCGTCGCCCTCAGCGCCAGTGCGTGCTTCGTGATCGCGTTCTCGGTCTCCAGTTGCGCCACACCGCTGTAGCGAACCCTGCGCCAGAACTCCAGGCGGGTCTGCGCCCGGTCACGCGTCCAGTCGGTGATGCCGACGAAGCGACGGGAACGCCCGTCGACATCGGCCATGCGCGCATCGAGCGACTCTTGGTACGCGGCGCCGTTGACGGCGGACACCCGGCGGCCCGGTCGATCCACTGCCAGCGGCGTCATCAGCGCGGCGCTCACACCCCACGCGCCCGGCACGGGCTTCTTCGTCAGCACGGGAACCGAGTCCGGACCCGCGGACAAGTCGACCACCGCTGCCAGCTTCTGCATGACGCGGCCCCACTGCCGGGTCAACCGCGCCCACTCCGCCATGGGCGCACCGATCCCGGCGAGCCTGATCGCTTCGGACTCCACCGTGGCGAAGACTCGCTCCGCCTCACGGATGCGTTGCCGGACAAGCTCTCCGATGGTGCGCCCCGGCCGGTCCGCCCGCGAGAGCTGGTCGGCGGTCGCCGCCGCGAGGACGTCGTTCACGTGCTCCACCATGGCGCCTCCGATGTGGAGCAGCCCGGCGATGGTGGGCACCCGTCCGAGCAGCGCGGTGTTCATCGCCGCCGGGTCGCAGGTGTTGAGGAACTGTTGCTCGTCATGGCCGGAGGCCGCGAACAGCGCGTCCACAAGCGACGGACTGGCCACGATCGCTCGGAACACGGGATCGGCGGCGAGCGTCGACCGTGACCGCGGAACGAGATTCGCCAGTGCCAGCACCGCCAGTCGCACCGGCATGGGGGCGTTCGGCCGGTAGTCAAGGTGCTCCAGCACCGATCCAGGTGTGCCGAACGGATCGGCGCCAGCCTCCAGGTGCAACGCGATGTCCGTGAGGACAGCCTCCAGCCGCCGGTGGGAGAACGGCTGGATCACCCGATGACCGCGAGTCGGCACGACCGCGGTGGAGAGCACGGCGTCCCGCACCACGGAACGGATCCTGACCGCACCCCCACTTGGCAGCGCCGCGTCGATTCGCCTCAGCATCCGGCGAACTTCGGGCGCGGCCATCACGTCCGCGCTGTGGTCGACATCGGCAAGACGAACGAGCTCACCGACATGAGCTGAGACGTCGACTCCCTGCCGCAGATTCGGCAACTCCGCCAACAGGGCCGCGTACTGAGTGGCCTGGGGACCGCCGCCGTTCAGCGGGCCCGAACCCATGAACCGTGTTCCGTCCGGCTCCGCTCCGAACAACACGACCGGCGTTCCCGTTGTCGGCCCGAAAGACCCGGGCACGCCGGTCCCGGGGACGAAGCTGATCAGCAGACCGAACTCCTCCGCCGCCACCCTGCTCAGCAATGGTGCGAGGTCTGACCGGTCGTCGCCCGGGTCGAGCAGCCGAGCCGCCAGCGCGAAGCCGTTCTCAGCACCGGGAACCGGGGCGCCCACAACGGCAGCGGAGGCCAGCCGCCGAGCCACCCGCTCCCGGAGCCCGTCGGCCCCCAGCCCGGCAAGATCGGGCCGCTGCCCGGAAACGGACTCGTGCAGAGCACCGAAGAAGTCTCCAGCACCCGTGAGACGCAGACCGGCGGAGATCAGCGCGCGTGTCTGCTGCACGGACAGTCCGGAGGGTCCCGCTTCGCTCGGCACGGCCTGTCGCGCGCCACCGCGAAGCCCCGTCTCGATCGTGCCGGGTTCCCTCGGCGGAGGAACGAACTCACGCGGTTGCTCGCCCCTGCGCTCGGCCTGGAGCACCTCGTACGCGCGGCGCATCACCAGTTCGTGGTGGTAGGCATCGCCACCGTCGAGGTTCAGACGCGACCGGACGTGGACGTCGACCTCCCCGGCGGCGGCACGCATCCGCTCTTCCCACTCGGACTCCGGCAGCTTGCCCAGCACCTTCTCGATGCGCGCGAGAGGAACACCGGTCGCGAGAAGGTAGTCCGCGAACCGCTTGGTGTCAGCCCATGTGGTCGCAGCCCGCCGGGCGGCTCGCTCAGCTTCCGCAAGCCGTCCCCTGGCATCGTGGTTGCCGGGCCCGGTCTCCAGGATCTCCCGCACCAGTTCCTCGGCGGTCAGGTGTGCGGTCCCGGCGAACAGCTCGTCCATCCTGCGGCGGTTGACCGCGTCCGCGTCCTGAACCGCGCGCCGGGCCAACCGGGCGGCCGTCTCCGCCTCCTGCCACAGTTGCGCGGCCTCGGTGACGGCGCGGTGAGCGTCGAGCACGAGTTCTCCGACGTCCACCTGCCGCACGGCGTCCTCCTCGGACATGCGCAGCCGCGTCGCCGCCGGAATGGTGAGGTCGGAGACGACATGACGCGGCGCACGCCACTGGGGGCCGGTGCCGAGCACGAGATCGGCGACCTTGACGACGACTTTGACGTCGAGGTCGTACTCGACGAGTCCGGTTCGCCCCTGGGGTTTCGCGTTCCTGTCGGCCTGTGCCGAGCCTCCGGTCGCGACCCCGCGTGCGTGCTGCGCCCGCCCGGTGTGGCCCATGTCCTGGAGACCACCGCCCAGCGCGGGCTGGCCGCTCTCGGTGGCCGTCGCGCCGATGCCCGGCCCGACGGACGGGTTGACCATGACGAACGGAGCCCGTCTGATGTCGCTCTGGTGCGAGGAGCTCCGCTGCCGCGGACGATCCATGCCGATGTCCCCGCTGAGCCCGACCATCCGGGGCTCACGAGCGCGCATGTGGACGGTGACGGTCGCGATCTGGCCGTCGCCCCGAAGTACGGGGAGTTCCAGTCCACGGCTGAGCATCTCCGGCAGAGCCGGTCGCACCAGCTCCGCGGACAGTGCCGCGTCGAGGACCGCCTGAGCGGAGGTTTCCGGCCCCAGCAGGACGTTTCCAGCTCTGGCCTCGCGAAGCGCCGCGTTCACCGCCTCCCGGATCAGGCTGACTCCAGCAAGGGTCTCCGGTACGGCGCGATCGGGAACCACTACGCCGTCGGCACGCCACTCATCCACCGCAGCGCGGATCCGGGCTCCCCGGCCCTGTCCGGCCCATCGGGCGACGACGGGCTCAGTGCGCTGGTCATTCCTGTTCCGCGCCCTGGTGGTGAGATCGTCGGCAGGGAGCCGGAACACCACCTCCTGTCCGTCGAGCGACGCCTCCGCGATGGTTCGGCCGCCCCGTTCGAGGGTGAGCGTGAAATCCGCGACCACGGCATGACGCACAACGGGACCACTGGTGTAGCTGACCATCGAACTCTGATCGGTGGCGGTCGTTGCAGTCCCGTGCAGTCGCTGTTCTCCGGCTCGCACGGCTGTGGTCGCCCCGCTCTGCCCTGCACGGTGCTGAGCCGGATCATGGTGTGCGCCGCGGGCTCCCGCACGCACACCGGCGTCCCACAACGGACCGTGCGCCCGCGCGGTGGAGCGCTGAACGGAGAATGCCTGGTAGTTCCCGATTCCCGTGCCGTCGGCCGTTGCACCCAGCGACCGATGCTCCCGCACGTTCGCGCGGAGCACGGCGCGTTGGGTTTCGCTCCCGAACAGTCGGGGCCGATGCACCGTGATGGCCGCGCCGCCGTTCAGGGCGCTGTCCAGCAACGCCACAGCGCCACTGCGGGAGGTGAGGGCGTTCAGCCGCTGGAAGGTGCCCATCAGGTCGTCGAGCGCACGCGTCTCGACATGGGGAGCGACGCCGGCTACCAGCCGGGTCAGGTCGGGGAACACCTCTACGGTTCCCAGACCGATCGAAGCACCCGCCGGGTGGGACAGGGGCGCGGGCACGACCAGGTCCGGCAGCGGCATCGGCGGACCTGGTTCGGCGGGTGGCAGCAGGCCGAGATCCCTCGCCTGGTCTTCGGAAACCCTGAAGTACGCGCCGAGCGAGTCCACCGTCGCACCGGCCACGTGGTGGCCGAACCTCAGGCCCAATGCCTCCCGGCGGCTCTCCGCGACCATGGTGACCGCAGCCGGGACACGGATCAGCACGGTCCTGCCGGACGGCGGCGTGGTCAGGGTCCGTTCGACAGTGCCGCTGATCTCCGTGCCCCGGCTCGTGGCCCACCTGCGCCCGACCACCACGGACGCGCCGAACACGCCAGAGAGTCCGCCACTCGTGGCGGTGCCACTGGGCCCGAGGCCGCCAGCCAGCTCGGTCGCCGCGCTCACACCATCACCCGCGCGCTGCGTCGCTTGGCGGGAGTTGTCCAATGACACATCATCCGCTGTGGACACCAGTTCGGCGTCGGCAAGGCGAAGTCGCGCGACCACACCGAGCGCCGCGACGCGATCGGCGGCCCGTCGCGGATGAGCGAGGCGCGTGATGACATCGCCGTGAGCCACCATCCGCTCGAACCGCGCGGCGATCATGTCCGGATTGATGGCCCCATCAAGCTGTTCCCGTGCCGGAGACCCTTCCAGCACCAGGGCTCGATCCCCTCCCGCTGCCTGGGAGACAAGGTCGACCGCGGCCCGGTGCATCACGTCCGTTCCTTCGAGACCGGCGAAGTACAACCAGTCGAACTGCCGCGAAGCGTTCTCCCGCCTGTGGTTGGCGAGCAGCTCGTCGATACGCGACGGCGCGGCAAGGGGCAGTGCAACGGGTACCTCGGCACGCGGTCGTGGCTCCGCCGCTGTCGTCTCGCTCGCCGGAACCAGCAGCCTCATGTGCGCCCCGGGTGGTCCTTCGACCGGAATCCGTCGCACTGCGGGAACATGCTCGCCGGGGCGACCCAGGACGAGTGAGCTCAGTTCGGTCCGGAGCGTGCGGTGGTACCGGATCTCCGCATGCAACTCCAGTGGGACCTCGAAGGCATGCGCATCCGTGCTTCCGGAATGCGAGGTTGTCCGTGTGACACCAGGACCTGCCGTGGCCTCGGTGCCGCGGGCATACGCGACGCGGCCGGAGAACGCCGCGCCTCCGGCCGGTCGCACCCCGGCATCGACGGTGATCCCGATGCCTCGTTCTCTGCCACGCACACCGTGGAGCCGCTGGCTGTCCGACAGCTGGCCCCGCACAGCCGTGTCGGCCCGCAGCCCCAGGTGCTCCGGTGTGCCGGAGATCCGCGCCCGCAGCAGGATCTCGTAGACGTGCTCGTGCCTACCGCTGATCGTCGACAGCATGGCGGAAACACCGGTCGAGGTCAGCGTGTCCGTCAGCGCGTGCAGGTTCTCCGGCGAGAATACCGTGGTGAAGACGCGGTGATTCGCCGCGGCTCCCTCGATGTCCGCCGCGCTCCAGGATCGTGCTTCCGCACCGAACCTGGGGAACAACCGGTTCGCGCCCGGCAGAGCAACGAGTTCTTCCCGCACTCGATCCAGCGTCTCGGTCAACCCTGCGATTCGGAGAACCCGCGCGTGCCCGATCGTGTTGCCGTGATGCAGGTACGATGGCGGAAACCTTCTCTCTCCCGCAACGGGTTGCCGCGCGGTAGCCATCCGGAAGTGCGTCGTGCCGTTCACGGTGATCGGCTCGCCACCGTGGGGACGAAGGGTCACGAACAGCGGCGCCTCGTACAGCTCTGTGCCGTCCACCTGCACACCCCGGCGGCGAGTAGCCGCACCCCCGACCGCGGTCTGGCCGGTGCCCGCCATCGAGTAGCTCAACCCGAGCGTCGCGCCGACGTTCGGCAGCACGACCCCGCCCGCCGACAAGCCGACGTCGAAGCCACTCCGGACGGTTCCGACGTGCTCGGACTGCCTTGTCGACTGCTCCTGCGACCGCATCTGTCCACTGTGAACAGATCCGAGCAGTGCCGGTGCGCCAAGGCTCGCGGTCAGCTCGACGACACCCCGGGTACGCCCAGAGCCGTCAACGAGACCGGCTGAGGCCACCGACCCCCGCAGCATCGCACCGAGGTGGGCGCGAAGGAACTCAGGGCTGATCACCCGAAGCAGCTCCGCCCGCCCCGGTGTCCCGATACCGGTCACTCCGACGGGCATGGCCGCCAGGACTCGCTCCGCCGCGCCCGGCAGCTGAACTGTTTCGGGAACGAACTCGGCCGCCACCTCAGGCTGGTGCGGCTCCACCGGCTCCGAGGTCGTGGCAAGGGCCGTGAACTCTTGTGGAACCAGCAGATCCACCGTGCCGGACGTGGTTCGGGAACCGAGTTCCTGTCCGGTGCGGTTCACGGTCGAGACCGTGAACGCGACCGGAACCCGCACCCTCCGCGAAGGGTCATCGCTGACAACGTCTCGGCTGTCCTGCACCGAGATGCCCTGGGTGATCCGGGAGAATGCCCTGCCGGTCGGCACCGTGACCCGTCCGGTCACCGTCACACCCCCGGCGAGCGCGCCCACCGCGGCCGTGACCGAGCCGACGGTCGCGGGACCGGTGGTCCTCGTGGTGTTCCGGTTCGACTGGATCGCCGCCTCCACCGGATGAGGCGGCGTGTCGGTGGTGATCTCCCTTGCTCCGGCGGTATCCAGGGTCGCGCGCAGATTCAGCTCGTACCACTGACCGGCGACGCGCGCCGCCAGCGCCCGCCCGTCACCGAGCAGGCTGCCGAACTCCTCGCGCACAACGCGTTCAACCTCGGCGAGATCTCCGGCGGCCATGGCCGGGAACTGCTGTTCGACGACACCGCGCACGGTTTCCGCACCGGCAACCCGTTCCACCGCAACGGAACCCAGCCCGGCGTTCGAGCGCAGGAACGGGGGCAGCGTCACCACAGGAGCCGCGTGCTGGGCCGAGGTCCCCACGTCCGGGTCGTGGACGCTCTCGGGCCTGCCCGCGCCGGACGGTGCCTCGTGGACGGGCACACCACGGGCTTGCCCCATCCTCTTGGCGAGCTCCAGCGCCGCTTCGTCTCCCTCGTCCACCAGTCGCCGGGCCACCAGCCGCACAGCCGCCTGCGCCTCCGGATCGACGCCGTCCACCCGCAGCCGATAGTGGTTGTAGGTGTGCACGAGCCCGGAAGCCGCGGTGATCGCCTCTGTCCACCGCTCAGGCGAGACGCCCTCGGGCGCGGTGTCCCCCGCGTCGGGCTCGATCTCGATCAGCCGGATCTCGTTGGCCTCGTGATCGCCCTCCTCGACGAGGAAGCGACTGTTGGGCGGTAGGACGATCACGGCGTCGTCGGCACCGATCAGCGGCGCGGTGTCGCGCCCGGTCGTCGATGTGATCCGCAGCGTGTGGGCGGTGCTGTCCGCGGGGGGCGCGGTCGTCGTCGCCACCGTGAACCCGGGCTCGGTGATCTGCATGCCCGGCACGTACCGCGCCGACTCGGCCTCGGTCAGCCCCACCTGCCGGTAGACCTCCCCCCGGTGGACCGGCAGATGCGCCAGGGCCGCGGTGGCCGTGACGACCACGGGGCGCAGGGCCCGATGGTCACCGGAACGCATCGCCAGGTCCACGTCGAGACGACGCCGGATGAGGTACCAGGTCAAGCCCATCAGATCGCGGATGTCGGCGGTGTCCTCGATGGCACTGTGGGCGGAGGCGCGCAACGTCCTCTTCATAGCCATCGACGTCACCCAGTACGGCTCGCCCACCAGGTCTTCGAGCGCGGCCCGCTCCTCCTCGCTGCTCCGCCTGCCGGACAGCACGGGCTCCAGGACGGCATCCGGGGCGGGCACGGCCGACGGCGTCTCCTCGGCCTGCCGGAGGGTGATCACCAGCCTCCCGTCGGACTCCTCGGCCGACAGCACGTCGAACTCGGTCCCCGGCGGCAGCAGGACTTCACGTTCCTCGGTGAACCTCGACACCGACGCGATGTAGGCGCCGTTGCGGACGAACACGCGCTGTACCACTCGCCGCGCGTCCGCGGACACGCCGTCACCGTCCACAGTGGCGCGGGCGAAGGAGCGGTCCGTGACGCGTGTCCCCGGTTGGAACCTGCTCCGCACCTGGTCGGGTTCGTCTCGCAGCGTCCTGGTCGCCCAACCCGTGTAGCGCAACGGGAACCGGGTCACGGCCGAGGTCAGCACGGCGATCAGAGCTCGGGCGTGCGGTGCCTCGTCCTCTCCGCGCAGGAAGTTGTCGATGGCGTGGTAGAGCGTGTGGGTGTAGCCGTGGATCGCAGCCAGCTCCTCGGGGTGGAGCCGGCTCAGGCCCGGGTCCACCCGCGCGATCTCCCCGGCACTGCCCAGGTAGTCCGCCAGGATCTCGAACGATCGGAAGTCCTCCAGGTCCGCCTCGGTGGCGACGGGAGCCTCGGCGCGGGCCGCGTGCTGTGCCGAGGTCCCCGCGCCAGGATCGGAGTCGGGCTCCGGCCTGCCCGCTCCGGAGGGCGCCAGGTGGATGGGCACACCACGGGCCCTGCCCAGCAACCTGGCGAGCCGTTCCGCCGCCCCCGGGCCGTCGTCGAGCAACCGCTGCGCCACCGCGCGGACGGCCGCCTGCGCCTCCGGGTCCGGACCGTCCAACCGCAGTGGGTAGTGGTTGTAGGTGTGCACCAGACCGGATGCGCCGATCAGCACGGCCTCCGGGATGGGGCCGGACTCCTGGGCGCCGCTTCCCCTGCTGTGCAGGTAGAGCTCTCCCAGGGAGACGCCCGTGAGTCCCCTGCCGTTGGCGGTGTCCCGGCGTCGGAGCGTTCCCGGCCGCCGGATCGCGGTGATGTGCGCCCGATCCAGGGTGTGCCGCGGCAGCCACAGCCGTCCGGCCGCGTCCTCGGGGGTCATCTCCGCCAGTTCGGGCGGCAACGCAACGCCCTCGGCACGGTGGCGCTCGATCGTCGCGGTCAGCTCGATCGCCCCACCGGCGTCGACGCGGACCTCGACCAGCCGTCCCGCCTCCGGAACCAACCGCGGCCGGCTCAGGCTCACCTCGACGTGGCCCGGGCGGTGGTAGCGGTCCTGGTGCGCGTCGGGGGCGAAGAAGTACTCGGCGAAGTCCCTGGGCAGCTCGGCGATCGGCCGGTGCCACACCACGTACCCGGTGCGTTCGGCCCGGGTGTACACCGGCCTGCTCGGCAGCGCCGGATCATCCGCAGTGGACATCCACACCGGTCGCTGCCGTTCGCCCAGCCACCACCGGTGCTCGCGGTTCTGGAAGTCCAGCAGCCGCAAAGCCTCCTGCGGCAGCACCACGGTCACGTCCCCGTCCGCGTCGTGCCGGTGGTCGGTCACCGTGCGCACCCGCATGGCCAGTGCCGGGTCCTCGGCGATGAACCGCAGCACGGCCGTCCACACCCGAGCGGGGTCGGGCTGGCGGGACACGACCGGCTCCACGAGGGTGAGGTGCAGGTCTCCCTGCCGGTTGCTCAGCTCGCGAACGAGGGTGGCCACGACCCGCCTGACCACGTCGAGGGACTCCGCGCGGTCCGGTGCGACGGGCTCCGGGCTCGCATCGTCGGCCTGCGGTTCCGGTTCGGCGTCCAGCCAGCTGTTGGCGTTGCCGACCTGGATGCCTCGGACCGCCGGCATCTGGTGAGCGCCGTCCGAGCGCAGGCCCAGGTCGACGGCCACATCGCGGAACACGTACGGACCCGTGCGGTGCATGACCGAGTTCCGGTACGCCCGCCGGGCAAGACCGTGTTCGGTCCAGGTCGCGCGCTCACCGGACTCCAGTACGTCGAGGCCGACTTGATGCTGCTGTCTCAGGTACAGCTCCCGCTGGCCCATGCCGTAGCGCTCGGCGACGCGCCCCAGGTAGATGTCCAGGAACGGGTGCCGGGCGAACGCGACGATCGCGGAGTTGCCCACACCCCAGCCGCCCACTCGGTGCACCGCGAAGCCGTGGCCCGTTTCCGGGTCATCGGACGGTTCGGCGATCTGCCGCACGCTGGCGGGAAGACTGCCCCTGGCGTCGGTGGGCCACATCCGGTTGTCGCCGTCGCTGTAGACACCGCCGAAGCGACGCAGGATCTCCAGGCGCAGGATGTCGCTCGCCGCCGCGTAACCGGGCCCGACCTGCTTGGCGAGCTCCACGCGATAGGGCTCGTTGAGTGTCATCGGCGCGGCGGCCGAGAACACCTCGTCCACGTTGACCAGGAGCACTCCGGTGTTCTCGGCCCACTCCACCATGTCCCTGACGTCACGCAGCTGAGCGGACGCCGTCTCTCCGGCGGCGCGGGCCTGTTCGACCCTCTCGCGCGGCACGTCGGTCCACAGCACGACATCACCCCACTCCCCGTGCTCGCGCACGGCGTCAGTGAGGTTGCGGCGGAAGACCGCGCCGCTGCCGGTGGCTCGCAGTGGCCCGCCGAGCCAGATCGAGTGCACCTGGTGCGGGATCTCGGTGCGCTCGGGCAGCGGGGGCAGGTCCACCGGGGTCCCCCGGTCCGGTTCCAGCCACACTCCCCACCGCCGCTGCTCGGCGGTGGGACGGAGCCCGACGGTGACGCGCTCCGGATCACGTGCCAAGCCCGCCGCGGAGAGCCGCCCCCGCGGCCGGGAACGGGTCAGGCCGATGGCCTCGAAGAACGCCGGCAACTGGTCCGCATGAACTGCCCGGAAGTCGAAGCCCTCCAGGAACTCCGGTGGTGGTGGCGCCTGACGCAGGCCGAACGGGTCAGGTCCCAGCAGCTCCTCCCCGGCGGGAACTCCTTCGGCCACCGAGGCCCTGAGCTCGGCGAGGAGATCGTCGGGAGCCTCGGTCCCGGTGTCCACTTCGGACTGGACCGCGGTGTTCTGCACACCCCCGGGCAGCCGCGGGCGTTCCCGCAGCGAGTCGGCGAACCACCGGCGGTGCGCCTCGGTCAGGCGGTTCGGGTCGTTGCCCCAGGCACGCAGGTCCGCCTCTGCCCGTCCGAGCTCGTTCCGCGCGGCCCGCACGGCGTCCTCGACCCCGGCCAGGGTCGCCGGTTCGGCGTCGCGGGAGCTTCCCGCCCCGCCCGCAGCGACGCGCGCCAGGGCCTCATCGCGGGAGACCACGACCCGGGCGAGGTCCTGACGGGCACGGGTGAGGTTCGCCCATGCGTCGCTCCTGGTCGCCGGGAACACCTCGGGATGCCTGATCAGCGCCGTGTCGGGCTCGGTGCGGCCACCGGCGTCGGCGTCCAGGATCGCCTGCCACTCGGCCGCGTCCCTGCGCCACAAGCGTTCCGTCCCGCCTCGTGCGGGCTCGTCCGGCAGGATTGTCGCCGCCGCCGGCTCCGGCCGGGCATTCCGCTCGCTGGGGACGCCGAAGGCGTCGCCGGTCTCCTTCTCCCGCTCCGCCCACTTCTCCGCGTTCTGCCGGCGCCACAGTTCGTGCAGTCTGGAGGTCAGCTCCCTCCGGTAGTCGGCACCGAACCGGTCGAGCACGTCCGCCTGCACCGCGTGCGGCCCGGCGATGGCGGCGAAGTCCTCGGCGCCTCGCCGCAGCGCGCCGTCCGCGCGGAGCTCGAACTCCAGGTCGTCCTCGACCCGTCGGCCGAGATCCGCCCGCATCCGCTCGATCGCCTCGTCCAGCAACCGGTCCCGCGGATCGGTACCCGGCCGCCCCCGCCGGGCGATCTCGACCCGGGCGACGACGTCGTCGATCACGCCGCGGCCGAAGCGGTTGAACGCGGCGGGAACGACGTCCACCGGATCCGCTCCGGCCCCGATTCTGGGCCTGCTCTGGTGGAGCAGTTCGCGGTAGCGGTCGAGGAACGCCCGCCTGACCCGCTCCTCGGCCCGCTGCCGCCACTGCGCCGCGGCCACGTCA
The DNA here is from genome assembly GCF_042429765.1 of Allokutzneria oryzae. Lineage (NCBI taxonomy): Bacteria > Bacillati > Actinomycetota > Actinomycetes > Pseudonocardiales > Pseudonocardiaceae > Allokutzneria > Allokutzneria oryzae. The sequence goes on along the minus strand of NZ_JBHLZU010000032.1, from coordinate 146,450 downwards.
CCGATCAGCCCGAACGCCGCACGACTCTGGAGCTCTGCCGCCAGCCGAGCGAGGACGTCCAGCTCGTGCTGCGAGACATCCGCCAGCGCCGTGCCGTTCTGCCACTCCCGGATCGCGTCGGCAACCTCTCCCAGCCGCGCGGTGACGATGTTCCTCGCCCCCGCCAAGGGCACCTGGTCGTCATCGAGGACGTCGAGCATGACCTCGCGGAGCTCGGCGGCAACGGATTCGAGCGTGCTCTCGACGGCCACGCGTGCGGGCACTTCGGGCGCGAACTCGGCGAATCGCTGTTCCGCCGCGTCCAGCAGTGCTTGACGTCGTTCCGATGCCAGTGGCTGAACGCCACTGCGGTGAACCTCGTCGCGCACCGGAGTCACGACGGCGTCGACGAAGGCGTCCCGCACGCGCTCGACCGCCGCCGGACGGTGGTCGTCCCGGTGCTCTCGCAGGAGCGGATCGACACGACCGAGGAGCCCGTCGAGCTCACCGCCGAGCTGCACCCAGTCGGGCAGGCCGCGCAGCAACCTGTCGAACTCGGCCGCGGCGGTCATATCCGACAGGCCGTTCTCGGTGGCCTGGAGTTCGGAGACCCGATGCCGGACCGACGCGTCGACGGCGGACCGCACCGCGTGCTCCGCCGTCGCGGACAGCGGGCCGTGAGCCTCCAGCTCGCCTGCGAGCGCGGCCCGGGCGGCACGGAGCGCACGATCGAGCTGGACCACGTCCTGTGTCCGTGCGGTGAAGTCCGCCGCGAGATCGGCCCGGTGCTCTTCCCATGTGGCAAGCAGTTCCGGCACCGGCGGCAGCGCGGGCGGAGGTGGCTGTTCACCGACCGGTCCCGGCACGTCCACGTCGACCGGTCTGTCGGGGACCGGGCCGGTTTCCACATCGCCGTCCACCCACGCAGGTCGCCACGTGCCGATGTCCGGTCCGGTCGGCGTGGTGCCCGGAAGGGCAGCCGTCGCGGACTCCACCGCGGGCGATGGGCTCGTGTCCGGCCGCAGGGGCGTGGCGGGTTTGCCGGCCCCCGCCGGGGTGTCCGGAGCCGGGGTGTCGATCGGATCCGATCGCTTGTTCGCGGGGACAGTGGCGTCCGGCCGGTCCGGGGCGGGGTGCTCGCGCTGAGGCCCGGCCTCGTCGATCACCGCGGGTTCGCGGACGGGGGCGGGCGGCATCTCCACCATGGTGTGGCTTCCGCCGCGCGATGTGGTCGCCGTACCGGGGCCGTCCCCGCCCGGGTTGTTGGGCGCCAGGTCGCCGTGGGGCTGGTCCCGGTCGGTGCCGAGGATCTCGTCCACGGTGACCACCCGCGGTTGCCTGCGCGGCGGGCGAGCTGGGCTTTCGGGCGATTCCCCGGAGTTCTTCGCCCGCTCTCGTTGATCCGCGATCTGGCCCGGCCGGTCCATCTCCCGCAGCGACTCGCTGTTCTTCCTCACCGCGGCGGCGGTCTCGGCGTCGCTGTGCCCCTGCCGAGCGGTCTCCGCCTCCCTGTGCCGCCTGGCCTGGTCGGCGATCTGGCCCGGCCGGTCCATCTCCCGCAGCGCGGCGCTGTTGTCCCGCACCGCCTCCGCTGTTCTGCGGTCTGCTTCCTTGCGTGCCGCCGCTTCGGCCTCGGCCTGCTTGGCCAGCTCGGTCTGACGTTCACGGAACGCCCTCACCCGCTCCGCGTCGGCGGCCACTCGCTTCGGGTCGACCTCGGGCGTGGACTCGGTGGCCCTGCGTTCGGCGTCCACCCGTGCGGCGGTCTCGGCCTGCTTCGCCCGCTCCGCCTGACGCTCCAGGAACGCCTTCACCCGCTCGGGATCGCTCGCCGTGCGCACCGGACCCGACTCGGACGGGGTCTCGGTCCGCGGCAGGGCCTTGGCCCGTTCTTCCTGCCGCTGCTGGCGCGCCGCGTCCAGCTCCGCCCGCGTCTCCGGTGAGTCGGGGTGCACACGTGGGGATTCCGTGCCCCCACCCAGCTGCCTTCCCTTGCCGGCGAACGGCTCGTGCTGAGTAGCCGTGCTCGCGGACGCGGTGTCGGTGCTCGCCCGGATCTGGTCCACCGTGGCCGTCCGCTGCGCCAGCGGCACATCTCGCGTCGGCGGTGGCGGCGGCGGTGGCTCCTCTCCCCGCTGCGCGGCCCGCTCCATCGCCTGCTTGTGCAAGCTGGCCATCGTCTCCGGGCCGCCCTGCACCGCTGGTGAAACCCCGTCCCTGCCCAGGGGGATCCCCTTGCCAGGAAAGGCATCCTTGACCGCGGGCGTGGCCTCGGAACGGGGTGCCGCGGTCGCCGCCGGGGACTCCGTGGCGCGGGACGAACCAGGTTCGACGGTGGGCCGCACCTGCTGTGAGGTGACAACCGGGCGCTCCGCTGCCTGCGCAGGCGTGGAGTCGCCGACCGGGGAACGGGAGGAGGACTTCGCCTGCTCCGACGACACCGACGGCAGCCGCTGGTCCGAAGTGGACACCACTGTCGGCTCGGTCGCCCGGGAACCGGTGGGCGAGTTGGTTTCCGTCGCGGGCCGGCCGACACCCACACTCTTGTCCATTGTGGAGGGACTTGCTCCGGCGAGGTCTTTCGTCCCTGTGGTGGCGGGGCTTTCGAGTGCCGGCAAGCCCTTCTTCGCCGACGGGGAGGCCGCCTCGGCGACCGGGGTCCTCAGGCCTCCCTCCGCGCCCGCGCCGGGACCGTGCAGCAAGGACTTCAGACCGCTGGTGAGGGCATTGGGCAGCCGCCCCCGCGCGGCGGCGATGCCCCCGATCGCCCCGGAGGTCACCGCGCGCCAGTCGAACTCACCGTCGTTGAGCGGCATCATCACCGCGGCGGTCGCGGCCCCAGCGGCACCGGCCTCGATCACCGTCTTGCCGACCTTGGCCGCACCTCGCAGCGCCCGGTTGGCGATCGTGCTGATCGGCTTGGCAACGGCCATGTTCCCCGCCACCGAGAACACCCCGCCGAAGGCACCCGATATCGCGCCGAAGGCGGCCGCGTGCCCCGTCTTCGTCGCGTCCCACTCGCCCGCGTGCCGATTTCCCTCGATGAACTGGCTGGTCTGGATGACCCCGTCGAAGGCGACGCCGACCAGCGCGCCGCGCAACGCACCCAGGAGCGCACCGCGAGCCAGTGCTCGCCAGGTCGCGCCCCGCAGCAGCGCCTGGAACAACTGCCGCAGCACCATCCGCACCGAGATCTGCGCCGCCGTGGTCAGCGCCGGCACCAGCACCGCGCCGAACAACGACGCCAACGCCAGCGCGACCTCCACCGCCAGCCACACCAGCGTCAGGACGATCATCTTCTTGGCGTAGTCGACGTTCAACCCGGTCTGCCGGGCGTGGTTGCCCAGACTGTGCGCGGCCCCGGCCAACTCGGGCACCGCCTTGCGCAACTTCTCCGCATGCCCGCGGAAAGCATCCGCGGCCGCGCCCTCCACCGCCGACAACGCCAGCGCGAACGGACCATCCATCCGCCCGGCCAAAGCCTTCAACTCAACCGAGGCCTGCTCCCACGCCCGCCCCAGCGCGAACAACTCGTCCTCGTCTGCCTCCGGCCACTCCTGACCGACGACGATCTCGAAGAAGCGGTTCGCGCTGGGAGGTACCTGTCCCACAGCCGTCAGGTCCCGGGGCGCTCAGGAATCACCGGAACCGCGTCCACCGCCGCCCGTTCGGCGTCGGCGAAGTTCTTCGCGGTCTTGCCCAATGCCTCGCCAGTGCCGCGCACCGCGGTCACCAGCTTGCCCAGGTACTCGCTCATCTCGTTCTTCTTGGGCACGTAGTCCTGCGCGAAGGCCTTGCCGAGCTTGTCGTTGCCCCAGCAGCCCTCCTTAGCGGCCAGTGCCGCCGTCAGTTGGCTCACCGCGGACTGGGCGTCGTCGGCGAGCTGCCGGACGCCGTCCGCCGCGCTGTGCAGCTGGTCGGTGTTGACGCTGAGTCTGCGCTCGCTCATGACAGTGCTCCTCCGCCGTTGAGGGCGTCCTTGACGAACGCGGGCATGGGCGGCCGCTCCGGCAGGAGGTCCTCCACCCCGGCCCGCCCCGCGTGCAGACCGGCGACGTCCAGGCCACCGGGGAACACACCGGCCAGTACCTCGGCCACCGACTCCAACGCCTGCTCCCGCGCCGTGGCCACGGTCTTCATCAGCAATGCGGCCAGCTCCTTCGGCGCCATCGTCCGATAAGCGCCGGTCGGGAAGTCCACATTGGTCAGTTCACCCTGGGGCCCGACGGTCACGGTCAACGCCCGCTTCGGAGCCGTGACGGTCACCGACACCTCACGCATCCGCCGATGACAGTCGACGGCGTCGTGCCGCTGCTGCTCGTACCGCGCCAGCAGCGCCTCGATCTCGTCGTCATACGGGGTCGACATGTTTCCTCCACTAGGACCGTGAACGCAGAATGCGCAGGTCCTCCCCGGCAGACAACCGAAAAGTCCTAACTTCTCGGTCCTTGTCCACCTCGTCCACAGCTCGGTCGAGCCCCGGCCATGCGTTCTCCGGATCAAGGCAGGTCCGAAGATGACGCAGAAGGTCACCCTCGTGCTGAACAGCGGCCGTGTACGTCCAGTGCACATCCATGCCGTAGTGAGCAAAGGCGTCGAGCGTCAACGTGTGACCAGAAGGCGGTCCGTGGACGAGGCCGAAGCCATGAGACGCGACCCAAGGAATGTTCCAGCCTGCCGAGTTCTTGGCCGCCGCGATTTCGGACACCGAACAGGCGGACACGAGAGCCAGGGTTGTGTCCCGCACGTGCATGCGCAGCATGTCCAGAACATCGCCGACCAACCGTGCAGGACCCGAGAGAGCACTCCCGTTCTCCTCCCCTGGAAGTCCGCAGAGGACGAGTTTCGGTCGACCGGCGAACAAGTCCAGCAGCGACGCACTGGCACCCGGTCCTTGGAAGGAACACCAGTCAGCTGGACGAACGATGCGGTTCATGTCTGCTTGGCCTCAGCCATCGTGGGTCAATGCCTGTGGGAGGTCCGCTGCGGGCGAGATCAGGCAGGTCGTACGCCTCCGGATAACCGGGATAGGAATGGTTGTCGCGATCCCGGACCACCGGCGCGACGGCCTTCCGCGCGGGGAGCAGGCGCACCGCGCGCGCACGCAGGCGCAGCGCCTTGACGGCGAGGAAACGGGTCACCGGCGATGGCGGGGCGTAGCCGAACGCGGTGAGCAGGAGCGGGTCCAGCAGGGCGAGCACACCCCGCCGGATGACGCCGCGAACCGGCCGGGGGTACCACGAGCACATCAGCCGCAGGGATCGCTCGCCCAGCTCACGACTGCTGGCGGCGTAGCGAAAGCGCGTCCGTTCGTAGTCCAGCTTGAACTGGAGCAGCTCGTCGTAGCACTCCGGGATGTCCCGAATGGCCATACGACGGCCGACCTCGCGATAGAAGTGGAACGTCGCGTGTTTCTCATGCCGGGACAGCGGCCTCCAGCCGAACCGGTCGATCCACGCGATCGGGTCGAAGATCAGCCCGGCCAGCACGTACAGCATGTCCTCGTTGCTGATCGCGTAGTGGCTGTGGACCCGGTTCATCATGCTGATCACCTGGCGGCCCCGCGCGGAGTCGTACCCGTTGTGCGCGAGCTCGGTGATCAGGATCGCCGTGTTGTCGTAGCGCCGTTGGTTGTCCTCGACGAAGCCCTGCGACGCTATGAGCAACTCGGAGATGGAAGGCGCGCAGAACGTGTTCAGCAGGGCTACCCGCCCGGCGATCCGGTACTCCCAGGGAAACTCGTAGCCGAAGGAGAGTCGATAGATCTCAGAATGATCCGAAACCGGGTCGAGCTCAAGAATCCTGCTCAACTGCCCGTACTTGCGCACGGTCACACCACCCTCACCATTGACCGACACCGCTATAACGTTCGGATGTGGTGCGATGCCAGTCCAGGCATCCCGACATGAAATACCGCATGCTCTCGACGACGCGCTCGACCTGATCCCAGGTGCGACCAGCGACAGCGGACAGATCGCGTTCCGCGCGCTCGAAGTCGTGGGTCCGCCGCGCCACCAGGCGCACCGCTCGGTCAACGGCTTCGGCCAAGTCGAGCCGTTCCGCGTGCCGCATTGCGATGACAATGTTCTTCATCTCGCCTTGAGCGAGATCTTTTGACAACGAGAAGACGTCGTTGGTCACACAGACAACGTCGTTGACGGCGTTGCGAAGCGACCGGAACTCGGCGGTCTCGACGACCTCCTCCGGTAGGGCCGTCGCGGCGGTGACCTCGATCAGGTCCAGGGTCGGTGCTATCCCGCTGCAACGGCGACGAAGCAAGAGACACGCCTCGACTGAGGGCGGGGTTCCGGAGCTCCAGTCGGCGATCCCCTCGGCCAGGCTGTCGAGCGTGTCACCGAGGTCGCGCACGAAGCGAGTGCGCCACGACAACGGCGCCGCGGGGGCGACTCGACACCAAAGGTCACCGAGAGCCGCGGCCAACCCGAGTTCGGCGCCAGGCGTCGGCTCCGGATCGATGGGCACCACGGCCAGCAGTTCCCGCTTGATCTCACGCGCCTCGGCGACCGAGATCGGGGGATCCCCGTCGTCGAACATGTCGTCGAGCAGCACGCCCCACGCGACCCATTCGGCGTCGACCGCGAGGCTGCGACTCACCGGGTTCATACATGCCGCGAGGCGACCGAGCCTGGCTTGCTCGAACCGCTTCTTCGCCATCACACCACTCGTCAGGGAAAACCGGCGCTCCCATGCGACCAGGTGTTCTTCCACGCTCGCCGCTTCGGGATGGACAGCCAAAGGAAACGGGCAGTACAGATCCAGGCCGTAGCACGGGATGGTCGTTGCACCCAACCGATGGTGTGTGCGCGTCATAGGTGGCGAGACTAGAAGGCAATAGACCCGACGTCACCGAAAACTCACCGAAGTTTCGGTTGCCACCGCAAAAGTCTTCGGTGCGCCGACACCAGCCCACTGCTTCACTGTGCGCACGTATCGGCAACGTGCCGATAACCCAGGAATTCGCGCAGCCCGGGGGACACAAAGATGACTCTCACAACATTGCCACCACCTCACCACGAGCCGGTCGCACCCCATGACCTCAGAGCCCGCGTCACGGACGTCCTCCTGCGCTTCATCGACGATCAGGACCAGATCCTGCGGGACGTGGACCCCGAACTCAGCACGATGACCACCGCGCTACGCGAGTTCGTCCTCTCCAGCGGCAAGCGCCTTCGGTCCACCTTCTGCTACTGGGGCTGGCGCGGCGCGGGCGGAGCCCCTGACGACGAAGGAATCCTCGTCGCCGCCTCCGCTCTCGAACTCCTCCAGGGGTGTGCGCTCATCCACGACGACGTCATGGACTCAAGCGACACGCGAAGAGGCCTTCCGACGATGCACCGGCGGTTCGCGCGCTGGCACCGGCTGGGCGACCTGCACGGCTCACCGGAGGAATTCGGGACGTCCGTCGCCATCCTGCTCGGCGACCTCTGCCTCTCGTGGTGCGCGCAGATGTTCGACGGGTGCGGCCTGAGCGAGGCGGCGATCAGCAGGGCCAAGCCCGCCTTCCACCAGATGCACACCGAGCTCATGGCGGGCCAGTACCTGGATCTGCTGGGACCAGCGCGCGGCGGCGGCTCGTCCGAGCGCGCCCGGCTGATCATCGACTACAAGACCGCCAGGTACACGGTGGGCCGCCCGCTGGAGTTGGGCGCCCTGCTCGCGGACGGCGGCCCCGAGCTCAGGGCGCGGTACGCGGCGTACGCCCGTCCACTGGGTGAGGCGTTCCAGCTGCGCGACGACGTGCTCGGCGTGTTCGGCGACACCGAGCGAACCGGCAAACCGGCAGGAGACGACCTTCGAGCCGGAAAGCACACCGTCATGATGGATCTCACTCGTTCACGCGCCACCGCGGCACAACGCGCCGTACTGGACGCCCTCTTCGGAAATCCGGACCTCGACAGGGACGGGATCGGGAAAATCCAGGACATCATTCGCGAAACGGGCGCATTGGCCTCCGTCAACGCCCTGATCGAAGAGCACCGCACGGCCGCCCTGTCCCACTTGACGGACAGCTTGCTGGAGACGGAGACCCAGGCCACCTTGACCGAGCTGGCCATCACGGTCACGAATCGCGATTACTGACCCCCCGCCGACCGTGAATCGGCAACAGCGGATGCGGCCATAACGGCATTCTTTCCCGCAATCGATCAAGAAGATCTGGATACTATCGCAAGAGCAACGTGTTCACTCGATTGAGGTGGATCTCCCCACCAGCTTGCCTGGCATTTGCGGCAAGGAAGTATTCTCCGCACGGTTGCGTAAACCGAGAATGACTTCCCTGTGCCCTGAGGAGGCCCCGGCATGCTGGTTGGGCGCGAGCCCCAGGTGGACACGCTGGTATCCCTGTTCACCAAGGCCAGTTCCGGCGAGAAGGCGACAGTGCTGATCGACGGTCCGATGGGCATAGGCAAGACGGCGTTGCTCACCGAGGTGACCCGCCGCGCCTCCGACACCGGGATGAGGGTGCTCACCGCCCGCGCCGACCGGCTGGAGCAGGATCTCGGGTTCGGTGTGGTCCGCCAGCTGCTGGAGCGGACGGTGCTCCGCGACCCGTCGCTGCTCGACGGGCCCGCCGCGCTCGCCGGTCCCCTCTTCGCCCCGGACGCGCTGATGCCCGAGGAGCACTCCGGCTGGGCCGACACCTCGGCGACCGTGTTGCACGGTCTGTACTGGCTCACCGTCCGGCTCACCGAAACCACCCCGGTGGTGTTCGCGATCGATGACGCGCAGTGGATCGACCAGGCGTCCCTGCGCTGGTTGGCCTACCTGTTCCGGCGGCTGGAAGGACTGCCCGTGGTGGTCCTGGCGACGCACCGGGGCGGCATGCTTCCCACGGACGACCAGCTCACGCTGCCCCGCTTCGACCACCGGATGCGCTTGACCGGACTCGACGAACGCGCCGTCGAGCAGGTCGTCCATTCCACATTGGACCAGCCGGCCGCCGAGTTCGTCGCCTCCTGCCGCACTGCCACAGGCGGCAATCCCTTGTTCCTCACCGCCTTGCTGAGCACCTGCCGCCAGCAGGCGCTACCCCCCGACGCGGCCAGCGCCACCCGGATCTCCGAGTACGGCCCCGAGGAGGTCGACCGGCTCGTCCGCGACCTGGTCCACCAACTGGGGCCCGACGGCGTCACGGTGGTCGAGGCGGTGGCGGTCCTCGGCGACGGCGCGTCGCCGGAGATGATCGGCGCGGTCGCGGACACGGCACCGGACGTGGTCTACGACATACTGCACCGGATGCGACGAGCCGGCCTGATGGTCGGCCGAGACGATCACACGGTTTCCTTCACCCACGCCGTGGTCCGCGCCGCGATCGCGGACGGCATGCTGCCGAGCGTCGCCAACCTGATGCGGAGACGGGCCGCGCGGACGCTGTTCGACGAGGGCGCGGACCGCGAACGGATCGCCGCGTACGTGCTCCGGCTTCCCGTCGTCGGCGAGCAGTGGGTCTCGGACGTGCTGATGGACGCGGCGATGGTGGCGACCAAGCGCGGCGCTCCGGAGAGCGTCGCGGCCTACCTGCGGCGGGCGCTCGGCGAGCCGCTGGCGCGCTCCCGCAGGGCCAGCGCCCTGATCGGTCTCGGCACCGTCGAACTGGGAACGGATCTCCCCACCGCCATCGCGAACCTGACCGAGGGCATCCACCTGTCCGCAGAGGACGACGAACGGGAGCGCTCCGCGGTGCTCCTCGGCAGAGCGTTGTGCGTGAACGACCGCTACCCGGAGGCGATCGGCAAGCTCCAGCAGACCCGGCAGCTGATCGCGTCGCGGGACTCGGGTCTCACCCTGCCGGAGATCGAAGAGGTCTTCCTGGGCACGCTGGTGCCCGAGTTCGCCACCGCCGCGTGGAGACGCTGCGCCGAGCTGAGGCTCACCGGTCACGAGGGCACCCCCGTCGAGGGGCTGGCCGCCGCGTTCCGCGGTTACGAGCAGACCGTGCGCACCGGATCGGCGGCCGAGGCGATCCGGTGCGGACGGCGGGCGTTGGAGCTGCGACCGTGCACCCGCAGCGACGCGGTCGCCTTCGGCGGCGCGGCGCTGGCGCTGGCGGCCGCCGACGACGTGGAGGTCGGCTGGCAGTTCAGCGACCAAGCCGTCAAGGACGCCGTCGCGACGGGGTCGGTCTTCACCTACGCGGTCTGGATCAGCCACCGCGGCCAGTACCAGTACCGCTGCGGGCGTCTGCTGGAGGCCCAGGCCGATCTCCAGGCGTCCATCGACATCCGGATCGACCACCTCGGAGTCGGCGCGCGAAGCTCGCACGTCGCCGCGACCGCGGGCGGGCTGCTGGACGTGCTGGTGGACCGCATGCTCGTCGATGACGCCGAGGCGCTGCTCCGGCGCTGGGACCTGGGCGGCGGGCTACCGGACCACCTGCTCTTCGTCAGGGTCCTCCAGGCAAGGGGACGGCTCCGGCTGGTCCAGGGAGACCCCGTCCGGGCACTCGCCGACTTCCAGCAGGCGATGGACATGGTCGAGCGCTGCGGCTTCAGCAATCCCTTCGTCTACCCCTGCCACTACGAGACCGTCACCGCCTTGCTCACGCTGGGACGCACGGCCGACGCCCGTGATCTCGCCGAGCGCACAGCGACCCTGTCCGACCAGTGGGGAACCGACCACGCCAAGGGAACCGCGTTCCGCACCCGGGCACTGGTCGAGCCGCGCGGTCAGGCACTGGAGCTGCTGCACGAATCCGTGCGGCGGCTCAGCGGGTCGCCGAGCAGACTGGACTACGCGCACTCGCTCGCCGACCTGGGCGCTCTGCTGCTGCGCGACGATCAGCCTGTTCCGGCGCGGGACCGGCTGCGCGAAGCCCTGGATCTGGCCGAGCGCATGGGAGCTGTCGCGTTGTCCGAACGAGTGCTGGTCGAACTGAAGGCGGCGGGTGGCCGCCCCCGCAGCAGGCGCGTGCACGGCACCGAGGCGCTGACCCCCAGTGAACGGCGCGTAGCGAGCCTGGCCGCGACTGGTGCGACCAACACGGACATCGCGCAGCAACTGTTCGTCGGCCTGCGCACCGTCGAAGTACACCTGACCAACACCTACCGGAAGCTCGGAATCCACGGCAGGACCGAACTGGCGTGTGCGCTGTCGGCCAGCGTGTCCTGAAGTCCCGCACCGTTCTCAGCTCGCCACGGACCGGTTTCGATCAGTACGTGATCGTGTTGTCAGAGAAGATGCTCTTGGCGTCCGGGTTCTTGTTCAGCATGTCCGCGCGACCGTAGTACTCCTCGAAGTTGGCCGGTCCTGCGTTGTCGTGCCGCGGGTTGTTGCTCCCATCGAGGTGGGTGACTGTCCCCTTCAGGCCGCCGCTTCCGGGATACGCCCACCACTCCAGCAATGAGCCCGCAACCCGGCCTTGCGTGTCGTCGCCGTCGTTCCAGTTCCGGTCCGGCCCGTTGACCATCAGGGGCTTACCAGGGTCGTGCGGCTCGTGGTTGACCAGGTCGACGGTGCCGCCGTTCTCGTCGACGTAGGCGTTGTCGCCCTTGATGTGACCCGCGACGGCGTCGGCGAACCCCTCGGTCCAGGCGCACCGCCTGGTCAGCTTCCGGTGAGCTTGGTGCCCGGCGCAGTTGTCGTCCGGCCACCACGTGTGGTCGAACAGCTTCCACATCAGGGAATGCCCCGCTTCGTGCAACACGATGTGCTGCGAGTCGGGTGACTTGTCGCTGAGGTAGACGGTGTTCTCGGCGAAGCGGTACTCGGTGGGCTCCGTCGAACCGGGCCACCACTTCATCAGGATCTTGCGGCACGCACCCTGCGCGTCGTTCGCGGTCCAGCACCCGGTGGCCGCCTTGACGACCGGGAACAGGTTGTTCAGCGTGTCGAAGGCGTGCCACGCGGGATCATCACCGCCCGTGGGCGCGAGCACACCGAAGTCGACCTCCGCGGCGGCCGGGACATCGGACAGCGACGCGGTGAGACCGTACGGGTTGTTGTCCTTGTCCAGGGTCGCCCACACGTCGTTCTCAGTGGCCAACCGGACGATGAGCCGGTTCAACCTCGATGCCGCGAAGCAGATTCGGTACTGACCGTCCGTTCCGGTGGTTCCCTTCGCGAGTTCTCCCAGGCCGCCGCCGCTGTTACCCAGCACGGTCACGCTGATGTGCCGAGCCATGTAGTACCGGTTCGGCTGTGTCGGAGCCGGCGGCGCGGAGAACTTCGCCCCGCCCTTGACGCAGGTGCTCGCGGGTTCCGCGCCGTGCGCGGGCACCACGCCGAGTACGGCGGCTGCCAACAGGATCGCGGAACCGCCCGCTGCGACTCGCCAACTGGAAGCGCGATACATGAATGGACTCCCCCGTTGTCGGTAGCCGAGGTCATCGCGCGCGAGCGCGTGATGCGATCATGTGCCCCAACGTCGAGCGCCAGCAGAACAGGGTTGCGACGCAACGAAAACGAAGCCCCTGCTCCGGTCGCGGCCGGCTCGACCGAAACGCCGACCGAAAAATAGATCAGTCGGGTCGCGGGGTTCCTGGTGGGCACTGGGAGGTGCGCACCTTCGACCGCGACCACGCGGCGCAGGCAGCGATCCGCGCGAGGACCCACGGGTCGTCGCGTAGCGGCTCGGGCAGGATCGTGTCCTCGTCGATGAGCGCCACGGACAGTTGCTCCGCCGTGAGCCCGCCGGTCTCGGTCAGGTTCGTTCCGTTGAGATGCGTACCGGTGAGGTCGGCACCGACGAGAACGGCGTGCCGCAGGTCCGCGTGACGGAGTCGGGAGCTGTTCAAGCATGCCCTGCTCAGCACGGCGCCCCGCAGGTCCGCGTGGTTGAGGATGGTTCCCGTCAGGTCCGCGCCGCTGAGGTCAGCTCGCCGCATGTCAGCGGCGGTGAGGAACATCCAGGTCAGGCGCGGCGCGTGCTCGAACTCGAACTCGCGGGCACCCAACCCGGCGAGGGAGGCGCGGATGAGCATGGGACGATGCGGCTCCGGTCGGACCGGCCGCCGGGCCAGCACGGTCATCGCCGCTTGGACATCCCTCGCGGGCCTGGTCCCGGGCTCGGGCAGATCGGGTTGGCCGGTGCGCTTCCACGGAGGCGCGAAGTAGTCCGTGGGATCCACGTTCCCCGGCGCGGGGGCTTGTTCGCAGATGAAGGCGCACAGCACCTCCAGGACGGTGGCGTGATCGCGCGGCGATTCCGCCATGACGTGTTCCAGCGCGTAGACACCGCCGAGTCGCTCCTGCACTGTGTCCGAGGCGAGCTGGGTCACCGCCTTGCCGAACCGGTCGGTCACCTGACCGCGCCGCGTCAGCGCGAAGGTGCGGGCGGCGAACGCGACACCGATCGCGGTGACCACCCCACCGCAGGCGAGGAGCACCGACTGCCGGACGGCGTTGATCGCGTCGGCCCGCTCCTTGCCGGGCAGGGAACGCACCGTGTCACCGCCGATGAGCCACGCCAGCGGCCCGAGCAGGACGACGACCACACCCACCACGCCGAGGAGAATCCCCAGCGCCTCAAGCACTTTCACGACCAGGCGACGTCCTCCTCCAGCGGAGGGCTTGCGTCGTGCCACACGTCTGCTCAACCAACCCCCCACACGACACGGCGGACTCCGGCCCCACATGGTGTCGCGGACCGCTGAGATGATCAAGCCGCTACAGCGCGCCCCACGTCCGCGCCTTGGCCAGCAGGTGATCGTGCGCCAGCGCGGTGGCCGGGTCGGTCAGTCCGCCGCGCCGCACGGCGAGGTACAGCGTGTTCAACGGCTGGACCTGCGGTTCGTGCAGCACCTCCACCGAGCCACCGGCCAAGGCGGGCTCGGCGAGGTAGCGCGGCAGCGCCGACACCCCGGCACCGGCGACCACCGCGGCGAGCACGGCACGCAGGTCGGGCACGACCACCGAGACGGGATTCGGGGGCCTGCGACCGAACTCCGTGCGCCAGTAGCGGCGCACGATCGGCAGGTCCTCGGCGTAGGCGACCAGGGGAAGGTGGCTCAGCGCGGCGGCGGGGTCGCTGGCGAGCAGGGCGCGGTCCACGGTGCGGGCCAGCGCGACCGGGCCGACCAGGATGAACTCCTCGTCGGCCAGCGGTGTCGCTGCGAAGGCGTTGCCGGGCGGCTTGATCGCGGAGACGACCAGGTCCAGCTCCCCCTCGGCGAGCGCGGCGAGCAGGGGCTGCGCCAGCCCGGTCACGACCCGCAGGCTCAACCCGCCCACGGCAAGGGGTGCCAGGGTCGGCAGCACCCGCAGCGCGAGCAGCTCGGCGGCACCACCGACCCGCACGACGCCCGAGGGAACACCGCTGTCGGCCCGCAGAGCCGCGGAGAGCTGGTCCAGATGCGGGCCGACGGCCCGCGCCAGGGCGTCGCCCCGTTCCGTGGGGACGACGCCTCGCCTGGTGCGGACGAACAGCGGCTCGCCCACCTGCCGCTCCAGCCGGGCGAGCTGGCCGGTCACCGCGGGCTGGCTCAGTCCCCGTCGCGTCGCCGCGACCGTGAGCGACCCGCCTCGATGCACCTCCAGGAAGGTGGCCAGCAGGTCGAGGTCCGGCAGAGTCATAAGCAAAGTGATAACACGTGACCAGGTTGCGCGACTCAATGAGCGCAAGGACACTCGAATTGCAAGCGCCTGACCTACACGTCATCCCGACGCCCCGAGCTGGCGCCGCCCCCGTACCCCGGTGTGCCCCGGCGTGCGCCTCAGCCGACTGACGCGGCCGCCGTACCCCCGTACCCCGGCGTGCGCCTCAGCTGACTGGCGCGGCCGGGGTTTTCGCGTTTTGTCACCTTGATGCGCAAAAGAGCGCTCCCATTTCGCATCAAGGTGACAAAACGCGAAACGGGGGCACGGGGGTGAGGAGCGCACGAGGGTGAGGGAGTGAGGGGGTGAGGGGGTGAGGGGCGCACGAGGGCGAGGGGGTGAGTGGGCGAGGGGCGCGAGGAGCGCGAGGAGCGCGAGGAGCGATGGTGAGGGGGTGGTACCAGGTGCAGGACGCGGAGTGGTCGTGGTAGTAGGTCTTGCTCGTCGGCCACTGCTCAGTCATAAGTCTGGTGATGACTGTCGTGTTGGGGGCGGAAGAAGCCCGGTGCGAGAGTCGTTGCCAGCGACGTTCACCCACACCACAGGAGCATGTGATGGCAAAGGTTCTGATGGTCGTCTCCGCGGCCGACTCCCTCACGCTGGCCGACGGCACGCAGCACCCGACCGGGTTTTGGGCCGAGGAGCTCGCGGTCTCGCACCAGGTCTTGCGCGACGCCGGGATGGAGGTCTCCTTCGCCACCCCGCGCGGAACCGCCCCCACCGTCGATCCGATCAGCCTGGACGCACGCGGCGGGGTCGAGCCCGGTGACGCCGACCGCTTCCGGGCACTGCTGGCCGGGCTCACCGAGGAGCTGGCTCACCCGCTGGCGCTGTCGGCGGTGGACGTCGCCGACTACGACGCGGTCTACGTCCCCGGTGGCCACGCGCCCATGGCGGACCTCGCCACCGACCCCGACCTCGGCAGGCTGCTGCGGGAGGCCGACGCGCAGGGCAAGGTCATCGCGGTGCTGTGCCACGGGCCGGCCGCCCTGCTGAGCACCACCCAGACCGACGGCGGCTTCGCCTTCGCCGGGAGGCGGCTGACCACCTTCACCGACACCGAGGAGCGCGAGGGCGGGGTCGGGGAGAACACCCCGTACTTCGTCGAGTCGCGGTTGCGTGAGCTCGGCGCGATCGTCGAGACCGGTGCGCCGTGGACCAGCAAGGTTGTCGTGGACGGCACGCTGATCAGCGGTCAGAACCCCCAGTCCAGCGACGCCACCGCCAGGGCCGTGCTCACCGCGCTCGCCGCGAGCTGAGCGACCGGCTCCGGCGTGCCCGGGTCAGGTGTCGCCCAGGACCAGGTTCCGCATCTCGTGGGACTCGCCCGGCAGGTGGTCGCCCGGCAGGTCTTCTTCCTGGTGCCGGACGGGCTCGGGGACCTGTGCCGCGTAGATGGCGGCGATCTCGCGGTCGTAGGCGTGTTTGGCGTCCCACCACGCCTGCTCCGCTGCCTGCTCGGCGCGAGCCGCCGCACGCTCCCGTTCCAGGGCCTCGGTGTGGCGCGCCAGGATCTCGGGGTCCGACTGCGGCGTGGGGCCGGTGCGGAGCCGGTGCCGACGGTCGACCAGGGAACGCAGCTCGGCCTCGGCCTCGGCCAGCCGGGTCCTCGCGGCGGATCGGTCCTCCGCGCGTTGGCTGGCGGCCGCGATCGCCTCGTCCAGCGCTGACTGGAGGTCCGAGCGTTCCTGGTCGGTCTCCGCCGCCAGCACGAGCGCGGCGAGCATGTCGACATCGCTCTTCGCGCCGGCCAGCAGCTTGGTGTCGGTGGTGAACTCCTCCCGCAGCTCGCGCACTCGCTCCTCCTGCGCGGTGATGCTCCGCGTCAGCTCGCGCAGTTGGCGATCCCGGTTCTCCCGCTGCTGCGCCGTCCGACCGTCCTCGGCGTCCAGCGAGCGTTCGGAGGTCTCGGCCCCTGCGCGGGCGGCCTGCTGCTTGCGCACTGCCTCCGACCACTTCTTTCCCTTGTCCGCCAAGTCTTTCGTCGCCTTGACGAGTGACTCCGGCAGGGTGTGGCCGGTCATGGTCTGCGCGTCGCTGTCGCGCATCCGCAGCGCGTAACCGTCGTGCACGCGGACCTCGCGCCCGGCGACCTTGCGGTCACCGAACATCGGGGAGGACGTCTGTCGCGCGACGAAGCGGAAGTCCGCACCGGAGAGCACGGCACGCGTCAGTTTCTCGTCGCTCTTGACCGCCGTCGCCGACTGCGGGTCCTTGGTCCGGTAGGAGTGGAGTTTCGCGGTCTTGGTGAGCTTCGCCGAGGGCTGGGACTCCAGCACCGTGACCTGGCGAGCGCCGGAAGCTCCCTTGTCGCCGAAGGCCTTGCGTCCCTCCTTGAGGTCGTCCTTGCCCGCCGGGGGCGCGACACCACCGGAACCGAAGGGCGCCGTCTGGATCACCTTGGCCCCGTGCCCGGTGACGACCTCGGACTCCTCCTCGTCGGTCGTGGACCGCGAGGAGGAGACCTCGACGGCCGCGCTGGTGCTGGCGAACCGGGGAGGACGCGGGAGCCGGATGTGCATCTCCAGGTCGCGGTCCAGCCCGGCGGGCAGCGAGAGCCGGAACGTCCCGTCGAGTCCTGCCGACAACGCCGCCTTCACCGTGGCCGGGGTGAGTCCGGCTCGCAGCGCCGCCTCGGCCTGCGGCGTCACCGTCGCCCCGGAGTCCCTCAGCGCCTGGCGTGCTGCTTCCCGCATGACCTCGATGTCGCCGAAGAAATGCTCAGCCCAGTAGGTGCCGGTCTTGGGCATCGGCGGCGCGGGCGTGCCGTCCTCGCGCTGCCCTCGCCAGTCCCGCAACGTGTCCGGGGACAGCTGGGTGGCAGTCACTCTCCTGGTGTCCTCCGCCGCGCCGAGCCTGCCGTCCAGCTCCGGTGTCGGGAAGGACTCCTCGGCGAGCTTGGTGATCCCGATCTGCCGGACCACGGGTGCCGAGGCCACAGTGCGGCCGTGCCGTTCGATGCGCAGGTCGACTTCCAGCCGCCCGCGGTGCTCGGCGACGGGGCCGCTGGTCTCGCCGGACTGGGAGTACTCGACAGCGGTGGTGTCGGTCTTCTTGCGTTCCCGCGCGCCGATCTCGACCTCGACGCCCGCACCGGCGCCGACCACGCCGCTGGCAGGTCCGTTCCCGGTCGTCGGCAGCGGCTGTCCCGGTGGCGGCGAGTCGGTCTTCTGTTTGATGCCCATGGCCGGGCGCGCCGAGGCGAGCAGGGTCAGCAAGGTGCGTCCCCTGCTCCGCTCCTCCTTGGTGCCCAGCTTCGCCGTGTTGGTGACCTTGAGCTTGCCGACGTGCTTGATGCCGCCCGTTGTGGGCGCTTCGGTGAACTTCGCGTCGACCGAGACGTAGTAGGTCTTGCCGCTGAAGCGGTCCTCCAGCCGCAGCGGCGCGATCTGACCGCCGTTGACCAGGCCGTGGACCATGCGGTTGGCGTCGGAGAGGAACCGCATGAGCTCGGCGTGGTTGGCGTGTCCGGTCTCCACCGAGCTGCTCGGCAGAAGCCGCTGTGCCACCTTCGCGCCGAGTTCGCGCGTCAAGTCCTGGCGCAGCAAGGGAATCTGCTCGGTCAGGTCGATCGGGTCGATCACACCGCCGAGTCCGATCGACGGCTTCGCCACCTCGTCCGGACGCAGTGAGGACGGCACGTGCACGCCTCGGTCGTCCGGGGGTGCGGTGAGCTCCTCCTCCTGGGGCGGCCGTCCGGTGCTCAGCTCCTCCAGCTGCTTGGGGGTGAGCCAGACCAGCGCGGACTCGGGCAGCGTGATGAGCTCCCCCGCCTTGCGCGGGTCTTTCGGCGAGGTGATGTCGAAGTCCAGGTTGCCCTTGCGCTGGGCCTCGGCGACGACGGCCGCGTGGATGTCGATGCGGGCGAGGACCTTCTTCTGCGGCAGCTCGGTGATGGTGAGCCGTTCGCCGCTCTCCAGCTCGCCGGTGGTCTTCGTGCCCCGGCTGACGCTGTACGGGGACGCCGACACCACGATGACTCCGCGCGGGCTGACCTCGTTGCCGCCGGTGGGTTCGGCGTTCTTGCTCGCGGGGATGCCGACGCCGACGACGTAGCCGCCGTACTGGTCGTTGACGCCGCCGGTGCCGGTGACCTTGCTGCTGCCCGCGATCTCCCGGGTGGCTTCCTCGTACTCCTCGGCGGTGACCTGGCGCGCCGACAGCGTCGGCTTGAACGACACTCCCACGGACGCGAACAGGTCCTCGCGGCGGCGCGGGTGGTGCAGCCCCTCGACCACGGTGGGCCTGCTGAACAGCCGGGGATCCCTCGTCAGCACCTCCGGGGCGAGCCGGTTGCCGAGGATGTCGGAGATCTTGCCGTCCCGGAAGCGGATGATCGGGTCACCGCCGGAGGCATCGGTGAGCATGTCGTGCGCGGACTGCTTGAGCGCGGCGGCGCCGGTGAAGGCGACCACCTCAACGCCGTCGAAGGACCGGGACGTCCCTGGCGGCAGCGACCGCGGCGCCGGTGGGCTGGGCAGGGGCTGGTTCGGGGGACGCTCCGCCTCCGGCTCCGGCCGGGGGTCGGTCCGGCTGACGTAGACCTCGGGGATCAGCATCCGCACGTCGATCGTCGTGCTCGGCGGCGCGGGCAGCGCACGGGACTTGGGCAGGCTCCGTCCGGGCGAACCGAAGCTGATCTTGCGTGCCGCGCGGTTGAGCCGGACGTCGGCGGTGATCTCGGCGCTGACGGTCAGGTCGGCACGGAACTGGCGGAAGGACCGGTCGCCGACCTTGCCGTCCTCGGCGAGCGCGTCGCCTCGCTTCCGGTCGAGGTTGGTGTTGCCGCCGGAGGTGACCGAGGCGGACTTGGACCACGTGCGAGAGCCCCGGACACCCATGAGGAGCACGCCGAAGAAGCTGGTCCGGGTGTTCCCGCCGAGACCGGCCATCACCCGCCCCTGGACGCCGCCGCCCGCGGTCAGCTCCTTGCTCCCGGTGCCCTCGCCCGCGACGACGTCCTTGGTCCGCTGGACGTCCTTCACCGCCTCCGCGTCCAGCAGGTCGCCGTCGCGGAGCTCGCCCATCGTCGCCTTGAGGGTGACCGTGGTGTGGTAGTCGTGCAGGAAACCCTTGCGCACCAAGGGGATCTCCAGCCCGGGGCCCAGCATGAGATCGACGAGGTGAGCCAGCTCCTGGTCGGACAGCGCCGTGCGCAGCCGGTCTTCCCGGGCCAGGATGTCGGCGACCTTGGCGGACAGCCCGCCGGAGAACGCCGGATCGTCGAACTGACGGACGAACTTGCTCGTGCTGAGGTGCCACCCCTTGCGCAGCGGCACCTTGCGCAGCAGCGGCGCGACGGCCTGGTAGAAGCCGTCACCGCTGGTGAACTCCTCGAACACGCCCATCGAGACCTGGCCGCGTTCGAGCTCGGCAGGTCCGAAGTGGGTCCGGTCCTCCCCCGAGCGGAACCCGTCGTCCTGGGCCGTGGAGTCGGTGAGCCCGGCGCGGTCGGCCCGGTCCTTGGTCGTCCACTGGTAGCCGGTGACCGTGCCGTTGAGCCTGCGACCGCGCATGCCGACCGGGCGCACCTCGATGTCGTAGACCAGCTCGTAGCGGACCGCGTCCCCGGTGACCTCGATCTTGTCCTTGCCCGCGATCGAGTGGTCCTGCTGGTTCTTGTGCCCCTTCTCCCCGCTGACGCCGAACGTCGCACCGACCGCCGCGGTGGCCTTCTGCTGGAAGTCGAAGCCACCGCCGACGAAACCGGACACCCCACCCTGGCGCTTGGTGCCGTTCCGGTCGGAGTGCGCGAAATGGTCGCGCCGGGTGTCGGTCGTGGTCACCTTGGACTTGGTGCCATCAACGCGCACCCATCGGGCGACGGCCCGCATCTCCACCGCGGTGCTCTTGGGCGACCATTCGAAGCCGCCGCGGTTGCGCCCCTTGAAGATCGGTTCGGAGCGGACCCACCCGGCGTCCGGGTTCGCCTCACCGTCGAA
The DNA here is from genome assembly GCF_042429765.1 of Allokutzneria oryzae. Classification (NCBI taxonomy): domain Bacteria; kingdom Bacillati; phylum Actinomycetota; class Actinomycetes; order Pseudonocardiales; family Pseudonocardiaceae; genus Allokutzneria; species Allokutzneria oryzae. The sequence continues at coordinate 125,979 of NZ_JBHLZU010000032.1, read as the reverse complement.
CACGGCCATCTTCGGCAGCTTCGACTGGATGCTGGCGTCGCTGAGGAAGTCCCGCAGCACCTCGCGGCCGTGCGAGCCGATCGCGGTGGCGTGGCGGAAGCGGTGGCCGAGCCGGACGACGGTCTGGTCGAAGAAGGACGGGAACAGCCCGTGGTCGACGCTGACCGCCTCCACCGCGAACTTCTTCGGGGGTGGCGTGGTGAGCGGCCGGATGCCCTCGGCGGCCAGCCGCCGACGCCGCTGCGCGCCGACGCGGTGCGCGGACCCGTCCGGGGAGTGCCGGATCACGCGCGATCCAGCGTCGGTGTCCGAGGACAGCTCGGTGGGAACGCTGAGGTCCACCTCCGCCTGGGTGGTGGTGCGGCCGTAGCCGTCGGTCTCCGGCGACCGCACGCGGGCTCCGCGCTCGTTGACGAGCGAGAAGTCCAGCCGCACCGCGACCGTCACGTCGTGCGCCTTGCTCACCTCGACCTTCGTCGAGTCGCCGAACTCCTGTTTCAGCTCGGTGCCCACCTCGGTGGTCGGGGCGATCGGGATCGTCGGGTTGACCTGCACGATCAAGCCGGGCGTTCCGGTGAACCCCACCACAGGGCTGATGCTGTTCTCGCGGACGTCGGTGTGCGTCGTGGTCGTCTTGCGCTTGACCTTCGACGAGGAGCTGAGCGGGTCCTCGCTGGCGCGCAACGGTTGCACGTCCTGCCAGTCGAAGCGCGCGCCGATGGTGAACTCGTAGTGCTTGCCGTCGCCCTTGACGGTGAACGTCCTGCCATCGCCGAGCAGGGAGCCGATGTTGCCGTCCACCTGGCCCTGCACCGCTTCCACGCCCTCCCACTGCCGCACGTGGGGAGCGATCCGGCGCAGCTGCGCCTCGACGTCGCGGCCCGGTCCGCGGGTGGTGTCGAGCTGACGCGCCGGGCCGAGGGACCGGCTGTCCCGGAGGTAGGCGGACAGGTTGTCCCGCACCTGCCGCGCGGTCGGCGGCGGGTCCTGGTGGGGGAACTCCTGCCGAAGCTGCTCGGCGAGATCCTGGGCTTCCTGCTCCCCCGCGCGGTGAAGTTCTCGGGCGACCGCGAGAACAATGTCCTCACGGTGGTCCGGGTCTACGTTGGCGTCACCGAGGATGGCCTCGGCCCGCTGTGTCAGTGACTCGGCGACGTCGGAGCTGAGCTTGCCGATCGCTGTCCGGGCCGAGCGGAACTCGGCGGCGCGACCGGTCGGTTCGTTGTCCACTGTGGACTCTACGTCATCCCGCGTGCCTTGGTGCACGGGCACCTCACCGATGTGCAGCGCGATCACCTGGAGGTACCGCTCGGGCATCCGCACGTCCGGCATGGGGCGCACCTGGCCGTCCGGGGCGACCTCGGTGTTGCGTCCCATGAGGCTGCCGACGACGTCGAGACCGCCATCGCTCGCCGAGTACTCGTCGGGCAGGCCGATCATGTGACCGACCTCGTGCGCGTAGGTGACGGCGGGCTGTCCTGGCTGCCAGTGCGTCTGGTCGGTCCTTCTGTCGGTGCCGAGCCGCACGCGGTGGTGCACGGGTCCGTCGCCGGTCGCTTGCTGGATGCGGACGCGGAAGCGATCACCGTTGGGCAGCCGCAGATCGGGCGCGTTGAAGTGCTGGTCCACTCCGCGCCGCGCGTCCGCCCACACCGCGTCCCGGGTCTGCTGGTCCATCCGATGGTCCGGGTCCAGGTCGATGACGACGGTCACCTCGGTGACGGTGTCGCCGTTCTCGACGGCTCGCCGGACCTCGAAGGCTGAGCGCTCCACGGCGGTGCGACCGGGCAGTTGCCGGATGCGTCCCCGTTGGTGGACAGGCGCATTGTCGAGGTTGTCGCGCGAGATCGGCGGGACGTCCCGCGTCTCAGTCGGTGCGGTGGACGTCTGCCCGTTCTCGGTGGCGGTCGGTGGCGGGGCCTGGGGCGCGTAGTGGCCGGCGTCGAAGTCCACGAACATGTCGAAGTCGAAGGGCTGATCCAGGCCCATCGGCGCGTCCACCGCGATGTCGCCGAGTCCGGCGAAGGCGTCCGCGCCCCAGTCGATCGGCGGCATGAGCGCGATGTCGATCGCCAAGTCCTGTCCGGGCAGCAGCCCCGAGAGCATCTGGCGGATCGCGGGATTGCGGTCAAGGACCCCGAGCACGCCGACCGGCTCCTGCTCCGCCACCTGGGTCAGCAGCGGGAGCACGAGGTCGGGTTGTCCGGCCATCCCGCCGATCTGGGCGGTGATCACCGCGTCCGCCAGCGCCCGGTCCGCCCGCCGCTCGGCCGCGCGGATCGCGTGGTCCCGCAACAGGTCCGCGTTCTCCCGGACCAGCGTGTCGGTCTCCTGCAACGACCCGGGGGCCACCGTCAGCGGACCGGGGAACCCGTACGCCTGGGCGTCGGTGATCAGCGCCACCGCCTGCCCCGACGGCCAGGTCCCGTCCTGCCAGGCGTCCGGATTGGCCATCCAGTCCGCGAACAACGAGAGCTGGACGGTCTCCACGGAGCCCTCGAAGTAGCGGGTGTTGGTGTCGTTGAGCCCCATCTGCGCCAGCCACTGCTCGGCGCTGAGCAGCCCCGCCCCCATGGCCGGGTCGTACACCGCCCACCACGGGCCGTGCTGCCCCTCGACCTTCACCACCGCGGCGACGTGGTAGCGCCACTGCACCGACTGGGGCACCGCGCTCAGCGCGCCCTGGGCGTTGGTGGAGTAGACCTCCAGCAACGGGTCGACCCTGGCCGTGAAGATCTTGTACGGCCGCGCGCCGAGCTGCTGCAACGCCAACGCCGCGAGGTGGGCACGCAGGTAGCAACCGTCCTCGGGGTGGTCGAAGGGCACCGATGTGTTCCCCGAGGCGTGGTGATCGAACGTCAGGTTGCGCAGCTGCTCGTACCAGCTGAGGGCTTGTTCCTGGGACACCGGCGCGGCGCTGGAGGACCCGAGCCGGTGATCGACGTAACCGGACCCGGACGGCCGCAGACCGCGCAGGTCGTTGTCCAGCTCGCTGCCGAACTGAGTGCGGTAAGCGTCCTTCACCGCCCAGATCGCCTGCTGGTCGCGGCCGAGCTGGCCCAGCAGCGCCATCGCGGCGTCGAAGTCACGCTGCTGGACCCTCGCGCGCACGGCGGTGGCCAGGTCCTGAACCTGGTGCAGCTGCGAGGGGTTCCCGCCGGGCGGTACGGCGGTGGACTCCACCCTGCGGTCATCGGCGGGGTTGGCCATGAAGGTGTGCGACAGCCCCATGATCTCCAGTGCGCGGTCGTAGTCCACCCGCCGCAGCCGCCCACCCGCCACCGCCTCCGACAGCGGGTCGGCGAGGCGATCCGGGACCTGCTGGGCGTGGTCCGGCTGCCCCATCAGGCGATGCAGCTCCCCGAACAGGTGCGTGGTGTCCACCCGGGGCTGCCCCAGCAGCTGCACGACGTTCCGGAAGGGATCACCCGGCGCGGCGTGGCTCGCCTCCCAGGTGGTGCTGCCGTTCAGCTCGCCCGCGAAGTCGGCCACCACCGGGGGCGGCGCCTGCGGGACATCGACGTCCAGGGAGATCTCCGGGGTCACCCGCGCCTGCGGCGTCGCGGCCGGTGGGATCGGGCGCGAAGGCTGCGGTGCGGGCTGCGACTGGGTGTTCGGGGTGTTCTGGCCGGTCTGGGCGCTCTGGTTGGTCTGGGTGGCCTGGGGGTTCTGGGTGACCTGGGGGTTCTGGCTGGCTTGGGGGTTCTGGGTGGTGACCGGCGGAGCGACGGGGCCGCGATCCCCTTGCTCCGCTGCGGGTTGACCGGTTCCATCACTGTCCACATCGGACTCAGGAGCCGGGACCTGGTGCGGCAGAACGATCTCCGGCGCCGGGGTCGGCGTGACCGCGACCGGGGGTGGCGTCTGTCCCTGCGCGGTGGTCGAGGTTCCGCCGGGAGCGCCGTCGTGCTGGGAGCCTCCGCCCCGGACCGGCCCGTTCTGGTTCGCCCCGCTCTGGCCCGTTCCGCCCTGGGTGGCGCCGGTCGGGCTCGTCCCGCTGTGGCCCGTTCCGTTCTGGGTGGCGCCGGTCGGGCTCGTCCCGCTGTGGCCCGTTCCGTTCTGGGTGGCGCCGGTCGCGTCGACATCGGTCGGGTTGGTCCCGTTCTGGCTGGTGCCGGTCGGGCTGGTACCGCTGTGGTTGGTGCCGATCGTGGTGGTCCCAGTCGGGTCCGTGCCAGTCGGATTGCCGCCGTCCTGGTTGCCGCCGTCCTGGTTGCCGCCGCTCGGGTTGCCGCCGCTCGGGTTGCCGCCGCTCGGGTTGCCGCCGTTCTGGTTCGCCCCGTTCTGGTTCGCCCCGCTCGGGTTGGTACCGTTCTGGTTCGCCCCGCTCGGGTTGGTGCCGTTCTGGTTCGCCCCGTTCTGGCCGTTCTGGTTGCCGCCGCTCTGGTCCACGCCGCCCGGCGTCACGCCGCCCGGAGTGGTCCCACTGTGGTCCCCGCCGCCCTGGTCCGCGCTGCCCGGGGTGGTTCCGCCCTGACTCGGCTCGCCCTGGTTCGCCCTGTCCTGGTTCGCACTGTCCTGGCTCGCGCCACCCGGCGTCACGTCGCCCTGATCGGTGCCACCGGGCGTGGCGTTTCCCCGACCGGCTTGGCCGTCCTCGGCTCCGTTCTGGTTCGCGGTCCCTTGGTTGACGCCACCCGGCGTGACGTCGCCCTGGTCGCTCCCGCTGTCGTGGACGCCGCCCTGGTTGGTTCCCCCTTGGCCCACCGGGTTCTGGTTGGCACCGGAATGATTCGCGCCCCCCTGGTTCGCACCGCCCGAACTGCCACCGCTCTGGTTCGCGCCACCAGAAGCCGCGCCACCCTGGCCAACACCACCCTGGCCCGCGCCGCCCGGCGTGACGCTCCCCTGACCGGCGCCTCCCTGGCCGAGACCGCCTTGGTTCGCGCCGCCTTGGCCGCTCCCACCGTGGCTGGCACCGCCCGAAGCGCCACTCCCCTGGTCCGCACCACCAGATGCACCACCCGAAGCACCGCCAGCGGAACCGGACCGGTCCCCGCCCTGCCCACCAGAACCGCCCTGCCCACCAGAACCGTCCGAAGTGGACTGACCACCGGGGAGGCCGTTCTGGCCACCACCCGCGCCGAACCCGGCGCCGATGTCGTCCAAGCCGGAGATGTCCGGGACGTCGACCTCGGGGGTCGCGTCCGCGTCGGGGCCGATGCTGTCGCCGAAGTCGTCCGCGGCCTTCTGGGCGCCGCCGGTGAACGCGCCGCCGACGGTGCCCGTCCACACGTCGTTGAGGCTGTTGCCCAGGGCCAGGGCCGCGCCGATGCCCACCAGCGTGTCCGCGGTGGCCTCGGTGAGCCCGTGGAAGACGATGGTGTCCTCGAACTTCGGCACCCAGTTCTTCCCGGCCATGTGCATGCCGCCCATCAGCCCGCCCGCCGCCGCGCCCGCGATCGCCGACACCACGGTGTTCTGCACGTCCCACTCGGTGCGGTTGCCCTCCAGGAACTGGATGATCTGGGCGATCGCGTCCTGGACGACCTCCTCGATGCCCTCCTGCAGCGCCTCGACGAGCAGGCGCACGACCCAGTGCATCTTGGACAGGATGCGGCTGATCGCCACGCGGGCGCTGGTGATGATCGCGGGGACCAGCGGGGCGGTGAACGGGCTCGCCAGCGCCCAGGCGATCGAGGCGAGGAAGAACGCGATCTCGATCATCATCGAGTAGATCGCGTGCTCGACGTTGAGCGCGAGCTTCATCAGGCTGTCCGCCTGCCGCTTGGCCAGGTTCACCAGCCCCGGCACCGACTCGGCGAGGTTGCCGACGAACTCGCGGAAGGCGCGGGCCACCCGGCCGCCGACCGACTGCTCCACCGCCGAGGACAGCTCCACCAGCCGGGCCCCCAGCGACGCCAGGACCTGGGCGCTGCCGTTCCAGTTCTCGGCGAGCCCCCGGGTGGCGGCGACGTCCACCCTTGGCGCCTTCTGGCCCGCGAGCAGGATCCACGCCCAGTCGAAGTCGGGGTCGAACTTGATGTCCATCGGCGGGCTGCGCTCAGTCGGAGCCGCGCGGCAGCGTCGGGCGGCGGGCGAGGCCCGGCTGGGCCTCGTCGAGCGTGTGGTCGCCGAACGGCTGGAAGAACCCGATCTCCCTGCCCTGGTCGTCGCGCAGGACCTGCCGGTCGTCGGTCTCCTCGAACGGCGTGCCCGCCGGGGCGAGCAGCCCGATCTCCTCCCCGTCGGCGTTGGTCAGGATCTGCGGAACCTCCGGGATGCCGACCTCAGTGGCCATGGGCAGCAGTCGCACGGCCGGCCGGAGCTCGCCGCGCTGGGCTTCGTCGAACGTGTGGTCGCCGAAGGGTTGGAAGAACCCCTTCTCCGTACCATCCCTGCCCACGAACACCGTGCGGTTCCCATTGTCCTCCAATGCTGTTCCCGCGGGGGCCAGGACGCCGATCTCCTCGCCCCGCGCGTTGACCAGGACCTGCGGGGCCTCCGGGATGCCGAAGTCGGGGTCGGCCGGTTCTCCTTGCGGGTCAACGAACTTCATCACCGTCGTCACCGGCTGGAGCTCGCTGCGCGGCACCTCGTCGAACGCGTGGCCGCGCAGGGGTTGGAAGAACCCCTTCTCCTCGCCGTCCTTGCCCATGAAGACCGTGCGCCTGCCGTTGTCCCGCAACGACGTGCCCGCGGGGGCGAGGATTCCGACCGGTTCTCCCGCCGAGTTCGTGACGACCTTCGGGACCTCGGGAATGCGGATGTCAGGATCCGTCGGGTTCCCGTGCTGGTCGACGAACTTCACGGTGGCGGCCGGGACGGCTTTCTCCGAGCGCCGCATCGGGGCGAGCGCGTTCATGCGCCGTGCGGGGGCGCCAGGACCGTTGCCGTTGCCGCCGTTGCTGCCCGGCGGAGGGCCCTGGAGGAACAGGGCGTTGCGCCCCAGCTCGATGGCGTTCTCCTCGGTCTTCTCGTACCCGGCGGCCATCTGCGCCACGCCGTCGGCGACCGCGTAGGCCGCCTTGGCGAGCTTGTGCACGCCGTCGACGAACTTCTGGGAGCCCTGCTTGTAGCCGGGCGAGAACTTGTCCCACGTCTCGTCCGACTCGCCGTTGACCAGCGGCTCGTAGTTCAGCAACTGCTCGTGGTGCTGGGCGAACCCCCGGAAGCCGTCTCCGACTCCGCGATAGCCGAGCCCTCCTCGGCGCATTCCCTCCGTGTTGACGGTGATCGGCTCGGAGCCGCCGTAGAACTCCGAGCCCCCGTTGCCGCCGGGTGGGGAACTGCTCCCCGAGTAGGAGCCGCCACCGGTGTTCGTCTTCGCCATGGCTTCAGTCCCGGATGTTCATCACGTCGCGGACGGCGTCGTTCAGCTGCGGCTCCGGCGACAACAGCGACTGGAGGTCGACATCGCCGGTGAACAGCTTCCGGGCGTCAACACCTGGGGGCAGCGAGGGCGCGACCGCCTCCGCCGCCTCGGCTGCCGCCTTGTCCTGGGCCTCGGTGATGGTGCTGAGCACCGCCGCCGCCAGTTCGGCGGGCGCCATCCGCTTGTAGGCACCGGTGGGGAACTTGACGTCCGTGATCACCCCACCGTGCCCGGCGGTCACCGACACCGTCTGCCTCGGCGCCGTCACCGTGCACGAGATCTCGCGAAGCCGCCGCTGGGTCCGCTGAAGCGCTTCGTACTGCTCGCGGTACTGCGCCATCAGGTGCTCGACCTGCTCGGTGTACGAAGTGGACACGGCGTGCCTCCTGACGTCGATGCTGTTCCAGTGCACGGGGCCGGGCGGTTGTGGGCAAGGAGCCGAGGCGCGGACGGCGCGTTGGTGAAGGGGTGTTCTTCCCTTATCGCCACTCAGCCGACCGACGCGAGCCCCTCGTCCAGCGAGAGAGCCGTCAGGTCGGTGCGGGCGAGCGCGTGCAGGTCGGCGGCGGCGAGCGTGCGGGAGGCGGCCGTCGTCGCGAGCCGGTGCGCGAGCCGATGCGCTCCCCGCGCGGTGCGGTCGCTCTCGCCGGCCAGCAGCTCCCGCAGCGCCGCCGCCACCTCCTCCGGCACCTCGTGCCCGCGCCGCACGAGGTGCCGGACCGCCAGCTCCGTCAGCTGCGCGCCGTCGTACTCGCCGAAGTCCCAGCGCTGTGCGAAGCACCCGCCGAAGGTGCTGGAGAGGTCGGAGAGCCGGGCCAGCGCGGCCGGTTCGCCCACCAGCAGCACGACCGGCCCCGCCGGGTTGCGCGTGATCGCCTCGGCCAGCGCGTCGACGGTCTCCGCGCGGCGCTCGGCGGAGTCGGTGACCCACTCCTCGTCGGCGTCGAGCACGAGGACTCCGCCGGTGGCGTCCTCGAACGCCTTGGCGACCAGGCTCGTGGCCTGACCGGGCCAGCGCGGGCACAGGTCCCCGCCGACGGACACCCGCACCAGGTGCCCGCCGCCGACCAGGCCGAGCTCGGTCAGGCACTGGGCGTACAGCGCCGCCACCGCCCGGCGCCCCGTTCCGGACCGGCCGGAGAGCACGATGTTCGCCTGACGCCCCAACGACTTCCTGCGGTTGTTGAGGTCGCACAGCCGGACCAGGTTCTGCCCGGCGGCCTCCCGGACCGGCTCCAGCCCGCACAGCCCGGACAACCGCCGCCACCCCAGGCTCGCCCGCACCGCGGCCGCGGGGTCCGTCGCCGCGTCGGGCCGCTCCGACCGGGGCGCCACCTCCGCCAGGGCCGCCAGCTCGGTGTCCAGGTCCTGCGCGGTGAGCCTGCTCAGCTCCGAGTCCTTCGACGGCGGGTTCAGCGCGAGGCGGGACGCCTGGTTGCTGACCATCGCCTCGAACAGCTTGCGGGCGACGCGGCCGTTGCCGAAGGTGTCGTTCTTCGGCACGCGCTCGAAGTAGTCGACCAGCGCCCGCACCGCGTCGTCGGTCAGCTCGAAGTAGTGCTTGCGGCACAGGTTGGTGGTGATGGTGACCAGCTCGTCGACGCTGTAGTTGGGGAACTCGACCGTCTTGGAGAACCGCGAGGCCATACCGGGGTTGGAGGCAAGGAACCGCTCCATCAGCTCGGAGTAGCCCGCGACGATGACGACCAGCTCGTCGCGGTGATCCTCCATCATCTTCATCAGCGTGTCGATGGCCTCCTGCCCGAAGTCCGGGCCGCTGCCGCCGGACTGGCTGGACAGGGTGTACGCCTCGTCGATGAACAGCACGCCGCCCATCGCCTTCTCGACCACCTCGGCGGTCTTGATCGCGGTGGCTCCGATGTACTGGGCGACCAGGTCGGCCCGCGCCACCTCGACCATGTGGCCGCGCTCCAGGATGCCCAGCTCGGCGAGGACCGCGCCGTAGAGCCGGGCCACGGTCGTCTTGCCCGTTCCCGGCGGGCCCGCGAACACCAGGTGCCTGCTCATCGGCGGCATCGGCAGGCCCATCTCCTGGCGGCGCTGGGTCATCTTGATGAGGTTGATCAGCCCGATCACCTCGCGCTTGACCCCGTCCAGGCCGACGAGCGTGTCCAGCTCGGCCAGCGGCCCGTCGAGCATGGCGCCGGCGGCGTCGCCGAGCGAGCTGGGCTCCTCGGCGGAGACCGGCTCCGGCTGCCGGGGCGGGACCTCCGCGCGCTCGGGGGCCCGGCGGTCATCGGTGACGATCTCCGCGACGGTGAGCCGGTCGTGCTCGATCCGGCGGTGCACCGGGCTGCCGCCGCTGCCGGTGATCGTGCAGTCGGTGACGGTCACGGCCTCCTCGGTGTCCAGCAGCACACCGTCGCCCGCGCTCGCGGTGACCTCGCAGGCGCGGACCTCCGCGCGCGCCCCGCCGCGCACGTGCACGCCGTGCCGCCGTGCCGAGCGCACCCGGCACCGCACCGCCCGCAGGGTGCCGCCGGTGTCCACGCCGATGCCGTCCTCCGCAGCGCCGACGACCTCACTGTCCTGAATGGACAGTTCGGCGTCGTCGACGTGGAACCCACCGCCGCGCAGCTGGGCGGAGGTGAGGACTCCCCTGGCACCGTTGGACAGCGACACCAGGCGCTGCGCGGTCCCGCTGACCCGCAGGTCGGTCACCTCGGCGGCGGAGTCCTCGGTCAGTGCGAACCCGACGGCGTCGGTGACCTCGATCGCCGCGTCGGAGAGCTTCAGCGTCGACTTCGCCTTGACGAGCACGGCGGGCCCGGCCGACGTGGTGGCCCGCAGGCCGCCGAGCTCGACCTCGGCCCCCGCGCCGACCAGCACCGAGCCGTGCGTCGTGCCCTCGACCCGCAGCACGGTGAAACGCGGCGTGGCGGCACCGTCCACGACGACGCCCATCGGGCTGTCCGACACCTGGCAGTCGTCGAACCGGGGCGAAGAGCCGCCGGTGACCTGGACGGCGTTGCGGGCGGCGGAGGTGAACCGGCAGCCCCGCAGCAGAGGTGACGCGCCCCCGGCGATGTGCGCCGACTGCATGCCCGCGCCGGTGAAGTCGGAGTCGGCGACCGACACCTCACCCGTGCTCGTCACGTACAGGTCGAGGTTCGCGCTCTCGCTGACCGTGACGTCGCGGATGTCCGCGCTGGCCTCCTGCTCCACCACCAGCGCGGGCTTGCCCGCGCCGACGATCCGGCAGTCCTCGACGACGGCGTGCGCCCGCCCGTTGACGCACACGCCGTTGCCCCCGGCCTTGCGCACGACCACCCGCCGCAGCACCAGCGAACCCTGTTCCGCCACAACAACACCGGAGGACGCCACCTCGGCGATCTCGGTGTCCTCGACGGTGCTCGGCAGCGGCGAGGTCACGACGAGCCCGGCGCCTCCGCTGCTGGTGACCGAGCAGCCGCGCAGCACAACACAACCCTGGCCCCGGGCCAGCACGGCCGCCCACGACGAGGCCGAGACCCGGCAGTCGTCGAGCGCCACCTCGCCTCGCCGCACGTCGAGCGCGGCGAGGCTGCCGTCGGCGCAGCTGAGCACCAGACCGGACAGCTGCGCCGCCTCCGCGTCCACCACGACCGCGCTGCCGGTGCGGACCAGCACCTCCACCGTGCCGGGCCCCTCCTCGGCGGTGAGGGTGACCATCCGGTCCAGCACGAGGTTCTCCTCGTAGCGGCCCGGCATGACGCTGATCATCGCCCCGTCCCTGGCGTTGCGCAGCGCCGCGCCGATCGTCGGGAACGAACCCGGCCGGTCCGCCGCCACCACCAGAAGCTGTCGGTTCATCGCCCCTCACCCTTCCGAACGGACCGGCTGGACCAGGCCCGGCAACGTCTGGAACCGCCGCGCCGAGGACTCGGCGACGCGGACCTTCCCCTTGGCCTCCGCCCAGGTCCGCGCGCAGCGGCGCAGCGAGTTGACCGCGAGCTCGTCCAGCGACAGCCGGTTGCGGTCGACCCGGCCGGAGGAGTCGATCTCCCCGGCCGCCAGCTCCCGCAGCAGGACCTGACCGCGCCGCCCCTCGGCGGGCTCGGTCAGGTCGAGCACCTTGAAGCTCGTGCCGGGCACGAACAGCACCCGGTCGGCGGTCGCCCCGGTCTCGGGTTCGAGCAGCTTCGTCCGGCGTGAGGTCATCGACCACAGCAGCACGTCGACCTCACCCCGCTGCCCGGCGCACGGCGCGGTGAGCGCGTTGACGAAACCCCACTCGGTGAAGAGCTTCCGGCTCCGGTACAGCTCCCACTCCTCCGGCGTCGGCGACAGCGTGAACACCGTGGCGCCGCGGTGCGAGGGCAGCCTGCTCAGCCCGGAGACCACGCAGCGCGCGAAGGGCACGTGCGGGCCGACGGCGGCCAGCCGCAGCGGCAGGTCCACCTCGTCGCCCTCGGCGGACAGGTACAGGCGCACCGCGACCGCGTCGGTCAGCACGCGGCCGGAGGACCGCTCCAGCGCGCCCTGGAATCCCGGGTGCTCGGAGAGCACGCGGGCCACCGAGTTCGCCACCGCCGCGTACTCGCGGCTGAGCGTCCGCCGCAGCCACGTGCGCTCCTCGTCAAGGCCGCGCTTGGGCAGCAGCGCCGCGGCGGCCGTCGAGGGCGTGGGCTGGATCGTCGCGACCGCCTCGGCGGCCTCCTCCACTCGCGCCTCCGCGACCGGGGCGGGTGCCGGAGCCGGAGCTGGAGCCGGTGCGACCTGGACCGGCGCGGGCTCCGGTTCCGGTTCCACGGCGGGCACCTCGCTGAGGAAGCCGTCGGGGACCGGCGAGCTCTCCAGCCGCAAGGCAGCGGGCTCCGGGGGTTGAGCCGGTTCCAGCGCGGCGCGGATGGCGCTCCCGTCCACAATGGACTCCTCTACGGCCTCCACCGAAGAGTCCAGCGAGGACTCCACAGTGGACTCCGCAGCAGGCTCCTCAGCCGGTTCCGCGGCTGTCTCTTGCGCGGGTTCGATGGCAGCCATCGCACGGCCGACGACCTTGATCGGCGCGTTCGCCACCGCCGATGCGGGCAGCAGAGCGCTCAGCCTGCGCGTCGCGCCGTCGAGGCGGGCCAGGACGTCCTCGGCGAGCTGCCGCATCCGCCCGGCCATCTCGTCGGTGCCCGCCTCGAACAGCACCTGGTGCCGCCCGGCGTCGGGCGCGGCGGAGCGCACGGCGGTGGAGTGCGCCAGCTCGTGCGGCGGGCGCAGCCAGAGCCCGGACTGCACGATCTCCAGGACCGCGTCCGGGGCGTACCAGTAGACCGCCGGGGCCACCTCCTGCACGCCGAACACCGGAGCGCGGTGGCTCACCAGGAACGGCGGCGGGGCGGGCTGTCCGGGCGCCAGGGGCACGTAGCCGAACTCCTGCGCGAACGTCCGCCAGCCCAGCGTCCCGTCGAACTGCACGGTGTAGATGGCCGGATCGGTCCGCGACCCGACCGGGATGCCCGCGTAGCAGACCACGGACTCGCCAAGGGCGTTGGCCAGGCCCTGACCGTAGGACAGACCGTCCGAGTTGGACACTGAGGACACCGGGCCGAACCGCACCAGCCGGATGCGGCTGCGCACGGTCTCCGGCAGCCACCCCCAGAAGCGGGTGACGTCGTCCAGCGAGACCGGCGCGGCGCCGGGGCAGCCCAGGACGACCGTGCACACATCGGGCTGGCAGGGCAGGGTCTCGATCAGCCGCGCCCGGTGCCCGCGCAGCACGGTCTCCGGCGCGCGGGGCCGCAGCCACACGCCGCCGGGCAGTGGCTCGGCGACGCCGGTGGAGCTGGTGGGCACGATCTCGGCCAGCGACTCCGACTCCCAGCTGGGGCGCGGGAACCGCTTGGCCTCCCAGCGCGGCGGCTTGCCAGGCTGGAAACGCACCCAGCCGCTGCCCCGCCCGGCGTCGACGAACAACGAGCCGCCGACGCCGGGGATGACGGTGCCGTCGGGCGCGATCACCGTGCGCCCCAGGCGTTCCGAGAGCCACTGGCCGGCCAGCGCCGTGGTCTCCCTCGACCGGCCGCCGATCACCAGCCGCACGCCCCTGCGCCTGCGGGGCAGCAGCCGCGCGGCCGACTCCCACGCCGAGAACGGGCTGTCCGCCGGCAGGTCGACCACGACCAGCTCGTGGTCGGGGTCCTGGGCAAGGGACAGCGCGAAGTCGCGGATCTCGCTGCGCAGGTTGTCCTTGGGGTGCACCACGAGCGCGTTGCCGACGGTGTGGCTGGTCATCTCCGGACCGCCCTCGTGATCGGTGCGGCGCTTGGTCAGCAGGGCCATCTCAGCCACGTCCTTTCTCGATCACGCCCACCGCGGTGCGGCTGAGGGCGGGTCCGCTCGGGATCGCCGCGAGCACCTCGGCGGCCATCGGGCGCGGCGTCAGGCCGCCGAAGCCCAGCGCCTGGATGGTCTCGTCGCTGGTGAGCGCGTACTTGAAGCCGCGCTCGGTGATCAGGAAGCGCTCCGGCTTGGCCCCGGGGCCGGTCGGCGCGGGCACCGACGCGACGAGCATCCCCGTCGCGGGCTTGACGTAGGCGCCGATCTCGGTGTTCGTCCCGATCCAGGCGAACCTGCGCTCGGCGGTGACCGCCTCGCTGACCACTCGGGTCTGGAACGTGTTCTGCCGCAAGCAGAACGACCGCTCCCCCGCGACCAGCGACCGCGCCGTGAGCAGGTCCGGGATCCGCGTGGTCAACGAGGTGTCCGCCGAACGCGGCGCGCTCGCGACGTCAGCGGCGTCGACCGCCACCGCCGCCCTGCCCGACTTGGCCTGGAGCAGCGCCGACTCGGTCCGCGACAGCGGCGCCAGCCCGTCTGCGCGCAGGACGTAGAACTGCTCGACGCCGTTGCCTGCGACCTGGCGGAACACGGTCCCGACAGTGTGCGGCGCTCCGCCGATCTTCGTGCTGCCGGTGCCCGCACCCGGGATCTGCGCCGCGCCGATCACAGGTCCGTCCGGCAACGCCGAAAGCCACGCGGGCGGCGCGGTGGGCGGCGTCCCGGTGCCCAGCCCGAGCGCTACCGGAACGCTCTGGTCGGCCAGGCTCAGCTTCTGGTTCTGCCACACCAGGTACTGGGTGCCGGAAGCCGCGCCCACCCACAGGTACTCATCAGCGGCGATGGGCTTGGACTCCGCGTCCGGGTTGAGGTTCACGCTCATCAGGCCCGTTCCCGGAACGGGCTGCGGCAGGCACAGCAGCCACGACCCGGTGACCAAACCGTCCGGCGCCGGGACCGAGTCGGGCGCGTCGGGGATGCCGATCGGCAGACCTCGCTCCAGCTCGCTCAGCGACGCGCGCGAGATGCTCTCGGTGCGAGCGCCCTGGCCCTGCACCAGCATCGCCGACGCGTGGTTGCGGACCGGGACGAGCACACCGCGCTGGTAGACGTAGCGCGCTCCGGTCTCCTTCTCCACCAGGATGACTCCGGGCTTGCGCCAGGCCATGTTGCCGCCGGGGTTGATCAACCCGTACACCCAGAACGCCACGCCGACGAGCAGGGCGAGCACGACGCCGAAGACCATGCCCGTCAACGCGCGCCGCGCGGGCGGCTCGCTGTAGTTGGTGTCACCGAGCAGCAGCGCGGCGCTCATCCGCCCGACGAGCGTCTGATAGGCGTGGACGTGGTCCCGCTGGGTCTGCATGCCCGATCACCCGGCCAGTCCGCGCGCCCAGGCGAAGACGCCGAGCACGTGCATCAGGAACGGCACCAACGCGATCGCCGCGCAGCTCTCCAGGACGTTGCCCAGGTGCGCCCAGATCGGCAGCAGCCTGCGGTGGGCGGGACGAAGCGCGGCGAGCACCAGCAGCAGCGCCACCACGAGCAGCAGCACGATCCCGACCCCGCGCCACACCGGGGTGAGCTCCGCCAGCAGCGACAGCACGAACAGCACCGCGCCCGCCGTCCCTGCCAGGGCGAGCGAGACCCGCTGGCCGATGTTGAGGAACTCCCGGGACCGCAGCAGCACCAACGCCGTGAGCAGACCGGTCAGCGTGTACTCCACCCATCCCGCGCCGTCCATCAGGTGCCAGAAGGCGGCGGTGAACACCACGGAGGAGCCGATCGCGAGCACGCTCAGGTAGCGGTCGGCGTTGCCGGTCTGCTCCACGATCTCCGCAGCCGGAGCGGGTTCCACGTCGATCTTGAGCTCGTCGGCGGTGCGCGGGAGCTGGGGACCGCGCAGCCGGGCGGTGCGCGTGGCCAGCTTCGGCGCGAACAGGGTCACCGTGAAGAACGCGGTGAGGACCACGGTGGCGTTCTGGTGCGGGGTCAGCCCGACTCCGAGGTGCAGCCACATCGCCACGACCGCGCCGATCCCCGCGACCGCGGCGGTCCCGAACGGCACGATCGGCAGGTCCGGGGCGAGAATCCGTTGCGCGATCAGCAGCACCGCGGCGGTGCCGCCCATCGCCAACCCGCCGATGAGCACGCCGACCGGCCGCAGCTCCAGTGCGCCCCGCACGCCCTCGGCGCCGACCAGGCCGGAGAGCCCGGCGAACGCACAGCTCGTCACGCCGACGATCGCCGCGAGCCCGCGATCGCGCAGTGTCCGCGCCACCAGGATCGCCGCGGTGAACAGGATCGCGGCGAGCACCCCGGCGCTGACCGACGCGACAACGCCGCCGGAGTCGCTGAACAGGGCCACTCCGATCGCGCCGAACACCACCACGGTCAGGCTCAGGAACAGCCGCCGGTTGACAGTCTCGTTCCACCGGTTGCCCTGGCGGTTGACCGCTGTCGCCATGCCGTCGGCGACGTCGTCGAAATCCAGCTCCGGCAACGGGTCCTCGGCGCGGGAGAGGTGGAACTGCTCACCGTCGAGCCAGTCCAGCGTCTCGGGTGTGCCGTCCGGGTCCAGGGGAGCCTCGCCCAAGCGCTGCAACACCCAGGAGCCGTACTCCTCGGCCTCGCGCGGACGGTCCTCGTCCCGCACGACGTGCCGCACCAGCGTCGGCATGAGCGCGGCAACGGTCGTGGCGACCGGCACCGCGAGATCGGCCCGACCGCTGGGGCCGAACACCGTGATGCGGCACAGTTCGGCGATGGGTGCGCTGGTCACGTCCCTGACCTCCTGGACGACACGCCGACGGCCACGTCATCGCCGTGCTGCGACGCCGCGACGGGCACGAAACCGGTCTGGATGAGCTTGACGCCGCGCCGGGTGACGAGCTGCGCGCGGCCGGGGGGCAGGGTTCGCGGGGCGGCCTCGCCCAGGAACTTGCCCTCTTCCTTGGGGTAGGAGAACAACAGCGCCGGGGTGCCGAGCTCCCACAACCGGCGCAGGACCGGGTCCATCATCCCGCGCAGGGCGTTGGCGCTGCTGCGCGCGACGACGAGGTGGAAGCCGATGTGCACGCCCTGCGCCAGCAGGGGGAGCAGCGCGTCCATGGGGGTCCCCATGGTCATGCCGCCGCCGAAGAGCTCGTAGTCGTCGACGACGACGAACAGCTGCGGGCCGTCCCACCAGTCCCGCTTGCGCAGCCGCTCCGAGGAGATGTCCGGTCCCGGCACCCGCTTGTGCAGCGACACAGCCGCCTTGGTGGCCAGGTCGGTCAGCGTGTCCGAGCCGATCGCGTGCCCGATGCGGTACTCGTCCGGCACCATGCCGTCGAGGTCGCGGCGGGAGTCGCCGAGCAGGATCTTCGCCTCGCCCGGCCGGTAGCCCGCCACGATCGAGCGCAGCACCAGGCGCAGCGCGTTGGTCTTGCCCGTCTCGGCGTCACCGAGCAGGAACAGGTGCGGGGTGACGGTGAAGTCGTGCCAGACCGGGTTGAGCCGCTGCTCGTCCTGGCCGAGGCAGATCCGCAGGTCGCCTTCTGGCCGGGGCAGGTCCACGATCGGCAGCTTCGTCGGCAGCAACCGCACGCCGGGCGCGCTGCGGCCGGGCCAGAACGTGCGCGCCTCCTCGACGATGGACTTCGTCGCCGACGCCAGGTCCTCGGTGTCGCCGCTGCCGTCCAGGCGCGGCAGGGCGGCGAGGAAGTGGAACCCGGAGCTGGTCAGGCCGCGGCCGGGCTGGTTGGGCACGGTCGCCGCCTTGCGGCTGGCCACCTCCGACTCCATCGCGTCGCCCAGCCGCAGCTCGAACCGCGTGCCGAGCACGTCGCGCAGCCACGGCCGGATCTCCGACCACCGGGTGGAGGTCACCACCAGGTGGATGCCGAAGGACAGGCCGCGCGCGGCGATCTCGGTCAGCTTCGACTCCAGGTCGCCGAAGTCCTGGCGCAGCGTGAACCAGCCGTCGATGACCAGGAACACCTCGCCGTGCGGGTCATCGACCTGCCCGGCCATGCGCGCCTGCCGGTAGGCGCTCATCGACTCGAAGCCGCGCTCGGCGAAGGCCGCCTCGCGCAGCTCCATCACCTGGATGATCTCCTCGATGGTGCGCACCACGCGGTCGCGCTCCATGCGCGTGGCCACCGAGCCCACGTGCGGCAGGCCGCTGATCGACATGATCCCGCCGCCGCCGAAGTCCAGGCCGTAGAACTGGACCTCCTCCGGGGTGTGGGTCAGCGCAAGGCCCAGGATGAGCGTCCGCAGCAGCGTGGACTTGCCGGTCATGGGGGCGCCGACGATGCCGACGTGCCCGTCCGAGCCGGACAGGTCGGCCACCAGCAGCTCGCGCACCTGCTCGTAGGGCCGGTCGACCAGGCCCACCGGGACGCGCAGCAGGCCGCGCACTGCCGGGTCCTGCACGCTCATGCCCAGCTCCGGGTGCGGCAGCACGCTCGGCAGCAGCGAGTCCAGGCTCGGCGAGTCCGCCAGCGGCGGCAGCCACACCTGGCGGGCGGCCGGTCCCGCGCCGACCAGGCGGCCGATCAGCACCTCGGCCAGGCTCGGCGCGTCGTCGCCCGCGGGCTCCGGCGCGGCCGCCTTCGCGGGCTGCTCGGACTCCACCGGGTGGATCTGGTGCAGCAGCGGGTTCGGCCGCGTGTAGAAGGGGGCGATCTCACCGGCAGCCGTCTCCTCGGTCGCCTTCCCGCCCTCCGGCGCCGCCGTCGCGCACGGGCCGGAGACGTAGGCGCCCTTGAACCGGATCAGCGTCGAGGTGTCGATCTTCAGGTAGCCGTTGCCCGGGGCGGAGGGCAGCTCGTAGGCGCTGGCGACGCCGATCACGCTGCGGGACTCCATCGAGGAGAAGGTGCGCAGCGCGACGCGGTAGGACAGGTGGCCCTCGACGCGGTGGATGCGGCCCTCGTCCAGCCGCTGCGAGGCCAGCAGCAGGTGCACGCCGAGGCTGCGGCCGAGCCGCCCGATGCTGACGAACAGCTCCATGAACTCCGGCTTGCTGGCCAGCAGCTCGCTGAACTCGTCGACGACGACGAGCAGCGTCGGCAGCGGGGCGAGCTGCCCGCCGGTGGCCCGCGCCTTCTCGTACTCGAACAACGAGGCGTAGCCGCTGTCGCGCAGGATCTCCTGGCGGCGGATCAGCTCGCCGTTGAGGGAGTCCTGCATGCGGTCGACCAGCGGCAGCTCGTCGGCCAGGTTGGTGATCACCGCCGAGGTGTGCGGCAGCTTGTCCATGCCGAGGAAGGTCGCGCCGCCCTTGAAGTCGACCAGGACGAAGTTGAGGATCTCCGAGGAGTGCGTCGCGGCCAGGCCGCACACCAGGGTGCGCAGCAGCTCGCTCTTGCCGGAGCCGGTGGCGCCGATCAGCATGCCGTGCGGCCCCATGCCGCCCTGCGCCGACTCCTTCAGGTCCAGCTCGACGACCTCGCCGTCCTCGGTGACCCCGATCGGCACCTGCATCCTGGCCCGCTGCGGCGTCCGCTGCCGCCAGAGCCCGTTGACGTCGAAGGTGTGCACGTCGCGCACGCCCAGCAGGGTGGTCAGCTCGAAGTCCGTCTCAAAAGGACGGTCGACGACGTCCACCGTGCCGCTGGTGCGCCTCGGCGCGATGATCCGGGCGAGGCTCTCGGCCTGGCCGAGGCTCAGCGCGTCGCAGGTGGCCGAGCCGGTGTCCTCGCCGGCCGGGTAGGAGACCCGGCCGTCGCGGCAGGTCAGCCGCAGCACCTTGGCCCCGCCGGGCATGGTGCCGGTGACGTCGAGCAGGACCACGTTGCGCAGGCCGGGCCCGAACAGCGGCGAGTGCTCCGGGATCGACGCCAGGTGCGCCACCACCACGACCAGGGGCTCGGCGACGCCCGCCAGAACGCTCTTGTCGTGGTCGCCCCGGTCGGTGACCTCGGGGCCGAGCAGGTCCATCAGCTCGTCGTGGTCGCAGGTGAGCATCCGCAGCGGACCGGCGGCGTCGCGGGCGGTGGGGTGCGCGGTGTGCGGCAGCCACTTCACCCAGTCCCACTCGGCCTGGTTCGCCTCGCCGGTGAGCACCGCGAGGCGCAGCTCGTCCGGGGCGTGGAAGGTGACCAGCTGGCCGAGCATCGCGCGCACCAGGCCGACGGCGTCCGTGGCGTCCCCGGCGAACTCGACGCTGGTGAAGCTGCGCAGGCCCACCGAGATCGGGATGCCGGTGACGGTCCGGTAGGTCTCGCTGAACCGGCGCAGCGAGATCGCCGACAGCGGCTCCAGGTCCTCGATCGGCTTCGTCGACGGCGGCGTGAACTCCATGGCCGCCTGCTGGGTGCCCAGCCCGATCCGCACCCGGCCGAAGTCGTCGTGGCTGCCCCGGCGCTCCCACAGCCGTGGCCCGCGCGCCAGCGACCACAGCCAGGACGGGTCGGGGTTGTTCCACGCCACGGCCTTGCGCTGCGCGTCGGCGGTCTCCCTCGCCCGCCTGCGCAGCTGGCCGATGTAGCGCAGGTAGTCGCGCCGTTCGGCGTTGAGCTTGCGCTTGCGGTCGCCCGCGCCGCGGCTGAGCTGGCTCAGTCCCATGGCGACCATGCCGATCGCCATCGCCCCGGCCATGATGTAGATGAACGGCGAGGCCCCGACGGTGCCGATACTGGAGAAGACCAGGACCATCGCGATCGGCCCGATGGCCATCGGCAGGAACATCAGCACGGAGCTGAAGTCCCTGGTCGCAGGCTCCGGCATCACCGGGGGCTCCTGGAGCTCCTCCTGGCCCTCCGGCATCTCCGGCCCGGCCAGCCGGGGCCCGCGCTTGACGGTCGAGGTACTCACTCGATCACCCCCGGTGCCTTGGGCGCGGGCGTCGACCACGCGTCCTCGTTCTGCTTGAGCAAGTCGGCGGAGGTGCGCTCGGCCTCCTCCTCGGTCTCCTCCTCGGCGACGGGCACCTGCTCCGGCTCCTCCGGGGGACCGTCCTGCCCGCCGCACCCCGGCAGCTCCTCCGGGTCGAAGGGCCGGGGCAGGTAGTCCGAGGCGTCCAGCCGCCGCCCGACCGGCTCCGCCACGGGCCGCGCGGAGGCGCTGGAGGTGTGCTCCCACGGAGTCGTCTCGCGCAGCGCGTAGTCGGTCACGATCTCCGGCTCGGGCTCCTCCCGAGTCCGCGAGGCCGCGGCGGTCAACCACAACAGGCTCCCCGCCGCCGCGACGTCCCACGCGCTGGTGTCCTCGTCGGACCCGGCTGGCCGGACCACCGCGACGCGGTCCTCGTCCGCCGAGTCGACCGGAACCTGGTGCGCGGCAACGGTGTCGCCGGTGGTCGCCCACTCCTGCGGAGCGACCGCGGGCGCGTCAACACCCTGCGGCTCGCCCATCCCGGACCGCTCAGCGCTTTCCCAGGGCTCCGTCTCACCGCCGAGCAGTCCCGACGCGTCGGAGCGCTCGGAGCCGTTGGTCGCAGCGGGCGACACGGGAGCCATGGGCATCATCGGCATCTGTTGCGCACCAACGCCTTCCCCGCGCGCCGCCCACTCCTGCGGGTCAACGGCGGGCGCGTCAACACCCTGCGGGTCACCCATGCCGGGAAGCTCAGCACCCTCCCACGACTCGGTCTCGCCGCCCAGCAGTCCCGACGCGTCGGAGCGCTCAGAGCCGCTCGCGGCGGCAGTGGCGGCGGGCGACATCGGAGCCATCGGCATCATCGGCATCTGTTGCGCGCCAACGCCTTCCCCGCGAGCGGCCCACTCTTCCGGAGACACCGGAGGCACATCCACGCCACCCCGAGGCTCACCCATGCCAGGAAGCTCAGCGCCCTCCCACGGCTCAACCTCACCACCCAGCAGACCCGACGCATCCGACCGCTCAGCACCACCGGCATTCCCACCAGCACCCGGCGCCATCGGAGCCATGGGAGACATCGGCATCATCGGCATCTGCGACGCACCGAGCCCGTCACCAGCGGCCCACTCCTGCGGATCAACGGCGGGCGCGTCAACACCCTGCGGGTCACCCATGCCAGGAAGCTCAGCGCCCTCCCACGGCTCAACCTCACCACCCAGCAGACCCGACGCATCCGACCGCTCAGCACCACCGGCATTCCCACCAGCACCCGGCGCCATCGGAGCCATGGGAGACATCGGCATCATCGGCATCTGCGACGCACCGAGCCCGTTACCGGCGGCCCACTTCTCCGGGGTGTCCGACGGCAGGTCGGACAGGCCCTGCGGATCGCCCAGCCCCGGGAACTCCGGGCTCTCCCAGGGCTTCACCTCACCGCCGAGCAGACCCGACGCGTCCGAGCGCTCCGGCCCGCCCGCGGCGCCGCCCCCGGCTCCGGGAGCGAACGGCATCGCGGGCGGCATGGACATGCCGCGCTGGTCCGGCATGCCGAGCTTGCCCGGCCCCTCGCCCGCGGCCCAGTCCTCGATCTCGGGCAGCTTGGGCATGACGGGCGGTTCGACGCCCTTGAGGTCCGGGGCGGTCAGGTCGGGGAGCTTGTTCCCGCCACCGCCGTTCCCGCCACCGCCGAAGCGCTGCGGCGGCTGCACGTTCCCGAGACCGCCCCGGCTCCCGCCGCCGGACGGCGGGGTGACGCCACCGGGGAACGGCAGCACCGGCGGGACCGACCCGGAGCCCGGCTGGAACGGCGTGACACCGGGCGGCGTGAACCCGTTGCCGCCCAGCGAGCTCGGGTCGAAGGCTCCGGGGTTGAGGCTGCCGGGAGCGAAGCCCTCCGGCGCGAGGTTCGGCGGGGTGAACCCCTCGGGGCCGGGGTTCTGGGGGTTGAACCCCTCCGGGTTGAAGCCCTCCGGACTGAAACCCTCCGGGGAGAAACCTTGCGGCGTAAAGCCTTCCGGGGAGAAGCTGCTCGGATCGAAGCTCGCGGGCGAGAAGTTCTGCGGGCCGGGGTTCTGCGATCCGAAGTCCTCCGGGGTGAAGTCCTCGGGGTTGAAGTCGAAGCTGTTCGGGTCGAACTTGTAGTCGTTGGGGTCGGGCTTGTAGTCCTCGGGGTTGAAGTCGTTCGGGCCGGGACCGCCGCCGAGCGGGTTGGGCTGCGGCACCGGCTGCACCTCGGTGACGAACCTGGTGTCCTCGTAGGTCGTCGCGAGGCTCTTCAGCACCTGGCGCATGTCGCTGGTCATCATCTGGACGATCTGCTCGTTCCAGCTGACGTAGGTGAGCCCGTTGTCCATCTGGTACTCGATGGGGCTGAACAGGCCCGGGAACGAGTTGTTCCACGCCTGCGCGATCCGGCGCGCCTCGGCGGCGTAGTGCACGTCGATCTCGGCGACCTGGCGGCGGGCGAAGTCGAGGTGACTGCCCGCCGCCCACAGCTGCTCCGGCACCGGGTTGAGCCGGGCGGGGCCGCCGTCGAGCTGCTCGGCGTGGTTGAGGAACGCGGTGGAGAAGGGCTCCATCATGCTCTTGAACGCCGTCGCGGCCTCGCCGCGCCACGCCCCGTCCTCCCCCGCGAGGGCCTCGGCCTGCTCGCGGATGCTCTTGCCCACCATGGCCAGCACCTCCTTGGCCATGCGGAAGTCGAGCGCGGCCTGCCACAGGGAACCGGGGTCGGAGACCCCGCCCGCCCGCTGCGCTGCGTCGTCGCGCTGGTCCTCCCCCACCGCGGCCGAGCCGGTGATGGCGGCCTTGATCTGCTTCCAGGACCAGGTGTCGTAGTCCGCCTTGCTGCCGCCCGATCCGTTGCCGGCGGCGAAGTACGCGCCATCTTCGATGGAAAAGCCTTGGGGGGAGGTCTCTTCAGGCATGGTCCGGGCTTTCGGCTGGAGGAGTCAGATCCACAGTGGACGTTTCAGGGGCTGGTCAGGTCTTGGGGTTGCCGCTCTGCCCGCCGCCGCTCCCGCCGCTGCCGACGCCGACCGGGGCGCCGACGGCGGTGGTGATGTAGCCCTTCGCGCGCTCGATGTGCTCGCCGAGGTCCATGCCCGTCATCCGGTTGAGCTCCTCGGCCGTGGCGTAGGCGCTGGCCAGCTTGTCCAGCTCGTCCGCGGTGACCGTGATCGCGTTGATGGCGTTCTCCACGAACTTCAGCGTGGTCGGCTGGAGCCCGCCGGTGCCCGCGTCGCCGGCGCCGACGACCTTCACCATCAGCTGGTGGGCGTCGTAGAAGGCGCCCGGAGCGAGCTTGACGTCCAGCAGCCGGGTCCGCACCTCCCGCAGCGCGGGGAGCAGCGAGCGGATGTTGCCCGCGAACAGCTTCAGCGCCTCGGTGCTCACCGTGGTGACGCCCTTGCCCGGCGTCTCGGAACCGCCGGGGACCCTCGGCGGCGGGTACTGCCCGGTGAAGAACTCCCCGGGCGGGCCGTTCCAGCTCCCCAGGTCGCTCGGGGGCTGCTTGACGTCGAACTCCGTGGCGTCCTGGTACTTGCCCATCTCCTCCGCCATCCCTTCCTCGTGCCGTGGTCACTTCTGGTCAGGACCGGGATGCCGCCGGGGGTGGCGGCCGCCCCCGGCGCCTCCCCGGCTCACTTGACGCTGTAGCCGCCCCAGGCGTTGACGCCGGAGTGCTCGATCTTCAGGTAGCCGCCGGTGATCTGGTTCAGCGCGACCTCGGCGGAGTTGAGGCTGTGCGGCATCCGCTGCGCTGCGGCGTCCCAGTGGTGCTTGGCCACCATGTACTGCTCCTTGGCGCCGTCCTTCCAGTCGGCGAGCGTGGTGATGATCTGCTGGTGCATGGTCTCCAGCTCGGTCTGCAGGCGCTTGGTCACGGCGGCCATCTGGTCGCGGACCGAGTCGGCCATACCCCGGTCGAAGGTGTACGTGGGCACGGCGATGTCCTTTCGCTACAGGGGAAGGGGTCGGGGGCGGGTCACAGTCCCGGCAGGCCGGGACCGACCGGGATGGACCCCGCGATCTGGGTGTTGTCCTGCTCGCCCGCGGTGATCACCTGGCGGTTGCCGTTCATCACTTCGATCATCTCGCCGAGCTTGTTCACGATGAAGGTGCAGTCGTCCATCCATGCCTTCATCGACGAGTCGAAGGCCAGGGACGCGTCACCGGTCCACGTGGACTTCAGCGCCGCGAGCGCGTCGGCCACGCTCGACACGCCGCCCTTGGCGACGCTCTGGGTGTTGGCGAGGTGCCCCGCCGCCTTGAGCATTCCCGGGGTTGTTGTTGAGACTGGTCCGGTCATCGGTTTCTCCCTTGTGGACGAGCAACTCGCGTCAAGCAGACTTCGCGCACGTGCTCGGGCACAACGGAACCGGCCCCGGGATGTCCTTGCGAACGGCCGACATTGCCCCGCCGGACATGCCGGCGGGGCGAGGGGGTCTACCCCCGGTCGCCGGGCAGCGCGTTGCGCGCCACCACGTCGGCGAAGAAATGGCCGCTGTCCTTCACGGTGCGGCGCTGGGTGGCGAAGTCCACGTGGACGATGCCGAACCGCTGGGTGTAGCCGAACGACCACTCGAAGTTGTCCAGCAGCGACCACGCCAGGTAGCCGCGCACGTCCACCCCGCGCCGGATCGCCTCGTGCACCGCGCCCAGGTGCTCGGCGAAGTACCGGACGCGGTCCGCGTCGCGCACCGCGCCGTCGGGGTCCACGGTGTCCTCGAAGGCCGCGCCGTTCTCCGCGACGATCAGCGGCACACCACCGCAGTGCTCCCCCAGCCACACCAGCAGATCCGTGAACGAGGGCGGGTGCTGCTCCCATCCGATCGACGTCAGCGGGGCGCGCGGCGGCAACACGTCCATGCCGCGCAGGCCCGGCAGGGGGCAGTTGCTGGCCGCGGTGGGATCGTCCAGCGGTGTGGTCCTGGTGGGGGCGTAGTAGTTGACCCCGATCCAGTCGACCGGTTGCGCGATCGTCTCCAGGTCTCCGGCGCGCACGGCCGGTTCGAGCGCGTCCAGGTGGGCGACGTCGGCCAGCAGGTCGGCCGGATAACCCCGGCCCAGAACGGGATCGAGGAAGAACCGGTTGTGCACGGCGTCGAACCGGCGGGCCGCGTCCCGGTGCGCCGCGTCGTCCACGTCGGCCAGCGCGGGCGAGAAGTTGAGCACGATCGACAGCTGCTGCCCGGGCCGCGACCGCTCGCGAAGCGCCCGCATCGCGGTGCCGTGTGCGAGCAGGTGGTGGTGCGCGGCGACGAGGGCCAGCCGGTGGTCGCTGATCCCCGGGGCGTGCACGCCGTTGCCGTAGCCGAGGAACGCCGAGCAGAACGGCTCGTTGAGCGTCGTCCAGTGGTCCACGCGGTCGCCCAGCGCCTCGTGGACGGCACTGGCGTAGTCGGCGAACCGCGCCGCGATGTCGCGCTCCAGCCAGCCGCCCTCGTCCTCCAGCGCCTGCGGGAGATCCCAGTGGTACAGCGTGACCATCGGGTCGATCCCCCGGCCCAGCAGGGTGTCCACGAGCCGGTCGTAGAAGTCCAGGCCCCTGCGCTCGACCGTGCGGCCGTCCGGCATGACCCGGGGCCAGGCCGTGGAGAACCGGTACACCGGCAGGCCGAGCCGACCGATCAGCTCGACGTCCTGCTCGTAGCGGGAGTAGTGGTCGCAGGCGGGATCGCCGTTGTGCCGCTCGTGGACCTTGCCCGGCTCGGCGCAGAAGGTGTCCCAGATCGACGCGCCCCTGCCGTCGGCGGTCGTCGCGCCCTCGATCTGGTACGCGGCCGTGGCCGCTCCCCACAGGAAGCCCTCGGGGAAACGGCGTTCGTCACCGCGGGTCATGCTCACCTCATCCCTTCGGCGCCGTCCGGCCGATACCGGCGACGACATGCCTGGCCAGCAACAGGAAGACGACGATCACCGGCAGCGTCGCCAGGCTCGCCCCGGTCAGCATCAGCGTGTAGTCGGTGAAGTAGCCGCTGGCCAACCGGGACAGCGCCACCTGGACGGTCGGTGCCTCGTTGGGGTCAAGGACGACCAACGGCCAGAAGAAGTCGTTCCAGGCCGCCATGAACGTCAGCATCGCGAGCACAGCGGCATGCGGTCGCAGCGCGGGCAGCGCCACGTGCCAGTAGGTGCGCAGGTGCGAGCAGCCGTCCACGCGCGCCGCGCCGACCAGCTCCTCGGGCACCGCCTCCTCGCACGCCTGCCGCATCCAGAACACGCTGAAGGCGCTCATCAACCCCGGCACGATCACCGCCTCCAGCCGACCGGACCACCCCAGCTCCCCCACGAGGAGGTACAACGGGATCACGCCGAGCTGGGCTGGGATCATCAACGACCCGATGACCACGAGGAACAACGAGTCGCGTCCCGGGAACCGCAGGCGCGCGAACGCGAAACCGGCCATTGTGGACAGAACGACGTTGGACAGGGTGACCGTCCCGGACACGATCAGCGAGTTCCGCAGCGCCAACCAGAAGTCCACCGTGTCGAACACCTGGCGGATGTTGTCCACGAGGTAGCCGCCGGGCATCATCGGCGGAGTGCCCTCCGCGATCGCCGAGCCCTCGCGCGAGGACACCACGAACGACCAGTAGAGCGGGAAGACGGAGGCGACCACGACCGCGACCAGCGCCGCGTGGACGAACAGCCCCGCTCGCCTGGTGCCACTGCCCCGCACGTGACTCACCCCCGCCTGATGGCCTTGCGCAGCACCAGCACGTTGACCAGACCGAACCCCGCGCACAGCAGGAACAACACCCAGGCGATGGCGGAGGCATACCCGGCCTTGAACAACCCGAAGCCGTTCTCGTACAAGTACATCGCCAGTGTCTGGAACTGCCGGTCGTTGCCCCCGACACCCGCGGTCCCCGACGAGTCGAACAACTGGGGCTCGGCGAACAGCTGCAAGCCACCGATCGTGGAGACCACCACGGTGAACAGGATCGTGGACCGGATACCGGGAACGGTCACCGACCAGAAGCTCCGCCAGCGCGAGGCCCCGTCGATCTCCGCGGCCTCGTAGAGCTCGCGCGGCACGGCCTGCATGGCCGCCAGGTACAGCAACGCGTTGTAGCCCGCCCACCGCCACACGACCATGACCGCGACACCGAGATGCGCCGACCAGGCGTTGGCCTGCCAGTCGACCGGGCTCACCCCGACCGCCGCCAGGACCCAGTTGACCACCCCGTAGTCCCGTCCGAAGAGCTGCGCGAAGATCAGCGCCACCGCGGCGACGGACACGACGTTGGGCAGGAGAACGGCGGTGTGCCAGGCGGTCCGCCCGCGCAGTGGACGGTCGAGCAGGGCGGCGATCCCCAACGCGCACAACAGCTGCGGCACGGTGGCGACGACGAAGATGCTGACGGTGTTGAGCAACGCGTTGTAGAAGTTCGGATCGCCCAGCAGCTGGACGTAGTTGGCGGCACCGGTGAACCCCTGGTCGCCGTCGACGAGGTGCCAGTCGTGCAGTGACACCCACGCGGTGTACAGCAACGGGAAAAGCCCGAACACCGCGAACAGCACGAAGAACGGCGCCACGAACAGCAGCGGCGTCACTCGCCGGTCAAGCCACTCGGCCACCCGCCGCACACCCTCCGTCCGCACGCCCGCCCTGAGCCGTGTCTCACCCATCGCGACACCACCTCGTCGCGCACGTTGCGCCACCCCCTCGTCGCGCACGTGGCAACACACCCCCTCGTCCCGCACGTGGCAACACACCACCTCGTCCCGCGCGTGGCGGCACCACCCCGTCGCGCACGTGGCAACACCACCTCACCGACCGCCCACCCCTCACCCACCCGTCACCCGAAGCCCGCCACACGCACCCCGACCTCGCTTTTCGCGTTTTGTAGGCTTAATGCGAATAGAGGGCCCTCTTTCGCGCAACAAGGTGACAAAACGCGAAAACCCTGACCGCGTACCGCACCGCAGCACCGGGGCGACCCGCCACTCGGCCGCCCGCAGCGCGGGCACGGGGCCACCGGCCGCGCGCCTGGGGTCCGCACTGCCGCGCCAGCCGGGGCTCACAGCGGGACGGCGCCGGGGGCATCTGCCGCGCCAGCCGAGAGGTCCGCGCCCCCGCGCCAGCCGAGAGGTCCGCACTGCCGCGCTAGCCGAGGGTGGCGCGGGCTTCGCGGACGGCCTGGTTCCACGCCTGCTCGATGGTCTGCTTGCCGTCCTCGACCCGGCCCAGCGCCTGGCCGAACTTCGGCCGCACGTCGGCGTCGCGGACGCCGCGGTAGTTCGGGCGGATGTTGTCCGAGGACGCCGCGAAGAGCGTGCCCACCGGCGCGTCGCTGAAGTAGGGGTCGCGGTGCCCGGCCACGACCGGGTCGCGGTAGGCGACGGGCTCGCTGGGCAGGATCGCCTGCTGCACGAACAGTTTCCGCTGTTGTTCCGGCGCGGTGAGCCACTCGGCGAGCTGGTAGGCCTCGCGGTGGTGGGTGCCCTGCGCCGGGAGCGTGAGGTAGGAGCCGCCCCAGTTGCCCGCGCCGCCGGGCACCGCGGTGACGTCCCACTTGCCCTGGCTGGCCGCTCCCCCGGCCTCCTTGATCTGCGCGAGCATCCACGCCGGGCAGGTGATCGTCGCGAAGCTGCCCCGTTTGATCGCGACGTTCCACGGCTGGGTGAAGGTGGTGACCTTCGCGGTCTGCTGCTTCGCGCCGATGCCGCCCGCGAGCCGGAACGCCCTGAGCACGTTCGGGTTGGTGTCGCCGACGAAGGAGTCGTCGGCCTTGGCGAAGTAGTTCTCCTCGGCCTGGTTGAGGATGGCCGTGTATACGGTTCCCGCCGAGTCGGTGAACTTCGCGTCGGTGACGCGGGCGCTGAACCGGTCGGCGACCGCGGCGTAGTCCTCCCAGGTCGGCCAGAGCGCGGCGACGGCGTCCCGGTCGGTGGGCAGGCCCGCGCGCTCGAAGAGGTCCCTGCGGTAGCACATCGCCAGGCTGCCCATGTCGGTGCCGAGGCCCATGACGAACGCGCCGTCGTCGGTGACGCCCTGCTCCCACTTCCATGCCGCCCACCGCGTCCGCAGCTCCCGCGCCCCGAAGGCCGACAGGTCGAGGAACTTGTCCTTGGAGCGCCGCAGCCGCGGGATGTACTGCTCCTCGATCGCGACCACGTCGGCTGCGCCGTGCCCCGCCGCCAGTGCGGTGACCAGACCCTTGTGGTGGGTGTCGAAGTCGGCGACGCGGCCGACCACGTCGATCTCCGGGTGCAGCCGCTCGTACTCGGCGAACAGCGGCTCGTAGCCGAACTCGCCGAAGGTGGCCACCGTGATCTTCGTCCTGGTGTCCGCAGCGGTGGTGCCGGAGCACCCGGTCAGCACGAGGGCCAGTGCCGCCACGCACCCGGCGACCGACCACCTCACCAGCTCACGCCGCATCGCGCGTCCTTTCGCAGCCTCGTGTCGAGCTCGCAGGGGGCGATCCTGTCGGCGATCGCCCGCCAACCCCAGGGCCACACGCCCCATGCCGCCCGTTCGAGCGACCCCGACCGGGCCTAGATCATGCCCGCGCGCAGGGCGTAGGCCACCGCGTGGGGCCGGTTGCGCAGGTTGAGCCTGCTGGTCACCCCGGAGATGACGTTCTTCACGGTGCGCTCGGAGTAGCAGAGCCGGGTGGCGATCTCCGCGGTGTCCAGCCCGTCGGCCATCAGCCGCAGCACGTCGATCTCCCGGGGGCTGAGCCCGGTGGCGGTGAGCCCGCGCGGGGCCAGCACCTCGCGCTGGAGCCGTTCGACGTGCTTGACCAGCTCACCGACCAGGGCGGGCGGCATGACCCCGCCACCGGCGGCCGCCGTCAGCACGGCGTGCGCCAGGTGCTCGCCGGTGGCCGCCGCGCGGGGGAGCACCGCGACGACCCGGCACTCCACGGCGGTCAGCAGCTCGGCCTCGCTGATCTCGTTGGTGACGAGCACGACCGGGGCGGTGAACTCGGCGGCGGCCCGGCGCATCGAGGCCATCAGCTCCGGGGTGAGCCGGTCGGCCACCACCACGACGACGGAGGTGTCCGGTCCCTGCCCGCCCGGTTCGACGGTCACCTCCGGCCGCGAACGCAGAACGCTGGTGACACCGGCGAGCGTGAGGGCGTCGGTGGCCCGGACTGCTACCCGAACTCGATTCACTGTTCGCTCCCGTTCGGTCGGCTGTGCTTGCCGAGAAGTCTGCGGAAGCGGTCTTGAGAAACGCTCCACGCGATCTTGGCGCCGGTCCGGGAGCGCTTGAGTCGCAGCTCAGGTGGTGTCGGCGTCCTCGACCAGGCCGCGCTCCCTCGCGAGGTGCAGCGCCTCGACGTACTTCGGCAGCTCGCTCAGGGCGCGCTCCATCCGCCGGGGCGCCACCTGCTCGACGAACAGGGCGTCGACGACGGAGTCCGGGTGCTCGCGGGGGATGCCGGGCGGGGCGCGGCGGACCGACTCGACCTGCCGGGCCCGCTCGCCGACCACGTCCAGCGTCCGCTCCAGGTCGGAGATCAGCTCGTCGGCGAGGGCCGGGGCGAGCACGAGCCTGCCCTCCCGCGCGAGGTCGAGCAGCAGGTCACCGATGAACGGCTCGTGCGCGTAGTCGACCCAGCCGTCCCGCCCGTGGACGCCGTCCGCACGCCCGTTCCACTCGAATCCCATGCCGAACCACACCCCTACCGACGAAGCCAGCACCATCACGGCGACGCACGGCAGCGCACCACGGCCGCCCCCCGCGGACCAGGTCGAAGACCCGCTTCTGCCCGCCCGCCCCCGACGGACTGCCCGGAAACCCCCGCGCCGGGCCCGAGCAGGCATTCAGAACGCACCGTCAACCAAAAGGATTACAACGCCTCCAGGTATTAGCTAAAGAGCGTGAATCTCCACTGGGAGAATGACCAGAAGTCGACCGAATGGGCTTGACAGGAACGCTTGCGCCCGGACTGCAGTCGCCTTAGAGTCACGTTCGGTAGCCAATGTCACGTACCTAACCCACTCGGCGACACGCAGACCCGGGGCGACCCCCACCTTCTTCACAATCGGTGACGGGCCGCCCGTCGGCACTGAACTCCGGGGCAAAGGAACAATGACGGCGAAGAACGCACCGCCGCTGACGATCGGCCTGCTCGGGCGGCCCCAGGCATGGCACGGAGGCGTCGAGCTCGACCTGGGTCCCGCGCGAAAGCGCGCGGTATTCGCCGCCTTGGCGCTGCGCGCGAACAAACCCGTTTCCCGCGACGAGCTCGTCAACGCCGTCTGGGGTGACCTCGGCCCGGCGCGCGCGGAGACGAGCCTCTACACCTACATCTGCGGGCTGCGGCACGCCCTGGAGCCGCAGCGGGCCCGGTGGTCCGCGGGCAGCGTGCTGACGACCTCCCCTGCCGGGTACTGCCTGAACGTCGCCGAGGAGGGGCTGGACACCCACCGGTTCGACCGGCTGCGCGCCCTGGCGCGGAGCTGCCACGACCGGGGCGACGGACCCGGCGAGCTCGCCGCGTTGGACGACGCGCTCGCGCTCTGGCGCGGTGACGCGCTCGCCGGCGTGCCGGGGCCCTTCGCCGCCGCGCAGCGCGTCCGCCTCGGCGAGCTGCGCCTGGCGACCCTGGAACGCCGGGCGGCCGTCGCGCTCGACCTGGGCCGCCACGACGACGTGGTCGGTGAGCTCGCCGGGCTCGTCCACGAACACCCGCTGCGCGAAGGGCTGCACCAGCTGCTGATGACGGCGCTGTGCCGCTGCGGCAGGCAGGCCGACGCCCTCGACGCCTTCCGCAAGGCGCGCGAGACCCTGGTGGAGCAGACCGGAACCGAGCCGGGACCGGCACTTCGCGGCCTGCACGAACGCATCCTCGCCGGAGATCCCTCCCTGGGCGGGGTCTCCAGGGCGAGCACCACCCACCCGTCCCCAGCAGGAACCGCGATCCCGCCCCGGCCGCCGGTCTTCGTCGGCAGGCAGCGGGAGCTGGCCCGGCTGCGCGAGGCCGCCGCCCAGCTCGGCGCCGGCCGTGGCGGCTGCGTCTGGATCGAGGGCGAGCCGGGCACCGGCAAGTCGGCGTTGCTGGCCGAGGGGCTGTCGGCGCTCGCGACGGCGGGCGGGCGGCTCGCGTGGGGCCGCGGCGACGAGGCGGACCGGGAGGTGCCCCTGCGGGCGCTGGAGGCCCTGGCCCGCAAGCCCTTGCCGGAGAGCAAGGCGCACATGTCCACTTTGGACCGCACGGTCTCGCTCGTGACCTCGCTGTGCGCCGGTGGTCCGCTGGCGCTGGTCATCGACGACGTGCAGTGGCTGGACGAGGAGAGCGTGCTCGTCTGGAACTACCTGCACCGCTTGACCCAGCGCCTGCCACTGCTGCTCGTCGCCGCCGCCAGGCCCGCGCCGCGCAGCAGGGACCTGGACCTCGTGCGCGCGCGGATCTCCGCTTCCGGAACGGAAGTACTCACGCTGCCGCCGTTGACCGACTCCGAGACGCACCAGCTGGCACAGGCGCTCGCACCCCGCGCGCTCGCGGAGTCGATCACCTCCCAGGCGGGCGGCAACCCCTTCTACGTCACCGCGATCGCCCGGGAGGCCGCCGACGGCGAGTGGGATCCGGAAACCGCTGCCGTGCCGCGACGGCTGACCGCCCTCGTGCGCGGACATCTCGACTTCCTCACCGCCCCGACCCGGCGGATGCTGGGCTCCGCGGCGCTTCTGGGTGACGAGTTCACCGTCACCGAGGTCTCCGTCGCCATCGGCAGACGGGTTCCTGAGCTGGCGGACTCGGTCGCCGAAGCCCTCGCGTGCGGGGTGCTCGGGGAGTCCGGGGATCGGCTGTGTTTCCGCCACCCGCTCGTGCGGCGCGTGCTCCGCGAAGGCACCCCCACGGCGATCCGCGTGGCACTGCACCGCCAGTTCGCCCAGTCCCTGGCCGCTGTCTCCTCGCCCGCCGAGACCGTCGCGGCTCAGCTGCTTGCCGGTCCGGTGCCGGTGGACACCTGGGTGTGCGAATGGCTCTCCCGCAACGTCCGTGCGTTGTCCGAGCGCGCACCGGAGGCAGCCGTTGCCCTGTTGCGCCACGCCAGCGGGCACACTGCCGTCCCCACCGAGCTCCGCACCTCCTTCACCGCCGCCCTCGCCCGGTTGCTGTTCTGGGAAGGCCACACGCCGGAGGCCGAGGCGCGATGCGTCCTGGCGCGGACCACCGATGCCGCGCTGGCCGCCGAGATGCGCTGGCTCCTCGCCGCGATGCACCACAGCCGTGGGGACACCGGCCTGGCGGTCGCGGAGATCGGCACCGCGCTGGCCGCGCCGGAGGTCCCTCCGGCGTGGCGGGACGAGCTGCTGACGCTCCGGGACCACCTGCTTCCGCGCCAGGAACCCGCGGAAACCCTTGCGGCCCAGGCAGTTCCCGAGCCGTCGACGACGTCGGCCGACCCTGTCTCACCCCATAGGGTGAGACACCCCGTCCGCGATGCGCCGAGTGGCGCGGAAACCCGGATAACCTGCTGCCGTGCTGTCCCCAGAAAGCGCCTCAGCCCGGTCGGCGACGGGAATCCGGGTGGAGGTCCTGGGACCACCGCGCGCCTGGCTCGGCGAAGACGAGCTCGACCTCGGCCCGGCCCGGCAGCGCGCGGTCTTCGCGGTGCTCGTCTCCCACGCCAACCGGACCGTCTCCGCCTCCGAGCTGATCGACGGTGTCTGGGGCACGTCGGCACCGGCGAGCGCGACCGGGAGCCTGCACACCTACGTCTCCGGACTCCGACGCGCTCTGCGCGCGGACCGGGACCTCCTGGTCTCGGCGGGCTCCGGCTACTGCCTGCGGCTCGCTCCGGGAGTCTGTGACGCCGAGGTCTTCGACGCCGCGCGCGTCCGGGCGCAGCGGCTGGCCGCCGCCGGGGAGCGGCACGAGGCGGTCGCCGTGCTGGACACCGCGCTGGGACTGTGGCGCGGCGACGCCTACTCCGGCGTGCCCGGCCCCTGTGCGGACCTGGAACGGCAGCGGCTGGCCGAGCTCCGCCTGACGGCGATCGAGCTCCGCGCCAGGGCGTTGCTCGACCTGGGCCGCCACGCGGAGCTGGTGGCCGAACTGACCGTCCTGGTCGGTGAGCACCCGCTGCACGAGGCCCTGCGCGAGCTCCTCATGCTCGCGTTGCACCGCAGCGGGCGGCAGGCCGAGGCGCTGGAGGCGTTCCGCGACGCCCGCACGGCGCTGGTCGACGCGCAGGGCATCGAACCCGGCCCGGTGCTCCAGGACCTGCACCGCAGGATCCTCGGCGGGGAGGCGGAACCGGCGGCAACCGAGCCGCTGCTGGTGGTGCCCACCCCGGTCGCGCGGGCGATCCGCCGGGGCGGCGAACCGGAACGGCTCCTCGGCCGCGCCGAGGAGACCGCGCTGCTGCGCGGGCTGGTCTCCGACGTGCTCACCGGGCGGGGCGCCACCGTGTGGATCGAGGGCGAACCCGGCATCGGCAAGTCGGAGCTGCTCACCGTCGCACTCGCCGACTCCGGCTCGCGGGGCTGCCAGCTGGGCTGGGCGGTCGCCGACGAGCTGGCCGGGCGGTTCCCGCTCCAGGTGGTCATGGACTGCCTCGGCGTCGAGCCGCTGTCGGCCGACCCGGACAAGGCACGGCTGGCCGCGGAGCTGCACACCGAGCCCGCGCACGGCGGCTGGGGCCGCTCCGACCCGGTGCGGGCGGCGGTGGACCGGCTCCTGGCGCTGGTGGACCAGACCTGTGCCGTGGCTCCGCTGGTGCTGGTGGTCGACGACCTCCAGTGGGCCGACGACGCGAGCATCCTGCTGTGGCGGCGGCTCGCCGCGGCCACCCGGCAGCTGCCGCTGCTGCTGGTCGCCGCGACCCGGACCGACCCCGGAAGGCACGAGCTGGGCAGGCTGCGGCAGAGCGTGGCGGCCGGGGACGGGCACGTGCTGCGGCTGGAGCCGCTCAGCGCAGCCGACACCGCGGACCTGATCGGCCGGGTCGTCGGCGCCGAACCCGGACCGAGCCTGCGCGCGCTGGCGCGGCGGACCGCGGGGAACCCGCTCTACACCAAGGAAGTCGCCAGCGCGCTGGTCCGGGGGAACTCGGTGCGCCTCGTCGACGGCCGCGCCGAGGTCGACCAGGCGGCCACCGACGCCGTGCCCGAGTCGCTGCTCGCGGCGGTGCGCAGGACGCTGGACTTCCTTTCCGAGGACACGCGCGACGTGCTGCGCACCGCCGCGCTGCTGGGCATGGAGTTCGCCGTTGGCGACCTCGCCGTCGTGGCGGGCAGGTCACCGCTGGAGCTGCTCAGCGTGCTCGACGAGGCGATCCAGGGCAGCGTCGTGGTGGAGGCGGGTGACCAGCTCGCGTTCCGGCACCCGTTCCTGCGCCAAGCGCTCTACGACAGCATCGCCACTCCCCTGCGCGCGGCACTGCACCGCCACGCCGCCGAAGCCCTCGACGGCGCGGGCGCTCCGGTCAAGCCGGTCGCCGAGCACCTGGTCGCCGTGCCGGCACCGATCGACGCCTGGGTGACGACGTGGCTGGTCACCCACCACACCGCGGTGTGCAACCGCGCCCCGCTGATCGCGGTCGAGCTGCTCACCCGGGTCCTGGACACCGGAGCGCCCGATCGGCAGCAGCGCGCCACCCTGCTGGTCGCGCTGGTGAAGGTGCTGTTCCGACTGGAGCGTTCCCCCGAGGACGAGGCGCGCAAGGCGCTGGCGATCGCGACGGACCCAGCCGACGTGGCCGAGATGCGCCACCTGATCGCGGTCATGCACTACCGGGCCGGTGACACCGCCACGGCGATCGGCCTGGTCCGCGAGGCGCTCGACGCCCCGGAGGCCCCGGAGATCTGGCGGGCGCGGCACCGGTCGCTGCTGGCCAACTTCCGCAGGGGCGACCTGGCCGACCTCGACCTGGCCGAGCGGACCGCGCGCCAGGTGCACGCGGAGTCGGTGGCCGTTGGCGAGCCCTATCCGATCGCGCACGCGCTGCAGACCCTGTGGCTGGTCAGCTCCATCCGCCGCGACCACGCCAGTGCGGTCGAGCACGTCGACCGCGCGCTGGAGGCGGTCGGCGACGACGCGGACCTGGCCGAGCTCCGGTGCGACCTGCTGGACAACCGGATGTTCACCCTGCAGAACCTGGACCGGCTCGCCGAGGCCGAGGCGGCGTTGCGGTCGGCGCGTGAGGTCGCGACCCGGCACGACCTGCCGACCGGGCTCCAGGTCTCGGCGGCGGTCCACTACTACTGGGTCGGTCGCTGGGACGAGGCGCTGGCCGAGCTGGAGTCCGTCACCGAGGACGGACCGGCGATCACCTTCTACGGCATGCGGGAACCCGGTCCCGCCGCGCTGCTGCTGCACGGCGCCGCCGCCTTGATCGCCGCGCGCCGGGACGACCGCGCCGGTGTCGCCGCCCACCTCGACGCCGCCGAGGCCCACCTGCCCACGACCGGGGCGGAGCGGGAGAGCTGCGACTTCTACCTGATGGCGCTGGCGCTGGACGCGGAGCAGCGCGGGGACGACGCCGAAGCCCTGCGGCGGCTCGAACCGATCCTGCGCCCCGACTACGCGCGGATGATGCTGCGCCACCAGTGGCTGCCCTACGTGGCGGGCCTGGCGCTGCGCTCCGGTGCGACCGACGTGGCGCACCAGGCGTTGGCGGTGTGCGAGGCGGAGGCGGCCCAGGAAGTCGTTCCCGCGCGAGCATTCGCCGCGGCCGCGCACTGCCGGGCACTCGTGTCGGGTGACCCGGAACCGGTGGTGGAAGCGGCCGAGCACTACCGCGCGGTGGGTAGGTCCCTGGAACTGGCCCTGGCTTTGGAGGACGCCGCCGCCCTCCTTGCCGCCAAGGGCCGCGCCGACGAGGCGACGGCGGCGCTCGCCGAAGCCGTCGGCCTGTTCGCCGGGCTGTCGGCCCGCTGGGACGTCCAACGCGCACGGAACCGGCTCGCAGAGCACGGAATCCGCTCCACCACCCCGGTGTCCGTGGAGGCGGTGACCTCCTCCGGCTGGGACGCGTTGTCGCCGATCGAGAACCAGGTCGCGCGGCTGGCCGCCTCGGGTCTGTCCAACCCGGAGATCTCGTCCAGGCTCGCACTGCCGCGGCGCACCGTGCAGTCACACGTCTCGCACGTGCTCGACAAGCTCCGGTCCCCGTCCCGGTCGGCTATCGCCGACCACCTCGGATGAGAGGCTTTCTCTATGCATGAGCCAAGGAGCGCGTGGCGCAACACAACGCACGACTGGGCGAGGGCCGTTGACGCCGAACACCTCGTCCGCATCAGGAACAACCCGGAGCTGTTCGCCCCTGGCGGTGTTCCGCACCTGATCCTGGAGGTCCTCGCGTACGCGGCAGAGGAAGCCGAGTGCAACACGGGAGGACGATGCACCGTCAGCCTGCACGCCGACGGCTCGGTCTCCGTTGCGGACAACGGGCGAGGCACCGACACCCGTGTCGACGACCAGGGCCAGACCGTGAAGAAGCCGGTCATGGCGACGAAGGACCTCAGGTTCTTCGACCTCTCCGACGCACACCTGCTTCCCGATGGTCACGCACGCCGGGGCATGTCCGTCGTCTCAGCCCTCAGCGAGTGGCTCGTCCACACGAACCGGCGTCGTAACGGGTCTTGGACCCAGCGCTACGAGCACGGCGTCCCCGTCACCGACCTCGTCCCGATCGCCGATGACGGCACGACCGGGACAACCGTCCACTTCCGCGCCGACAAGGCGGTGCGCGCACTGGCTGAGATGTCGCCGCGTGAGCTTCAGCGGCTGACCGGATCGTGGCCTCACCTGTCCGTTGAGGTCACCGACCACCGCGCCCAGATAGTCGTGTGGGAGGTGTAGCTGACCCCACCACGGCACTGAAGGCAGCTGGAGCCATGATCGGGGGCTGGCGGTATGGGAGCGGAGGCGGGTTCCTCATAGCTTCGTGACCACTGGAGCCGATGTGCGGCTGCCCGGTGTTCCGAGGAGGAACTCCCTTGCGTGTAAGGACTTTGCGTCGCGCCCTGGTCGGGGTGGCGTTGATCTCGGGGATAGCGGCGACGACTCTTCCTGGCACGGCCGTGGCCGAGCTGTCGGCCGCTTCGGGGCGGCAGGAGCTCGCGCGGGCGCTGGACCACCTCGTCCGAGTCGGCGGGGTGCCCGGTGCACAGGCCGTGGTCAGCGAGCGGGGCAGGAGCCGGGAAGTCGCCAGCGGAGCGGGTGACCTGCGCACCGGGCGGCCGTTCCCGCACCAGGCCCATGTCCGGATCGGCAGCAACACCAAGACATTCGTGGCGACGGTCGTGCTGCAACTGGTGGCAGAGGGCCGGGTGCGACTGGACACCGCCGTGGAGCAGTACCTTCCCGGAGTGGTGCGGGGCAACGGCAACGACGGCACCCGCATCACCGTGCGGCACCTGCTGCAGCACACCAGCGGCCTGCCCGACTACTTGGAGCTGGTGAACCCGCTGCGGGACCGCTGGCGGCACTTCGAGGCCGCCGAGCTGGTGAAGACCGCACTCACCTTGAGATCCCACTTCGAGCCCGGCGCGAAGTGGGAGTACTCCAACACGAACTACGTGCTGACGGGCATGCTCATCGAGAAGATGACCGGGCGATCGGCAGCCGAGGAGATCACCCGTCGGATCATCACGCCGCTGGGACTGGCCGCGACGTACTACCCGCTTCCCCACGAGACCGGTGTTCGCGGCCCACATCCGCGTGGCTACCAGGAGATCGACGGCAGGCGGGTGGATTTCACCGAGCAGGACCCGTCCTGGGGTGGCGCCGCGGGCGCGATGGTCTCCACCGGGGCGGATGTGAACCGGTTCTTCGCATCGCTGCTCGCCGGGCGGCTGCTGCCCCCGGCACTGCTGGAGGAGATGAAGCGGACCGTGCCCGCCGACGTGTTCCCAGGCGCGGCCTACGGACTCGGCCTGATCCGCATCCCGGTGTCGTGCGGCAAGGAGTTCTGGGGCCACGGCGGCAGCATTCCCGGATTCCGCACCAGGGGTGGAGCCACCGCCGACGGGCGTGCGGTGAACGTGACGGTCAACCAGGTTCTCCCCACCGAACAGGCCAACGCGGCCGTCATGCGTGCCGTTGACACCGCAGTCTGCTCAGCGGCGTGACCAGCTTCGTCCACTTGGGACAGTGAGGAACGGGAACATGAAACGCATTACCGTGCTCGTGGCTGCCGCGGTGAGCCTGCTGGCCGGAACCGCCCCGGCAGGCGCTCAGCCACTCGGCGCTGACTCCGCCCTGGACCGGTTCCACCACCAGCGCCTGGACTGGAAGGCTTGTGGTGACAAGGAACTGGACGCGGCGGGCGCCCAGTGCGCCGATGTCACAGTGCCGCTGAGCTACGCCGAGCCCCGTGGCCGCACCATCTCCGTGGCCATCTCCCGGTTGAAGGCCACGAACAGCGCGCGGCGTCGCGGGATCATGCTGTCCAACCCCGGCGGCCCCGGTGGTTCCGGGCTCGGCATGATGCTCGCCGTCAAGCAGAGGATGACCGCCGACGTGGTCTCCCGCTACGACCTGATCGGCATGGACCCGCGCGGGGTCGGCCGGTCCACCCCGGTCGACTGCGAGTGGCCGGTGGGCACCGCGCTGCGGTCCTCCGGTGCGGATCGGGCCGCCTTCGACCGCACCGTCCGGTTCCAGGCAGACCTGGCGCGCCGGTGCGCGGCCACCGAGGGCGCCCTCCTGCCGCACATCACCACCCGCAACACCGCCAGGGACATGGACGTGGTCCGCGCCGCCCTCGGCGAGTCGAAGGCCAGCTACTTCGGCTGGTCGTACGGCACCTACCTGGGCTCGGTGTACACCCAGATGTTCCCCCACCGCAGCGACCGCGTCGTGTTGGACAGCGCGGTCGACTCGAAGCGGTACGGCCCGCGCATGTTCCAGGACATGGGTGAGCCCAACGAGGCCGGCCTGGACGACTGGGCGAAGTGGGCGGCGGCGCGCGACGCCGAGTACCACTTCGGCACGACCGCCAGACAGGTTCGGGCGTTCGTCGAGGACCTGGTCCGCCGAGCCGCGCGGCAGCCGATCCGGGTCGGTGAGCACCAGGTCGACCAGCACGCGCTGCCGCTGATGTTGTTCGGTCCGCTGGCGGACTCACGGCACAACGCCCTCCTCGCCAGCGCTGTGCGGACGTTCGCCGACGCCGCTGACGGCAAGCCCGTGCGACCCGGCCCGGAGCTGGAGCGCGATCTGCGCTTCCTGCTCAACCCGGAGCCCGCGACGCAGAACTCGGCCCAGTCGGCGATCCTGTGCGGCGATGTCGCCTTCCCGCGTGCCCCCGAGTGGTACTGGCGCAACATCCAGCGCAGCCGCGCCAGCCAGCCGGTCTACGGCTCCTTCGCCAACGGCATTGCGCCGTGCGCGTTCTGGGCGCCACCCGTAGAGGAACCGACCACCGTGCGCAACTCCGTTCCCGCACTGATCGTGCAGGCCACCGGCGACACCCGCACCGCCTACGCCAGCGGCGTAGACCTGCACCGCGCGATGACCGGCTCCCGCCTGGTCACACTGCAAGACGTCCGCATCCACGCCGTGTTTGGCAACTACCCCAACATCTGCGTGGAGAACACCGTCAACACCTACCTCCGTGACGGTGCACTCCCCCGCGCCGACCTCACCTGCCGCGACGACTGAGCGCCGGATCTCTCGGGGTGGGCTCCTCACCGCCCACCCCGAGACGGCGCCCCCCACACCTTCCGCACCCCCACACCCCCCGCACCCCCGCCCCCCCCCCGCACCCCCACACCTTCCGCACCCCGCACCTCCGCACCCTCGTGGACCGGCTGGACCGGCTGGCGTGGTCGGGGTTTTCGCGTTTTGTAGTCATAATGCGCAAAAGAGCGCTCCCATTTCGCATCAAGGTGACAAAACGCGAAAAGAGGGGCACGGGGGTGAGAGGGCGAGGGGGTGGTGAGGGGCGAGGGGATGGTGAGAGGGCGAGGGGGTGGTGAGGGCGCCAGGGGGTGATGAGGGGCACGCGGGTGAGGAGGCCAGGGGGTGG
Organism: Allokutzneria oryzae; assembly: GCF_042429765.1. Classification (NCBI taxonomy): domain Bacteria; kingdom Bacillati; phylum Actinomycetota; class Actinomycetes; order Pseudonocardiales; family Pseudonocardiaceae; genus Allokutzneria; species Allokutzneria oryzae. Next base: position 84,638 of record NZ_JBHLZU010000032.1, on the reverse strand, counting down.
TGAGGTGGTGTCGCCGCTTGCGGGACAACGCCGTCCGCCTCGCCGCATGGACAAGACGGCCAGCGCCCGAATCCCCTTGTAGCTCGGCGAAGACGTTCGCTCGATGCCGAGGTGGCTTCCACCGTGGGAGTTCCCTCCGCGGCGCACTTCGCGCTGTGCGGAAGACCGACGTGCGGCGGCACTGCCGTCCTTCGGGCCCCGTCGGTCGCGAAGGTGCTTCATGGCGGAGTGGTCGAAACTTGGCCTCCCAACAGGGTTGCATGATCGTGAGGTTTCAGCGCGCGACAGTGCCCTAGGGTGATCCGACAGACAGGTGAACCGGGAGGCCGTTGTCGTCGTCGAAGCTGAGCGCCGCCGGGCAGTGGAGTCCTCGCGGCAGAAGGACAGGTGGATGACTTTCCTTTCCATGACACGCATCGGCGGGTGGTAATGGCGCAGGAGACACGGCCAGGCCGAGTGATCGACGGCCGCTACCGGCTGGTTCGCCCCCTGGGGGCCGGAGGGTTCGGGCGCGTCTGGGAAGCCCGCGACGAGCTGCTCGACATCGACGTCGCCGTCAAGGAGCTGTGGCTTCCCCCGGCGCTGTCCGCGGACGAACAGGCCGAGCGGTTGACCCGCGCCACGCGCGAGGCCCGCAACGCCGCCCAGCTGCGCGACCACCCGAACGTCGTCGCGGTCCACGACGTCGTCATCGACGACGAGATCCCGTGGATCATCATGGGACTGGTCACCGGGAAGTCGCTCGAAAAGCACCTCGTCGACGGGCCGTTGTCGGCCGAGCTGACGAGCCGGGTCGCCACCGCCCTGCTCAACGCACTCGAAGCGGCCCACGACGCCGGGATCGTGCACCGCGACGTCAAGCCCGCCAACGTGCTGCTGGCCGACAACGGCGACATCCTCCTCGCCGACTTCGGCATCGCCGTGCACCACACCGACACCGCGCTCACCGCCACCGGGATGCTCATCGGCTCGGTCGAGTACATGGCCCCCGAGCGGTTGAACGGCCACGACGGACGAGCCGAAAGCGACCTCTACTCCCTGGGCGTGACGTTGTACCAGGCAGTGGAGGGGGTGTCCCCGTTCCGCCGCGACACTCCCACAGCCACGCTCACCGCGGTGCTGCTGGAGGACGCACCGCCGCTGACGTGCACCGGTGGCCTCGCCACGCTGATCACCGAGCTGCTGAACAAGGATCCGGCCAGGCGTCCGGACATCGCCCAGGCGCGGGGACTGCTTGAGGCGTCGCGGGAGCCGACCAAGAAGTTCGAGAAGGAGTCGGAGCAGACCAAGAAGGCCGAGGAGACCCCGAAGCGGCCGACGATGGTCGGACCGCCCTCCGGCCCGGTCAAGCAGGACGGTCGCAAGAAGGGACCGCCGAAGCGGCCTGCGCCGGTGGCGATCGCGCTCGGCGTCGTCGCGGTGCTCATCGGCTGGTTCGCCGTCAGAGGTGACCTGGCCCAAGGCGTGTCCGCGTTCGTGGACCAGGTGTTCTCGTCCAACACCACGACGAGGTCGGCACCGCCCACCACCAGCCGCGGAACGACCACCACCACGCGCAGGCAGACCACGACCACTCCCCCGCGCAAGACGACGACAACGACGTTCAACTCGGCCGACCTCGACCAGGAGAGCAGCGACAAGACCCCTGTCACCGCATCGGCTTTGCTCCCGAGCTCGTTCACCGACTCCAAGAACGTGGGCTACACCCGCCGGGGCAGCGACGTCCGCGAGTGCGTCTCCAACTACATGAGCCAGGACGTCAGGAACCTCCTGCTCCGTTCCGGCTGCCGCAATGCCGTCACCGGGACCTATGTGGACAGGTCCAACCAGATCCTGGTCATGGTGTGGGTCGTGCCGATGGCGGACGCGAAGACCGCCAAGACCGCCTACGACAACTACGACTCCGGTGCCTGGGGCATCCTGTGCCCCCAGAACGGTGCCGGCTCGGAGATCTGCGACAACAACAAGGACACCAGCCGCGCCATGCGAAGCGGCTATCGGCTCCGCACCCACCGGTACCTGGTCAAGTCGACGGCTGTCTACATCAACCTGACGCGCGACAACAGCGCCAAGCCCTGGCTGGACGCGGCCGCGAACGAGGCCGTCGACGCGGCCGGGCCGAAGAACTACTCCGGCAACCGGTGAGCCCGCCGCACGGCGGCTGGAGCGGGTTCCGGCGGAGAGCGAGGCCTGCGACGGCGCCCGCGAGAGCACCCGCGCCGACGATCGCGCGGTGTCGCCGCAGCCAGAGCAGCGGACTCCAGCGGTGCGCTCGGCGGTCGAACCTGCCGTGTGCACCGCGATCGGTGCTGTCGGCGGCGTCAACCGGCTCGTAGAGGTTGTCCGGCGCGTTCGGGTCTTGCGGTTCGTCGGTCTGTTGCGAGGCGTAGCCGGTGCGGGCGAGGTAGCGGTCGAGCAGTCCGGGAACGAACTTGTTGGCGGTCACGGTGAGCACGGTGGACGCGCCGATGAGGTACTCGCGGTGGCGGGGGTGGTCTGCGGCGTGGACGATCGCGCGAGCGGCGACCTCGGGCTGGTAGATCGGTGGCACTGGCTGGGCACGCCGCGAGAGCCGGGAGCGGACCCAGCCGAACTGGGGTGTGTTCACCGCGGGCAGTTGAACGATCGTGATCCGCACCTTCGAGCGCTCGTGCAGCAGTTCACAGCGCAGCGACTCGTACAGGCCGTACTCGGCGTGCTTGGCCGCGCAGTACCCAGCCTGCAAAGGAATGCCACGGCGTGACAGCGCGGAGCCAACGAACACGACAGTTCCATGGTCGCGCTGCCGCATTCGCGCCAGCGCGGCCCGCGCGCCATAGGCGGCACCGAGGTAGGTGACCTCGGTGGTGCGCCTGAGCTCGTCGGGTCTGATTTCGGTGAACGGTGCGAACACCGACGAGAAGGCGTTGTTGACCCACACGTCGATCGGCCCGAGCTCGCGTTCGATCCGTCCGGCCGCGGCTTCGACGTCATCGGGATCGGCGACGTCCACACGGATCGGCAGGGCGACACCGCCGAGCGCCTCGACTTCCTTCGCCGCGGCGGCAAGTCCGCTCTCGCCCCGCGCGAGCAGCGCGACCCGGTAACCACGGCGGGCGAACTCACGCACCGTGGCGCGGCCGACACCGGCGCTCGCACCGGTGACCACGACGACGCGGCTCACGACGACGCCTTCTTGATCGACTCCCGTGCCGCGTCGTAGCCGATCTGCAACGCGTCGGAGAGGCCGACCGCGGTCAGCATCGTGGAGAGGAGCCGGGTGAACCGGGGTGCGAACACCATCCCCGCGGTGAGCCCGGTCGACGTCCAGACCGCAAGGCAGAACGGGCAGGTGAGCAGCTCGCCGGTGGCGTGCTGCACACCGCGTCCGCGCACGGACTCGTTGACCTCGCCCATCCCGGTGTTCTCCTCGAACTGGGTGAACGGTGCTCGCAGGGGAGACGTGACGGCGTCCTTGGACAACAGTCGGCTCGCCTTGTGCGTCGCCGTGCCCAGCAACAAGGTGTCCGCCCAGGTGATGCGATCCGGCAAACGCACACCGAAGTGGCGCCCCAGCAAGCCCAGTGCCGAGACGACCACCGTGTACGTCCCGAGCACCATCGCGTAACCGCGCAGTGGACGTTCCGCGTGTTCGGGCTGTCCCGCGTACTTCCGCGCCATGCGGCGTGTCGGTGTCGTCATCTCGACCCATCCGTCCTTTGTGGACTGGTGTGGTGGTTCGCGTAGGCCAGGGTGCCGTCCACGTCGAAGAGAACCGTGTCGCCGGGCACGGCCTACCGCGTGCTCAGCACCAGCACGACCAGCCCACCGACGACGAGTGCGCCGATGATGAGCTCAGTGCGGTGGCGCCGGACGGCGTTCTTGACCGTGAAGCGGTCGGTGAGCTCGGCCAGTGTCTCGACGAGCTCGTGCCTGGTCAGCTCCACCTCGTGCCGGAGGTCCTCGTCCGTGGGAGGTGCTCCCGGCATCGTGTACCGGTCCGCCTTGGTCATGGGTGCTCCTTGAGCTGGTTGACGACCGCGATGTCCTCCCGCACACGTTCGATGGTCTTCTCTGGCACGGGCGGGAGCGCCTTGCGCAGCCCCGATCTGCCGATCAGCGCGGCGATGCCCGCCATCACCAGCAGCGCGGCCGCGACGAGCAAGGCCGCGAGCCAGTTCGCCATCACGGTGCTCAGCGCCAGCACCACGCAGAGCAGGAACGTCAAGCCGGCGTACCCCGCGAGCACACCGGCGACGGAGAAGGCGCCGATGCCGACCGCACCGCGCTTGGCCTTCGCCGTCATCTCGCGAGCCGCCAGGTGCGCCTCGGTCCTGACCAGCCGCTTCGTCTGTTCGGTGAGGTCACCGACGAGCTGTGCCGCCGATCGCTCGGTGACCGGGTTGTCCTGACTGCTCACGTGGGGTGGTTGCCCGGCTGGACACATCAGAAACACCTGGCGCTGGTCGGTGCGGCACCCAGTCGGATTTCCCCACGGGCACAACGATCGTGATGCTCGTACAGCGTCGCGAGGCCGGGCGAGGCCAGGAGTTCGATCCCTGTCAGATCCACGATCACCGTCTCGCCGCGGACGCGGAGAAGCGGGTCGACGGTGCAAAGGCCGAGCGGTCGCACAGCAGTACCTCCTGCGCGGGTTGGTCGTTGCCGGGCGCAGTCGTAGCTGGCTTCCCGGACCACCACTCCTCAAACCTTCGGTCGTCGTGCTGAGTCGGCGGCGTACGAGGTCCGTGGTTGGTCACCTGGAGAGGTGTTTCGTCATCAGCACGAGTGGTAGCTCCAGGGAAACCCGTGTGTCGAGGGGAGCAGCCGTGCCGACCGACATCGAGCCCGTCAACGCGTCCACGACCGAGACGGTCCGCATCGCGGCCGAGGTGGTGTTGCCGACGCTGGCCAGTGGTGTGATCAAGCGCCGCCCGGCGGTGCTCGCGGTGGCGGAGAGGCTGCGGCTGGGCAGATCCGGCGTCGGCCTCATGCGGCGGCTGCGGAGTCGTCACGACGCCAGGCCGCTGAGGTTGCGTGTGCCCGGCCGGTCCATTGACTTGGTGCTGTCCCACGAACACGTCGGCGAGGTGCTGGCCGCGACGCCCGTGCCGTTCTCCCCATCGACGTTCGAGAAACGCGCCGCGCTGAGCCACTTCCAGCCGCACGGCGTGCTGATCTCCGACGTGGACGAACGGCGCCCGCGACGCAGGTTCAACGAGGAAGTGTTGGAGCCGCAGCGATCGCTGCACGAGCTGGCCGCACCGCTGGCGAGGGCTGTCGCCGACGAGGCCGCACTGCTCGCCCGCGAGAGCGAGTTAAGCTGGCACACCTTCACCATCGCGTGGTGGCAGCTTGTCCGCAGGCTCGTGCTCGGAGAAGGCGCACGCTACGACGACACGGTCACCGATCTGTTGGCGCGCCTGCGATTGGACGCGAACTGGGCGTATGCGCACCGACGGCGCGACCGCCTCCACGCGCGGTTCCACAACCGGCTCACCACCCACCTCGACCGCGCGGAGCCGGGAAGCCTGGCCGCCGTGGTCGCCGCCACCGACCAGGCGGGGATCGACCCCGCTGACCAGGTGGCTCACTGGTTGTTCGCGTTCGACGCAGCGGGCATGGTGACGTTCCGCGCGCTGGGACTGCTCGCGAACCACCCGGACCAGCAGCGGCGGGCCCGCGAGGAGATCGCCGACCTCGACCCCGCCGAGCCGCACCAGCTGCCGTACCTGCGGGCGTGCGTCCTGGAGTCGGTGCGGTTGTGGCCGACCACTCCGGTGTTGCTGCGCGAGAGCACGACCGCCACAGCATGGGGTCCGGCCGGGACGACGGTGCTGATCTTCACGCCGTTCTTCCACCGCGACCCGGGCGTCCTGCCGTACGCGGACCGGTTCGAGCCCGACATCTGGCTGGATGGCCGCGCCGAGGCGAATCCGGCGCTGGTCCCCTTCAGCGGCGGCCCCGCCGTCTGTCCGGGCCGCAACATCGTGCTCTTCTGCGCCAGCACCCTGCTCGCGGCACTGTTGCACGCGCACGACTACCGGCAGGTCGGGGGTCTGCGGCTGGACCCGGATCGGCCACTCCCGGCAACGCTGGACCCCTTCCGCCTCCGCTTCACCGGCACGGTGGGCTGAGCGGCGCTAGGGGTCACCGTCGCGCGGCTCTGGCAACGGCGGCGATGCCAAGCGCGGCCAACCCGGCCGCGATGGCCGCCCGAGCCAGCCTCGACTTCCCAGGCTGGGCAACAGCCCCGCCGCCGCGATCGGCGCGAAGCGGGCGGGCGAGCAGCTCGGCGAGATGGACGGCTTCGTGACCGCCGCTGTCGAGCTGGTGGATCTGCGTGCGGCAGCTGAATCCGTCAGCGAGCACGGCGGTGTCGGTGTCGGCGGCGCGCAGCCTCGGGAGGAGGACCCGCTCCGCGCAGTCCCGGCTCACGTCCAGGTGGCCCGCCTCGAACCCGAAGTTGCCCGCGAGCCCGCAGCAGCCTGATTCGAGTCGTTCGACCCGCGCGCCAGCGGACGTGAGCAGGCGCTGGTCGGCCTGCCAGCCCAGGACGGCGTGCTGGTGGCAGTGCACCTGGGCCAGGGCGTCGACGGCGACGTGGGGTGGCTGGTAGCCGGGGGTGTGCGCGGTGAGCAACTCGGCGAGCGTGACGGTCTGTTTCCTCAGGCGGCGAACGTCCTGATCATCGGGGAAGAGCTCGAAGGCGTCCGAACGGAACACCGCGGTGCAACTCGGTTCGAGCCCGACGATCAGCCCTCCGTCGCGCAGGTGCGGCGCGAGGGCGCGCACCGTGCGGCGGAGAACGCGTTTGGCGGTGGGGAGCTGGCCGGTGGAGATCCACGTCAGCCCGCAGCAGAGGCTCTGCCCGGGCATGGTGACCCGCCAGCCGGCGTCTTCCATGAGCTTGACGGCGGCGATGCCGACGTGCGGGTGGAAGTGGTTCGTGAAGGTGTCCGGCCACAACAGCACCGTGCCGCGACGGCCGTCGCCGCGCGGCCCGCGCCGGGAGTACCAGGCCCGCAGGGTTTCGGAGGCGAGCAGCGGGATCTCCCGGTCGGCGATGCCCGCGACGGCCACGGCGAGCCGGCGCAACCCGGGTGAGTGCGTGATCGCGTTGACCACAGGGGTGAGGCGCAGCCGCGTCACGAGGTTCGCGAAGACCGGGAGCCAGCCCATGGACCAGTCCGACCGCGGGCGTCGCCACGGACGACCCCGATAGTGGTGGGCGAGGAACTCGGCCTTGTACGTCGCCATGTCCACATTGGCCGGACAATCGGTCTTGCACCCCTTGCACGCCAAGCACAGGTCGAGCGCGTCCTTCACGGCGGCGGAGCGCCAGCCATCGCGCACGGGGCCGTCGCCGTGGCCGTTGAGCATCTCGAACAACAACCTCGCGCGGCCTCGGGTGGAGTGTTCCTCCTCGTGCGTGACTTGGTACGAGGGGCACATCACCGCGCCGCCGGAGTTGGTGTGCTGGCGGCATTTGCCGACTCCGACGCACCGGTTGGCCGCCTGGGCGAACGAGCCGCCGTCGTGCGGATACCGGAAGTGCACGTCCTGCGCCGCCATGGGTGCCCAGTCCCCGCCGAGTCGCAGGTGCGCGTCGAGCGGATAGGGCGCGATGACCTTGCCTGGGTTCATCCGGCCGTCCGGGTCGAAGATCGCCTTGAGCTGCCCGAACGCCGTGATCAACTCGGTGCCGAACATGCGGGGCAGCAGTTCGCCTCGGGTCTGGCCGTCACCGTGCTCACCGGACAAGGAGCCGCCGAACTCCACGACGAGGTCGGCCGCCTTCTCCAGGAACCGGCGGTAGTCGGCGACACCGCGCGCCGTGTAGAGGTCGAACGGGATGCGCGTGTGCACGCAGCCCTGCCCGAAGTGGCCGTAGAGGCTCGGACCGGTGTCGCCCGCGTAGCCGAACTCCTCGTACAGCCGCCACAGTCTGCGCAGGTAGTCGCCGAGGCGGTCAGGCGGAACGGCCGAGTCCTCCCACCCCTCGAACGTGTCCGGCCGGTCCGGAACGTGCGCGGTGGCGCCCAGACCCGCCTCGCGGACGTGCCAGAGCTCGGCTTGGCGGTCGGGCTCGTCGAAGAATGAGACCGCCGCATCGTGTGGGCTCACGCCGAGCGCGTGGAGCATCCGCCACGCGCGGGCGTCCGCTTCCTCGGTGGTGTCGCCGCCGAACTGCACCATGAGGAATGCCGAACCACGCGGGAGCGCGGTGAGCGCCTGCGGGTTGAGGTGCTTCAGCTGCTCGTCGTGAATGAGCTTGCTGTCCAACCCTTCCAGGGCGATCGGATCGTGCCGCAGGATCGCCGGTACGGCGTCCCCGGCCGCACTGATGCTCGGAAAACCCAGAACCACCAGGCACTTCGCGGCGACAACCGGAACCAGCTCCAGCTCGGCGCGCAGCACTGTGACCAAAGTGGACTCACTGCCCACAAGCAGGCCCGCCACGTCGAAGCCGTGCTCGGGCAACAGCGAGTCCAGGTTGTAGCCGGAGACCCGGCGAGGAATGTTCGGGAAACGACGCCGGATCTCGCCGGTGTAGCGGTCGCGCAACGCCCTCAGCTGCCGGTAGACCTCCGCGACCCGGCCACCGTCGCGTTGCATCGCGGTGAACCGGTCGTCGTCGGTGGGACCGACCCACATCCGGGTGCCGTCGTAGAGGAGCACCTCCAGCGCGGCGATGTTGTCGACGACCTTGCCGGTGCGCTGGGCGGTGGCACCACAGGAGTTGTTGCCGATCATCCCGCCAAGGGTGCAGTTCGCGTGCGTCGCCGGTTCCGGCCCGAAACGGAGGCTGGTCGGAGCCAACTGGCGGTTGAGCTCATCGAGGACGATTCCCGGCTGAACCACGCACCGCCGCCTTTCGGCATCGATCGACTCCACCGACGTGCAGTACTTCGACCAGTCGAGGACGACGGCGGTGTTCGTGCACTGCCCGGCGAGGCTCGTCCCACCCCCTCGGGACAGCAGCGGTGCGCCGAACTCCGCGGCCACCGCCACCGCTTCCACCGCGGCTTCGGGGGTGCGGGGCAGCACGACACCGAGCGGGACCTGCCGGAAGTTCGAGGCATCGGTCGAGTACGCCGCTCTGGTGCCGGTGTCGAACCGGACCTCGCCGTCCACCCGCTCCGCCAGCTCCGCGGCCAGCGCACCGACGTCGAGCGGCCGCTCCGCGTTCGCACCCACCACCGAAGCCATGGAGTGCCTCCCGTCACCGAGTCGCATCTACGACCCCGGCGTACCCGGTGGACAGAGGGCTATGCCGAGTTTGCCAGTGGCCTGCTGGGGAATCCCGCGCACCGCACGAGCGATAGAAGGCGGAAAGAGGGCGAGATGTCGCGGCGACTAGAGGACTACGCGGTGATCGGAGACACCCAGTCCGTCGCCCTCGTGGGACTGGGTGGGGTGATCGACTGGTTGTGCCTGCCGCGCGTGGACTCCGACGCGTGCTTCGCCGCACTGCTGGGAGAATCGGAGCACGGGCACTGGACTGTGGCCCCCGTCGGGCCCACCCCGTCGGTGCGGCACCGCTACCGGGACGACACCCTGGTGCTGGAAACGGAGTTCACCTCATCCTCAGGTGTGGTGCGGCTCGTGGACTGCATGCCGATCCGTGAGGCACGGCCGCAGGTGCTGCGCATGGTCGAGGGCGTCTCAGGGCGCGTCGCCATGCGCAGCGAACTCGCCTTGAGGTTCGACTACGGCCGCATCCGGCCGTGGTTGCGCGTGGACGGCCGCAGGATCCGGGCGATCGCGGGACCGGATGAGGTGATCATCGATGGCGATGTCAAGCACCTCGTGCGTGATGGCGGTTGTGCCGCTGACTTCACCGTCGCCGCCGGGGAGCGGATCGGACTGCGGTTGTGCTGGAACGGACTTCGCCAGGGCGAGCCTGACGAACCGGACATCCCGGCCGCGGTGCGGGCGACCGAGGACTGGTGGAAGCGCTGGGTCGCGCGGTGCCAGTACACCGGCGACTACCGGGACGCCGTGGTGCGATCGCTGATCACCCTCAAGGCACTCAGCTACGCCCCGAGCGGCGCCATCGCCGCCGCCGCGACGACGTCGTTGCCCGAACAGCTAGGCGGGACACGCAACTTCGACTACCGCTACTGCTGGATCCGCGACGCCACGTTCACGCTCCTCGCCCTGCTCGACGCGGGCTACCAAGACGAAGCAGCCGCGTGGCGCGAATGGCTGCTGCGCGCACTGGCGGGTCAACCTCGTCAGCTTCAGATCATGTACGGCGTCGACGGCGAACGCCGACTCCCCGAGATCGACGTCCCCTGGCTGCCCGGCTACGCCCACTCCACTCCCGTGCGCATCGGCAACGTGGCGGCCGAACAGTTCCAACTCGACGTGTACGGCGAACTCATGGACGTGCTGCACCAAGCCCGCGCCCATGACCTCCCGTCCGACTCGCACGCCTGGTGCCTCCAGCAGCAGGTGATGGAGGTGCTGGAGTCCGGGTGGCGCGAGCCCGACCAGGGCTTGTGGGAGATGCGCAGCCACCCTCGCCACTACACCTACTCCAAAGTCATGGCCTGGGTGGGCGCCGACCGCGCTGTGCGGGCCGTCGAGCACTTCGGGCTTGACGGTCCGCTCCAGCGCTGGAAAGCGCTGCGTGAGGAGATCTCCACCGACATCATGACTTCGGGCTACGACACCGAGCGCCGCACGTTCACCCAGTCCTACGGATCCACCGCGCTCGACGCCGCCGTGTTGCTCGTGCCCGCGGTCGGGTTCCTCCCCGCCACCGACGAGCGCATGGTCAACACCGTCGCAGCCCTCGAACACGACCTGCTCGACCACGGCCTGCTCCGGCGGTACTCCCCGCACTCCGACGACGGGTTCCCGCACGGCGAGGGCGCGTTCCTGGCGTGCACCTTCTGGCTCGCGGACAACTACATCCTCCAAGGACGGGTCCGGCGGGGACGAGCCCTGTTCGAACAACTGCTCGCTCTGCGCAACGACGTGGGACTGCTCAGCGAGCAAGTTGATCCAGCCACCCGTCGGCTGGTCGGCAACATCCCCCAAGCCCTCTCGCACGTCGCCCTCGTCAACACCGCCTACAACCTCGGCTCGACGCACGGTCCGGCTCGTCGTCGCGGGGCATCGCGCCCCCGCAAGAAGGAGGTCTGAGCCCATGAAGCGGGATCGCGTCGATGCGCTGCACGCCGCCGCGTTCCGCGTGCCCACCTCCGCTGCCGAAGGGGATGGAACCTTGACGTGGGACGCGACGACGATCGTCGTCGTCAGGGCTCGGTGTGGTGACACGACCGGCCTCGGCTGGACCTACTGCGACTCCGCGTGCGTCGACGTGGTGGAGGGCGTGTTGGGTTCCGCTGTCACCGGCGCCGATCCGCTGGCGGTACCGGCGGCGTGGCACGCGATGCAGCGGCGGATCCGCAACCTCGGCCGATCCGGCGTGGTGGCATGCGCGATGTCCGCTGTGGACATCGCACTGTGGGATCTCTCCGCGCGGTTGTGCGGTGCTCCGGTGACGCGGTTGCTGGGGCGCGTCCGGGACGCGGTCGACGTCTACGGCAGTGGTGGTTTCACCACGTTCGACGACGGTCAGCTCCGTGACCAGCTCGCCGGGTGGATGCGCGACGGGCTACCGCGGGTGAAGATCAAGATCGGGGAGAGCTGGGGCACCGCCGTCGATCGCGACCTCGACCGCGTCCGCCGGACCAGGACGCTGGTCGGCCCGGACGTGGAGGTCTACGTCGACGCGAACGGCGGCTACCAGGCCGGGCAGGCGATCCGCGTCGGGAAGCGCCTGGCCGAGCTCGGTGTGACGTGGTTCGAGGAGCCCGTCTCCAGTGATGACCTGCACGGCTTGCGGGAGGTCCGGCAGGCTGTCGACATGGATGTCGCGGCGGGCGAGTACGGCTACGACCTCCCGTACTTCGCGCGGATGGTCCTGGCCGGAGCCGTCGACTGCCTCCAGGTGGACCTGACGCGGTGCGGTGGGTTCACCGAATGGGCCAGGGTGGCCGCGGTGGCAGCCGCGCGGAACCTCCAGGTGTCGGCGCACTGCGCACCGAACCTCGCAGTGCACGCGGGCGCTGTCACGCCGAACTTCCGGCACGTGGAGTGGTTCTCCGACCACGACCGGATCGAGCGGACGTTCTTCGACGGCGCGGTCACCCCGCGCGGTGGCGTGGCCAGGCCGGATCTCGCCGAACCCGGCCACGGGCTCACCTTCCGCCCGGAGCGCGCAGAACCCTTCCGCGTGCGCTAGGCACGCCTACGCCAGCAGGTGCCTCGCGGCCAGGTCGAGCACGTCCGCGCGGCTGCGGGAGCCGTGGTCGGCGGCGAGGAAGTGGTTGCCCACCGCGAGCGAGAAGGCGAGCATGCTGCGGATCTCGACCTCGTCCTCGTCATCGCAGAAGGCCCTGAACAGCGACCGCGCGTAGTCCATCCGACGGTTGTCCACGCGGCGCAGCCGCTCGGCGACAGCGGGATCGCGCCGGGCCCAGTCGCGCACGGCGAGGTCGACCGGCAGCAGGGTTTCGGAGAAGGTCAGCGCGCCCGCCCGCCGCACCTTGTCCCTGGCGTCACCGCCCTCGGTCTCGACGCGCTCGATCACCTCGTCGGTGCCCATCCGCTCCCAGGTGTCGAGCATCTCCTCCAGCAGCGCCTGCCGGTTCTCGAAGTGCCAGTAGAAGCCACCTCTGGTGACGCCGAGCGCCTTCGCCAGCGCGTCGACCCGGACCGCTTGCGGGCCGCCTTCGGCAAGGGCCCGCAACCCCAGTTCGATCCACTTGCCACGCGGCGTGAGCGTTGGGGCCGGCATGTGTCGCTCCTCATTCTGGCGCGTCCAGTACGGGATTGACTCTGCCATCAGAGCGCGCCTAACCTCCATCCATACACCACTGTATGGATGGAGGGGGACATGAAACTCCCGCGCACGGCGCACACCTCGCGGCCCTGGCGGATCCACGAGATCGCCAACGACTTCCGGGTGGAGGACGTGTGGGCGCTGCCGACTCCGGGCGGCCCGGACGACCTGCCCCGGCTGGTCGCGATGATGACCTCGGGCGGCGACCCGTCATCGACCTGGTCGCGCCCCGCCCGCGCCCTCTGGGCGCTCCGCTGGAAGCTCGGCGCGCTGTTCGGGTGGGACGAGGAGAATCGCCGCGTCGGCTCCCGGGTTCCCACGCTGCGCGAGCGCCTGCCCGAGGACCTGGCCGGCGCTCCCCCCGGCCCGGACGTCCCGAAGCTCGGCTTCACCTCGCTGTACCAGCTTGAGGACGAGTGGGCCGCCGAGATGGCCAACAGCACCGTGCACGCGGTCATGCACATCGGCTGGGTTCCCGACGGGGCAGGCGGCCACCGGGGCCAAATGGCCGTCCTGGTCAAGCCCAACGGCCTGTTCGGCAAGGCGTACATGGCCGCGATCGCACCGTTCCGGCACCTCATCGTGTACCCGACGTTCATCCCGAGCATCGGCCGGAAATGGCGAGCACTCCCCACCTCAGACCCCAGGAGCACACATGCCTGAGCCCATCCCGGCGCGCGACGTCCCTGTACCGTCGGACGCGCTCGCACTCAGCACGCTCGCCCGGATCGACTACGCCAACGCCGTCCTGGTCGAGATCGCCCCGGCCTGGGACCAGAGCGCCGAGCACTGGGCACGAGCCGTCCTCGAAGGCGCTCCCGCCGACATGCGCCACGCCCTCACGTCGGGATGGTCCGCGCTCGGCTTGCAACTCGGTTCGACCGAGTCCGACCGGTTCGTTCTCGGCTGGACGGTGCGGCACGCCACTGCGGACCACATCCTCCTCGGCGCCGACTCCCCCATCGGCCTGCGGGGCGAACTGCTCTTCCAGCGACGGCCGCACGCACTGGTCTTCGCCAGCTTCATCCAGCACGACACCGACGACGCGCGCGCCATGTGGGACGGAGTCAAGGAAATCCACCCCCAGGTCATGCGCCAACTCGTTGACGCGGCCGTCTCACGGGCACTGACGTCCTAGACCCCACTCCCGCAAGCCCTCCCGATCCCCCGACGTACCCCCACCCCCACACCCTCGCCCCCACACCCCCCGTGCACGCAGAAGCTGGCTGGCGTGATCAAGCTTTTCGCGTTTTGTAGGCTTATTGCGCGAAAGAGCGCTCCCAAATCGCATTAAGGCTACAAAACGCGAAATGGGGGGCACGCGAGTGAGGGTGGAGCGATGGCGGATCTGTCGGAGTTCCAGCATCCGCGGTTCGCGCGGATGTACGAGCGGATCAGTGCCGAGGCCGAGCAGCGCGGCACGGCCGAGTATCGGGACCGAGTGCTCGCCGGTCTGTCGGGGCGGGTGATCGAGGTGGGCGCGGGAAACGGCCTGAACTTCGACCACTACCCCGCAACGGTGGTGGAGGTCGTGGCGGTCGAGCCGGAGGACCGGCTGCGCGCGCTGGCGGAGCGAGCCGCCGAGCGGGCCCCGGTGCCGGTGCGGGTGGTGCCCGGCCACGCCGGGGCGCTGCCAGCCGAGGACGGGATGTTCGACGCCGCTGTGGCCTCGCTCGTCCTGTGCTCGATCGCCGACGTGCCCGCAGCGCTCAAGGAGATCCGCCGAGCTCTGCGCCCCGGCGGGGAGTTGCGGTTCCTTGAGCACGTGCGCTCGACCAACCCGCTGCTCGGACTGCTCCAGGACGCCCTGACACCGCTGTGGTCCCGGACCGGCGGAGGCTGTCGGCTCAACCGCGACACCGCCGAAGCCATCCGGGCCGCCGACTTCCAGGTCGAGCGCCTGGAGCGCGTCCACTACTCCCCGCTGCGGTTCGTACCGCCGCACGCGCACATCCTCGGTTGCGCCCGCACGCCGAGCTGAAACGGCACGCTACTGGCTCAACTACCGCACGAGTTCGCCCGCCCCGCGGAAGATCGGCGATCCGTCCACTGTGGACCAGCGCACCTGACGCCGCTGGCCGGGGCACTGCCCTCAGGGCGTGGGGACGCTCCCCTCGGCTGGTCGTCACCGGACTGTCCACAGTGGCCGCGATCGGCCTGGTTCTGGCGCTGCCGCGGCAGTGCCGGTGTTCGGCTGGCCCGGCCGCCGGACTCCGTGGTCATCGCCTGGCTTCGACCGGGTCGGGGGTCCGACGGCGCGCCCTCCTGGCCTCCCAGGCCCAGCCAGCCGCGATGAGAACGACGATGGTGACCACGATCAGCGAGATCTGCGGGGCGGACCTCCGATCCGCGAGCGCCATCCAGTTCCGGAGGATCTCGGCGCCACCGTCGAAGGCGGAAGCGGCGGCACCGGCACCGAAGAGGAGCCCGGCGAGACCGGCGACGACGGCGACGGTCTGGCCGGCGCGCGGCGGTACGAACCGAGCGACTCCGGCGCACAGCACTCCGGCCAAGACGATGTCCACGACGAGGGCAACCAGGACGGCGACGCCGTCCGGTCCGGCGCGCTCCACGTCTCTCTCGAAGTAGTCCCAGGCGACGCCTGAGTTCGTGAGGCCGACGACGCCGAGGGCGGCGATGATCGCCATCATCACCGCGACGCCCTTGCGCTGCCACACCTTCGGGGTTCCTCTCGGCGGGAGGACCCTGGTGTCACGCTGCACGCGGACAGGGCTGGTCGGCTGCTCGCCGGTCGTGGTCAGCGCCTCGGCGACCGTCGGCCTCTTGTCCGGATCCTTGTCCAGCAGCCGGGTGATGAGCCGCGTGAGCCGCCCGGCTCGTTGCGGTGACGGAGGCGTTTCCAGCAGGACCGCGGCCAGTGTCGCGGTCTGGTCGTTGCGGCGGAACGGCGAGACGCCCTCGACGGCCTCGTACAGGGTCGCGCCGAGGGAGAACAGGTCGCTGGCCGGGAGCCCGTCGGTACCGTTCAACCGCTCGGGGGCCATGTACTCCGGCGAGCCGATGAACATCCCGGTGGCGGTCAGGGTGGTGTCGGTGGTGTGGACGGCGGTCCCGAAATCGGTGAGCAGGACCTTCCCGCTCTCGTCGAGCATGACGTTGGCGGGCTTGATGTCGCGGTGCACGACGCCTTTCCGGTGTGCGGCGTCGATGGCCGCCAGCAGCGCCTCGGCGACCTTCGCTGCCTCGTCCGCCCGCAGTGGACCGTGCGCCTTGATGTGCTCGTTCAGCGAGCAGCCGTCGATCAGCTCCATGACGATCCAGGGGAGGCCGTTCTCGACGACGACGTCGTGGATCGCGACGATGTTCTCGTGGTTGCGCAACCGAGCGGCGTTGCGGGCCTCGCGCGTGGCACGGGCCAGCCGCTCCGCCTGCTCGGCCGGTGACATCCCCGGCAGCAGTCGCAGCTCCTTGATCGCCACCTCGACGTCCAGGGTCTGGTCGCGGGCCTGCCAGACCCGCCCGAAACCACCGGACCCCAGTTCGGCCACCAGCCGGTAACGCCCGCCCACCACGTGACCGGCCTGCGTCGACGTCACGCCCACCCCCGCCTCGCTAGCACGACAGTTGATCAGACTACATCGGCCGGTTCGAGCGTCCTCCCCACTCGATCAGCCCGACCACCCGCGTCAGCTCAACGGTCCACAGTGGACCACGCCATGTCCCGCACGTGGTAACACCACCTCACCACGCCCCTGCCCCCCTGCCCCCTCCCCCCTCACCCCCCGTGCCCTCTTTTCGCGTTTTGTAGGCTTAATGCGAAATGGGAGCGCTCTTTCGCGCATTAAGCCTACAAAACGCGAAAACCTGACCACGCCAGTTGGGCTATGCGCGCACGGGGGCGGGGGCGGGGGCGGCGTGCTGGGCGGCGCCCGTTCCGGGGCGAGGACCGCTTTTCGGGTTGACGGGGGTGCAACCGTTGACCTTCGTGAACGACCACAACATCGCCACGATCCGAGGCCTGGCTAGCTTGGCGACACCGATGGCTCTGCGGGTCGCAGTAACACTGGGCCTGCCCGACCGGCTACGTGGTGACGGCGCCGCCGTTGAGCAGGTCGCGACGGAACTCACCGTGTCACCGGTCGCGCTCGAACTGCTGCTGGGCCACCTCGCGACTCTCGGGATCGTCGAGCGCGCATCCACCGGCTACCGGACCACCGAGTACGGAGCGACCCTCTGCACCGACGCCGACAACGGCCTGACCAACCTCCTGCACCTGAACATGGCCGGTGGCCGCGCCGAGCTGGCGTTCGTCGAGCTCCTGCACAGCATCACCACCGGCCACGCCGGCTACCCCCGCCGCTACGGGCACGACTTCTGGGCCGACCTCGCCGACCACCCCCACCTCCGCGAGTCGTTCGACCAGCAGATGACGCACCGGTTCCGCGAACAGGTCCCTCGGATCGTCGACGGCTACGACTGGGCCCGCTTCTCCACCATCGTCGACGTCGGCGGCGGTATCGGCACCCTCCTCGCCGCGATCCTCACCGCTCATCCAGGAGTGCGCGGCCACCTGGTCGAACTCGAACCCACCGCGACCGAGGCCAACCGCACCTTCGGCGCACACCAGCTCGACGACCGGGCGCGAGCGACCGCGGGGAGCTTCTTCGACCCCCTCCCCGAAGGGGCGCAGGCCTACCTGTTGTGCGACATCCTGCACGACTGGGACGACGAGCACGCGCACCGGATCCTGGGCCGCTGCGTCGAGGCCGCCCAACCGACCGGCCGCATCCTGGTCATCGAAGCGGTCGGCGGACGATGGGCCAGCACCGAGTTCGACCTCGCCATGCTCGTGATCTTCGGCGGCCGCGAACGCCGGATCGACGAGCTCCGCGCCCTTGCCTCGGCCCACGGACTGGTCCTCGACACCGTCACCGACCTGACCGACCAGCGCTGTCTTCTGGAGTTCCGTCTCGCCACCACCAGCTGACCTGTGTGAGACGCCGAACTGGACGACGCGGCGGGTGCTCGGTTCGCACAGTGATTCGGCCCGCCGACGAACATCATCGAGTGCCCCTCGTCCGCTTGGCGGCAGGCGATGGTTCACGTCCCGTCGGCGCTGACAACCGCCGCGCTCAGGTCCCGCAGGCGGTGGTCGAACCCAAAGAACCGCGGGATGAGACCGCCGTAGGCGTTGCCCGAGGGGTGCATCCGCAGCGGCCTCGAACCTGTCGAAACTCAGTCAGCAACACGTCGTCGATGCGCGGAACAACCTCACAGTCGCCGCGATCGATCCCGCTCCCGGATCCGGATCTCGTTGGTAACCACGTGCTCAGCATCCCAGCTCGGCCGTGGACGAAAAGTCCACATTGGTCGTCCACTGTGGACCACAGGGGCGCAGCGTCGGAAGGCCTGGTGGGGACGAGTCATCCCCACCAGGCCCTCGTGGTCAACCGAGATCAGCCGTGTGCTGCCGAGTCACGGCATCAGCAGACGCGCAGCGCCCTGCGCACCTGCTTGAGGTGGTAGCGCACCTTGGGCAGACCGATCCGCGCCAGGTGCTTCACCTCCGCCGACTTGCCGCTGCGGATCTCCATCCGAAGGAAGGTCACCGCGTGCTGGTGAGCGATGGCCTGCAGCCGGAGCCACGCGCGGTCGAAGGTGATGCCAGACTTCTTCGCCAGGCTCCGGAGAACCACCCGCGCCTCACGGGGCAGGACGCGAGGCAGCAGCACCCGCTCTCGCTCCGCGACCATGCGCACCTCGCGGCCCATCTTCCGGAAGTCCCGCTCGATCTCGACACCGAGGCGTCGCACGGTGGAGCAGCGGCCCTTCCGCACCGCCAGCCTCCCCGCCGCGATCTGGAAGAGAGAGCCCTCGTGCCCCATCCGCAGGAACGCCTGGTCCATCCGGTTGCCCAGCACATCGGCCTGCGGCTGGGTCACGGCCGACGCCGGGCCACCGGCCACGGACGCGGTCGTCGCCTCGGCAACGGTGGCTCCGGTCAGCGCGAGAGCGCCGGACAGCCCGGCCGCTACCAGAAAGCGCATTGGCTTCATGGTTCTTCCCCTGTCGTGATTGGTCTTCATGCCTGTGTGGACACCCATACGCATCCGACGACCAGGGCCCGGTCGCTCCACGTAGAGCGGGTGATCGCTCACGAAGACGGCGTGGTGGCGCGGAAACGTCCACTCGATCACGCATACGCCAGTCGGCATCCGCGAGTACTGATGCCAGGACGTCGGCGTCACAAGGAATACGTGCCAGTCGGGAGAGATCTGTCGGATCTCCGAGCAAGATCACACAAATGGATCACTGCCGGGGCACGGCGGCTCGCCCCCGGTCTCATCCACAGTGGATGGTGAACCGACATCGAGCCGCCGTGTTCTCGCATGGTTACGGGTGGTTCTCCCCACCGACCGCGTCGAGGAGCAGTTTCGCGGCCACCGTCGCCCCGTCGCCTCGGACCTCGCTGGCCACAGCCCCGGCTCGCGCTCGGATCTCGGGCGTCAAGGCCGTTGTGAGCGCGGCGGACAGGGAGTCGACGGTCGGCGTCCGGCCGTCGTGTGCCACACCGATGCCCAGCTCGGCCACTCGGGCGGCCCAGTACGGCTGGTCCGCGATCTGGGGCACGATCACCTGGGGCGCGCCGGCCCGAGCGGCGGTCGTGGTGGTGCCCGCGCCGCCGTGGTGCACGACGGCGGCCACCCTGCGGAACAGTGCCTGCTGGTTGACCTCGCCGACGACGAAGCAGTCGTCGCCGTCGTCGACCGGGGTCAGCCCAGCCCAGCCGCGGGCGAGCAGGACCCGGTGGCCCTGGGCGCGGACCGCCTCGATGGCCACTCGGGCGACGTCCTTCGGGGCGTGCGCGGCCATGCTGCCGAAGCCCACGTACACCGGTGGCGCGCCAGCGTTCAGGAACGCCTCCAGCTCGTCCGAGAGGGGGCGGTCGTCGGGCAGGATCCACGCCCCGGTCTGCACGACGTCGAGTTCCGTCATGCCTTCCGACGGGCACAGCGTCGCGTCCGCCGCCAGCCAAGGCTGGTCGGTGAAGACGTGGTCGCGGACGTTGTCCACCGGCGGAAGGCCGATCGCCGCCCGATGGCTGTTGAGCGCCGGGCCGTACAAGGCGTTCACCCGCTGGGCGTCCTGCTCCCACAGCACCCGCATGTCGGTCTCCTCCTGCGGGGACGGCGTTCCCGGGCGTCTCCCCGGAGGGAAGTGCCGCGACGGCAGTCCCATGATGTGGAAGCACGCCAACACGTAGCGGATGCCCAGCTTCTCGGCCACGTCCCGTGCGCCCGCCGGCATCAGGCCGGTCGCCACCAACGCGTCACAGCCCTCGGCCGCCGCGGTGAGCGTGTCGAACCGCGCGGCGACCAGCTGGGGAGCGAGCCGGAACGCGTCTTCAGCGGTCGGTGGCTTCGGGTTGGCGACCACCGAGTGCACCGATGGACCCAGCGGGATCAGCGGCACACCGACACGCGCCAGCAGCTTCGCGAAATCCTCGTCCGGCGGCGCGCACACCCGCGCCTCCGCGCCGAGCTCCCGCAACGCCACCGCGAGCCCCACCAGCGGTTCGACGTCCCCGCGCGATCCCCACGTCGTCAACAGCACACGCACTTCGCGACTCCCATTTCCGCAGGTTCTGGCTTCAGGGCGGTGATTCTGAGGTACTACCGGGGCCTTGCCGCAAGCCCCCCGGTCCGCTATACGTTGAAGTGGGAGGAAGTGGGGTCTCCTCCACTCCGCAGTTCCGCGTCCATTCTGGACGGACAGCCTCCTCGGCATGACAGGACCTGACGAGCAGGCCGAGGTGGGGATTCCGTTGTCGGTCAACGGTTTTCAGTGAGCCCGCTTCCCGCTGAGCTCACCGTCGGCGTCCGTCGTGAGACGGCCGATGAGGCTCGGCGTGGATGTGCGCGCGCATCCCTTGCGGGTCGAACAGGATGAGCAGCTCGACCACGCCGCCGTCTGCGCTGCCCAGCCAGTGCGGCGAGGACGTGTCGAACTCCGCAGCCTCGCCGGGCGGCAGTGTCAGGTCGCGCTCGCCGACGATGAGCCGCAAGTGCCCGTTGAGCACGTACAGCCATTCGAAGCCGTCGTGGGTCTGCGGGGTCGGTTCGAGCGGTTCGGGCTGGGCGGGAATGATCATTTTGAACGCCTGCACCCCGCCCGGCCGCCTGGACAGCGGCACGAAGGTCATCCCGAACCTCCGGATCGGCGTGAGGTGGATGCGGGGGTCGCCGGTGCGCGGGGCGCCGACGAGGTCGTCGAGCGGAACGTTGTAGGTGCGGGCCAGCGGCAGCAGCAGTTCCAGGGTCGCGCGGCGCTGCCCGCTCTCCAGGCGGGACAGGGTGCTTTCCGACACGCCGGTCGTCGTCGCGAGGTCGGCGAGGGTGATGCCGCGGTGCCTGCGCAGCGCGCGAAGGCGCGGTCCTACCTCGTCGAGCACCTCGTTCGTTTCGCGGTCCATCCGCCCATCTTGCCAAAACCGCAAGTTTCCGTGCCATTTCGCCGCGCGCCTGGCGAGACTGGGCGCACACCGACGGAAGGAGTCCTGATGAACGCCACCGAGGCGGACACGTTCTGGGACGGCGTGTACGCGACGCGGCCGGCGGCCAGCGCCCCACGGCCGAACGCCCGGCTCACCGAGATCGTCACCGGCCTGCCGCCCGGCGATGCCCTGGACCTCGGATGCGGCGACGGCGGCGACGCGCTGTGGCTTGTCGGCCAGGGGTGGAACGTCACCGCCGCCGACATCTCGGCCGTGGCGGTCGAACGGCTCGCCGCCCTCGCCGGCTCACACGGCCTCGGCGACCGGGTCACCGCCGTGCGGCACGACCTGGGCGGGGCTTTCCCGCAGGGCGAGTTCGACCTGATCTGCGCCCACTACCTGCACACCCCCTTCGACCTGGACAGGGCAGCGGTCCTGCGCTCGGCCGCGCACGCGTTGCGCCCGGGCGGGCGGCTGCTGGTCGTCGACCACGGCTCGGCCGCGCCGTGGTCGTGGAACCAGGACCCCGACGCCCGCTACCCGAGCCCGCGCGAGGTCGCCGCCGACATCGACCTGGACCCCGCGACGTGGACGGTCGAACGCGCCGACACACCCCGCAGGACCGCGACCGGACCAGGCGGGCAGTCCGCCGAGGTCATCGACCACGTCCTGGTCATCCGCCGGACCACCTGACCCGCAGCGGCCAGCGCCGCTGGACACTGGAAGGAGACCGCCGTGCCCGCCACCACGCGCCGCGACAGCCCACCACCCCGGACCGGAAGCAGCGAGACCGAGGTCCTGCGCGGATTCCTCGACTACCTCCGCGCCTCGATCGCCGCCAAGGTCGACGGCGCACCCGAACCCCAGGCCCGGACAGCCGCGGTGCCGTCCGGCACGAACCTGCTCGGCCTGCTCAACCACCTGACCTCCGTCGAGCGTTCGATCTTCCTCGGGGACGACGTCACCGACTGGCAGGCGACGTTCCAGGCCGCGGCGGCGGACAGCGTCGCCGAGGTCGTCGCCCGCTACCGGGAGACGGTCGAGCGCGCGAACGACGTGCTCGACGGCTGCACCGACCTCGCGGCACCGGTTCCTCGACCACGACCGGGACGCCCCGCTCCCAGCGTCCGCTGGGCACTCACCCACATGATCGAGGAGACCGGCAGGCACGCAGGCCACGCCGACATCCTCCGCGAGCTGATCGACGGCGCGACCGGCCGCTGACCCCACAACCCCGCGAGGACAGGACCGCATGACCACCTCAACCCGCTTCCACCGACCCACTCGCACGGTGGCGGCCCTCACGATCGCCCTCCTGCTCACAATCGGCACCGCGGCCTGCTCCACGCCGACCGCCGACGTTGCTCCTCACACCGTCGCCACCCAGA
Source organism: Allokutzneria oryzae (assembly GCF_042429765.1). NCBI lineage: Bacteria > Bacillati > Actinomycetota > Actinomycetes > Pseudonocardiales > Pseudonocardiaceae > Allokutzneria > Allokutzneria oryzae. Next base: position 61,954 of record NZ_JBHLZU010000032.1, on the reverse strand, counting down.
ACGACCCGGCGTTCCAGGGCACCTTCCGGCACGAGTTCGCCGACGTCGACGGTGTCCGCATGCACTACGTGACCGGCGGCAGCGGTCCACCGGTGGTGCTGATCCACGGCTGGCCCCAGACCTGGTACGGCTGGTGGCCGATCATGCCCGCCCTCGCCGAGAGCCACACCGTCTACGCGGTCGACCTCCCCGGGCTGGGCGACAGCACCGGCTCACCGACCGGCTACGACAAAGCCACCCTGGCGCGGTACGTGCACACGCTGATCGCAGGCAGGCTCAAGGTCCGCGACGCCGCCGTCGTCGGGCACGACCTCGGCGCCGCCGTGGCGTTCCAGTACGCCAGCCAGTTCCCCGACGACACCGCCCGCCTCGGCTACCTCGACCTGCCGCTGCCCGGGCCCGCGATCGACGCGGCCACGTACCGATCGCTGAGCTGGCACATCGCCTTCCACTCCCAGCGGAAGGTCCCCGAGGCGATCGTGGGCGACGACGTCCGCGAGTACCTGGCGCTGTTCTACCCCCAGGTCTCGTTCGGCGGAACAGCGTTCGGTGGCACCTCGGACCGGTCCCCGTTCACCGACAGCGAGATCACCGAGTACGCGCGGACCTACAGCCGACCCGAGGTCCTGGCGGGCGGCTTCGAGCTCTACCGCGCCCTCGACGAGGACGTCCGCGACACCCTGGCAGCGGCACCGGTCCGTGTCCCGACCCTGCTCTTGACCGCCCAGGGGCAGCTCAACGCGATCCGAGCCACAGTGGCCCCGCGTGCGACCACCATCGTGCGGGCGCTGGACGTGCCGAACGCCGGACACTGGCTCGTCGAGGAGAACCCCCAGTTCGTCACCGCGGAGCTGGTGCGGTTCCTCGACGGATGACCACGCGGCCGTGGGAGGTGTTCACGGCGGGATGACCTGCTCAGGAGCGGTCGAGGCGGGGGAAGGTGACCTCGCGCAGGACGAGCAGGATCGCGGCGGCGACGGGGATGGCGACCAGGGCGCCGACGACACCGAGCAGGGCACCGCCCAGCAGCACGGCGACGATGGTGACCAGGGCGGGGACGTCCACCACCCTGCCGATGATGCGCGGGACGAGCAGGTAGTCCTCGGCCACCCGGTAGGCGATCATGAACCCGATGGTGGCCAGCCCGACCGGGACGGACACGGTGAAGGCCACCAGGCAGACGATGACCGCGCCGAGGGTGGAGCCGACGACGGGGATCAGGTCGAGCAGGGCGAAGGCGATGGCCAGCAGCAACGCGTAGGGCACGTCGAAGATCATCAGCCAGACGAGCGCCGCGGTGCCCGCGATGAGCGAGATGGCGAGGTTGCCCAGCATGTAGCCGCCGACCTTGGCGAAGATCTCGTCGCCGAGCAGGATCGCCCGCGGCCTGCGGGAGTGCGGCACCAGCCGGTAGAGCCCCTGCCGGATGCGCGGCAGGTCGGCGAGGAAGTAGATGACGAGCACCGCGGCGACGAGGGTGTCGCCCACCGCCCCGAACACCGCCCGGCCGACGCCGAGCGCGCCCTCCACCAGGGTGTGCGACTGGTTCCCCAGCAGGCGCTGGACCTCCTGGTCGAGGTGGAACCGCTCGACCAGCCGACCGAGCCAGGAGCCGGGGTCCCACAGGCCGCGCAGCGTGCCGGGCAGCCAGTGGCCCAGGGACCTGGCCTGGTCGACGACGACCGGGATCGCGACCGCGAGGAACCCGCCCACCAGGCCCACCAGGGCCAGCAGGACGGCGGTGACGGCCGCCCAGCGGGGCAGGCGGCGCGCGGCCAACCAGGACACCGCCGGTTCCAGTCCGACGGCGATGAACAGCGCCAGCCCGATCAGCAGCAGCATGTGCCTGGCCTCGACCACGCCCTGGGCCAGCACGTAGGTGACCCCGACACCGGCGGCGCCGAACAGGCCGACCAGGAACGGGGTCCGGCGGTTGAGCGGTGTGCCGAGCTCGCCGAGCGGTCGCCGCGGGCTGCTGATCTCCGAGGCCGTCGCCTCGGCCTCGGAGATCGGTCCTTCCTCCCGCTCGCGATGGGGCTGGCCGACCAGGTGGTGGTGGCCGGGCTCGCCCCGGGAGTGCCTGCCCCGGTCGCGATGTTCCGAGGAGGAGTCTTCCGCGCCCATACCGGATGCCCTTTCCGCGTGAACCCTGGCCTGGCTGCTTGCCTACCCGCTGGAGCGACGCCCACACCACGCACTGGACGCCAGCGCGACCACCCACCGAACCGGACTGTCCACTGTGGAGTGTCTTCGCCCACTGCGAGCGGGCTTCACCGCGCCCGGCCAGCACGCTCGGGAACCGGATTTCCGTTGCACAGCAGCCCTGTCCGGAACCCACGGCGGCGGAGCACGAAGAGCACTCGACCTTCTCGTGGGTGACCGCCACCGGGACCGGTTGAGAACAGGGCGCCCGCCGTACCGCAATGTGACTGGTGCGATGGGGTTTTTCACGTTTTGTCACCCTGTCCGGGAAAGGGCGGTCGCCAGAGCGCAAGCCCATGATCACGACCGAGATCGCTGACGTATGGTGCTGTCATGACCGCAGAGCCCCAGTCACCCGCTGGCCTCGCGGGTGGCCGGGACAGCCGCTTCGCGCAGCTGATCATCACGATCTTCGGCCTGTACGCGCGGGCCGAGGGCAACTGGCTCTCCGTCGCCGCCGTGGTGGCGCTGATGGCGGACCTGGGGATCGAGAGCCAGCCCGCGCGCTCCTCGATCTCCCGCCTGAAGCGACGCGGGGTGCTCGACAGCCGACGCCTCGCGGGCATCGCGGGCTACGCGCTCTCCGCCCCGACCCTGGAGGTCCTCGCCGAGGGTGACGTCCGGATCTTCGAGCGCACCCGCGCGACGGAGCGGGACGGATGGGTCCTGGTGGTGTTCTCCGTTCCCGAGTCCGAGCGGGAGAAGCGGCACGCCCTGCGGGCCAGCCTCATCCGCCTGGGGTTCGGCACGACGGCGCCGGGCGTGTGGATCGCTCCGGAGAACCTGGCGCGGGAAGCGCGGGACACCCTGCAGCGCAGGGAGTTGTCCGAGTACGTGGACATCTTCACCGGCCAGCACTTCGCCTTCGACGACGTGCGCTCGAAGGTGCGCGCGTGGTGGGACCTGGACGAGCTGACCCAGCTGTACGCGGACTTCCTGCGGCGCTACGAACCCGTGCGGCACCGGGTGTCGGCCGACGGCACGACTCCGCGGGAGGCGTTCCAGATCTACGTCCCGATGCTCACCCGCTGGCGGCAGCTCCCCTACCGCGACCCGGGGCTCCCCCTGTCGTTGCTGCCGGCCGACTGGAACGGGGTCACCGCGGGCGACCTCTTCGCCGACCTGAACGCGACCTTGGCTCCGCTGGCCCAGATGCACGCCATGAAGGTCCTCCACGGGAAACGCGCCAACGGCGATCCAACACAGCCGTAGCTACGGCACGCGGAGCCGGTGTTCGGGGATCACGGCCACCCCGAGGATCTCGATCACCGCATCGGGCTGCCACAGCGCGGTGCACCCGATCCCGGCCATCGCCGGGTAGACGGGACCGGCCAGCTCGCGCCAGACCCGGCCGATCTCCTTGCCGTGCGCCTGGTAGTCGGGGATGTCGGTGAGGTAGATGGTCACGCTGACGAGGTCCTCGGGCTCGCCCCCCACCTCTCGAAGCGTGGTCAGCACGTTGCCGAACGCCTGGCGGAACTGCTCGACGACGCCACCGGGAACGATGCGCATGTCGGCGTCGAGCGCGGTCTGCCCACCGAGGTGAAGCGTGTTCCCCACAAGGGTTCCGTGCGAGTAGCCGCGCGGGGCCGGAAGCGCGCGCGGGTTCACGGCGATCGGTGACATGCGGCCTCCAGCCGAGCCGGACGGGCGCCTCGCGACCCGTTCTTATTGACTTTATCTGACGGGCGTGAACAATGCGATATAGCTGTGAGGCTGGTCCTGATCACTCACGACCGGAACGGAGCGACCTCGTGGAGCCCGACCTCAGCACGTACCGTCCCGACGGCGGCGCGGATCCCACCTCGGCGGTGTTCACCGCGGCTGTCACGCTGACGCCCGCGGAGCCCGAGCGCTTCGACCTCGCCTTCACCGCGACCACCCAGCCCTGCCCCTGGCCCAAGGCCTACGGCGGCGACCTGGTGGCCCAGGCAGCGGCGGCGGCCATGCGGTCGGTGACCGACGGCAAGACCTTGCACTCGATGCACAGCTACTTCCTCCGGCCCGCGGACATCGGCGCGCAGGTGCGCTACGAGGTCGAACTGCTGCGCAACGGACGCGGCTACAGCACCAGGCAGGTGCGCGGCTACCAGAACGGCAAGCCGGTCTACGTCTGCCTGGCCAACTTCGCCGCCGGAGAGCCCGGAGCGACCTTCCTGACCGCGTTCACCGACGACGTCCCCGGTCCCGAGGAACTGCCCAGCTCCGCGACGTATCTCGCCGACCGCAGCGGCGGCTCGATGACGGAGACGTCGAAGGCGTACTGGGCCGGGGGCCGCAGTTTCGACATGCGCCACGTTCCCGGCCCGGTCTACCTCACCGTCGAAGGCAAGCGAGCACCGCACCAGGCGGTGTGGGTGAAGCCGTTCGACGCGCTGCGCCCCGTCGAGGGGCTCAGTGACGCTCAGCGGGACCTGGCCGCGCTCGCCTACGTCTGCGACTACACGATCCTCGAACCCGTCCTGCGGGTGCTCGGCCTGCCCTGGGCCAAGCCCGGTCTGGTCACCGCCAGTCTCGACCACGCCATGTGGTTCCACCGTCCGGAGCCGGTCGGCGACTGGCTCCTCTACGTCCAGGACGCGGTCGCCGCCGACTCCGGCCGTGGCATGTGCGCCGGGAGCTTCTTCACCCGCGATCACCGCCACCTGGCCACTGTCGTCCAAGAGGGAATGATCCGCGTCTGCTGACCACCCGCCCCGGTGCCCGGCGGCTCCCGGAAGGACTCCTCCGTTGCCCCTTTCACCCTCAGCGCACGTGGACACCTTCGCCAGAGACCACTTACCCCCCGAACACCTGTGGCCCACCATCGAGTTCACCACGCCCGAACTGCGCTACCCGGACCGGCTCAACGCGGCGACCGAGCTCATCGACGTCGCTGCCTCGACCTTCGGTGCGGACTGGCCGGCTCTACGCACACCGGGCGGCGAGTCCTGGTCCTACGGCCTGTTGCGCACACGGGCGAACCAGGTCGCTCAGGTGCTGACCGAGGACCTCGGCCTGGTCGCGGGACAGCGCGTGATGCTGCGCTCCCCCAACACGCCGTGGACGGTGGCGGCCTGGCTCGGCGTGCTCAAGGCGGGCGGTGTCGTCGTGACGACGATGGCCGCGCTGCGCGCTCGCGAGATCATTCCCGTCGCCGAGCGGACACTGCCGTCGATAGCGCTGGTCGATTCCCGCTTCTCCCAAGAGGTCTACGCCGTCCGGGACTCGACGCTGCCGGCGCTGACTGTCGTGGAGCACAACGATCTCATCGGCCGCGCCACTGCGAAGTCCGGTGCGTTCACCGATGTGGAGACCGCAGCGGACGACGTGGCACTGCTCGGCCCGACCTCCGGCAGCACCGGTGTCCCGAAGATCACGATGCACTTCCACCGCGACATCCTCTCCATCGACACCACCTTCGGCCGTCCGGTGTTGCGGCTGGCACCCGACGACCTGGTGGCCTGCTCCGCGCCGTTCGCCTTCACCTTCGGTCTCGGCATGCTCATCGTCTTCCCGCTGCGGGCCGGTGCCTGCGCCCTGCTGACCGAGAGGACAACGCCACGGCAGCTCGCGGACATCGTCAGCGCGGAGGGCGTCACCGCGCTGGCCACCGCGCCAACGGCGTACAAGGCGATCCTGCGCGAGAAGCAGGAACACAAGCTCGCGGGCCTGCGAGTCGCGGTGTCGGCCGGTGAGCACATCCCCAGGCACACGTGGGAGCAGTTCCGGGACCGGCTCGGCATCAGGATCATCGACGGCATCGGCGCCACCGAGCTGCTGCACATCTTCATCTCCGCCGCCGGTGACGACATCCGGCCCGGCGCGACCGGGAAACCGGTGCCGGGGTACCGGGCCGCCGTTCTCGGGCCCGACGGCACCGAGCTCGGACCGGGCGAGGCGGGGCGGCTCGGCGTCATCGGCCCCGTCGGCTGCCGCTACCTCGACGACGAGCGCCAGGAGGACTACGTCGTCAACGGCTGGAACGTCACCGGGGACGTGTTCGTCAGGGACGACGACGGCTACTTCTTCTTCCAGGCACGCACCGACGGCATGATCGTCTCCTCGGGCTACAACATCGGCGGACCCGAGGTCGAGGCTGCCGTCGAGACGCATCCGGACGTGTTGGAGGTTGCGGTCGTCGGCCGCACCGACCCGGAGCGCGGTTCGGTGGTGTGCGCCTTCGTCGTGCTTCGCGAAGGAGTACTGGCGGACGCCGCGAAGGCCAAGGAAATCCAGGACCACGTCAAGCGGATCCTGGCCCCCTACAAGTACCCGCGCCACGTGTGGTTCCGCGACTCCTTGCCGCGCAACGCCAACGGCAAGGTCCAGCACTTCGCGCTGCGCGAGATCGCCGAGGACGAGCGGGAGGCAGGTCGTTGAGGATCGCGATCGTCGGCGGTGGCCCCGGCGGGCTCTACTTCGCCGCGCTGACAAAGCAACTCGACCCGGCACACGAGATCACCGTGTGGGAACGCAACGCGCCCGACGACACCTTCGGCTTCGGCGTGGTGTTCTCCGACGAGACGCTCGGTGGCATCGAGAACGCCGACACGGTGTTCGCCGAGGCCATGGCCAGCCGGTTCGCGCGGTGGACGGACATCGACATCCACTTCCGGGGAGAGACCCACACCGTGGGCGGCCAGGGTTTCGCCGCGATGAGCCGCAAAGAGCTGCTCCACCTGTTGCAGGAACGCTGCCACGCCCTCGGCGTCACCGTGCACTTCTCGACGCTCGCCCCGGACGTCGACGACCTCCGCCGCTCCCACGACCTCGTGGTCGGCGCCGACGGGCTCAACTCCCAGATCCGCGCCGCCCACGAAGACGTCTTCCGTCCAACACTGGACCGTCGGCACAACAAGTACACGTGGCTCGGCACGGACCGCGTGTTCGAAGCCTTCCAGTTCTTCATCAAGCAGACACCGTGGGGAATCGTGCAGGCCCACGCCTACCCCTACTCCGACAGCGGCTCCACGTTCATCGTCGAGATGCACGAGGACGTCTGGTGCCGCGCCGGTTTCGACACCACCGGAACCGCCGAGCAGTCCATCCACCGAATCCGCGAGCTCTTCGCCGACGACCTCGCGGGACATCGCTTGTACGCCAACAACTCCAAGTGGATCAACTTCACCACCGTGCGAAACGAGCGGTGGCGCGACGGGAACCTCGTCCTCGTGGGCGATGCCGCGCACACCGCGCACTTCTCGATCGGCTCCGGGACGAAGCTGGCTATGGAGGACTCGCTCGCCCTCGCGGCGTGCCTGCACGAGCACCCGGACATCGAGTCGGCGTTGTGCGCCTACGAGGCCGAGCGGCGCCCGGTCGTCGAGTCGACCCAGCGCGCGGCTCAAGCCTCCCTGGAGTGGTTCGAGAACATCGGCATGTACGTCCGCCAGGAACCGACCCAGTTCTGCTTCAACCTGCTCACGCGGTCACGTCGCATCACCTCCACGAACCTCCGTGCCCGCGATGCCGAGTTCGCCGACCGCGTCGACTCAGCGTTCGCCGGGTCCCAGGGCCTCGGCGAGGTCGCGCCTGCGATGTTCCAGCCCTTCCGACTCGGCCGGATGGCGTTGAAGAACCGGGTCATCGTGTCCGCGATGGACATGTACTCCGCCGTGGAGGGCGTGCCGGGCGACTTCCACCTGGTCCATCTCGGCTCCAAGGCCATGGGCGGCGCCGCGCTGGTGATGACCGAGATGGTCTGCGTCTCCCCCGAAGCTCGCATCACCCCCGGCTGCACGGGACTGTGGACCGACGAGCAGCGCGACTCCTGGGCGAGGATCGTGTCCTTCGTCCACGAGCGGAGCTCCGCGCGGATCGGGCTCCAGCTCGGACACGCGGGACGGAAGGGCTCGACCCGGCTCATGTGGGAGGGCATGGACGATCCCCTGCCCGAGGGCAACTGGGAGGTCGTCGGCCCGTCGCCGGTTCCCTACGGGTCCGGTTCGGCGGTCCCCCGCGAAGTCACCCGTGCCGACATGGACCGGATCGTCGCCGACTTCGTCGGCGCGGCGCGGCGGGGCGCCGACGCCGGTTTCGACCTCCTCGAACTGCATTGCGCGCACGGGTACCTGTTGTCGTCGTTCCTCTCGCCGATCGCGAACCGGCGCACCGACGAGTTCGGCGGGCCGCTGGGGAACCGGCTCCGGTTTCCACTCGAAGTGTTCGACGGGGTGCGCGCCACCTGGCCCGAGGACCGGCCGATGATCGTGCGCATCTCAGCGACCGACTGGGCCCCGGACGGCAACACCGAGCACGATGCCGTGGAGATCGCACGCGCGTTCATCGACCACGGAGCGGACGCGATCGACGTCTCCTCGGGGCAGGTCACCAAGGACGAGCGCCCGGCGTACGGGCGCTCCTACCAGACGCCGTTCGCCGACCGGATCCGCCACGAGGTCGCGGCGGCCCGCGGTGCGGCGGTGATCGCCGTCGGCGCGATCGCCTCCTACGACGACGTGAACTCCATCCTGCTCGCGGGCCGGGCCGATCTGTGCGCGCTCGGCCGGACGCACCTCTACGATCCACAGTGGACATTGCACGCGGCGGCCGAGCAGGAGTACCGAGGCCCGGCGGCGGACTGGCCGTCGCAGTTCCAGGCGGGCAGACGCCGGCCCCCGGCCTCGCGGACCGACGCGGTGCGCCCCCGGCTGTCGCTGGCGCGGCCCGACGACGACCAGCAGGTCCACGTGCGCTGGAAACCGTCGCGGTAGTCCGGTGTCACGCCCTCCGGAACCCGGCGAGACTGGCGTCGTCGACCTCGGGAAGGTTGACGACGATGTTGTCCGGGGTGCGGCAGGTCAGCCACACGAGCTCTTCCGTGGTGCTCATGTTGGCTTCGACGTGGGGCATGAACGGCGGGACGAACACGAAGTCGCCCTCGGACATGTCGAGGTACTGCCGGTAGCCCTCGCCGAAGTAGATGCGCGCCGTGCCGGTCAGGACGTAGCCGCCGGTCTCCGCCTCGCCGTGGTGGTGGGGCAGGGAGCGGTAGCCGGGTTCGTTGCTCACCCTGCCGAACCAGATCCTCGTCGCGGGAGTGTGCTGCGGGGACACCCCGGAGACCCGGACGGCGCCACCGGACTGGCCGGTGCCGGTGTGCTCCTGCCCGCGGCGGGTGACCACGGGCACGGCCGTGAGGTCGAGGGCGTCGGTGTGCTGTTCGGTGGTCATGGCGTACGGCCTCCCTCGGAAGCGGACGCGGATGCGGCCGGGTCGGCTCTATATCGCATTCTCGACTGTCGTCATGGAAACATGACACCCCCTCGCGGGCAAGCCCCGCCCCACCCCGGTCGGGGGGTGCCGGCCTCGTCATCTTGATTCATTCCAGAAAACGGGTAACCTTCGGCTGTGCCCACGACTTCGGACTTCGAGCGCATGTTGCGTGGGGCCGCCCTGCGGGTGACGCGTCCTCGGTTAGCGGTGCTCTCCGCCGTGCACGACCACCCGCACGCCGACACGGACTCGATCATCAGCGCCGTGCGCGAGGATCTCGGCGGCGTGTCCCACCAGGCCGTTTACGACGTCCTGCGCGCGCTGACCGGGGCCGGACTGCTGCGACGCATCGAGCCGCCGGGCTCTGTGGCGCGCTACGAGGCACGGGTCGGCGACAACCACCACCACGTCGTGTGCCGGTCGTGCGGCGCCATCGCGGACGTGGACTGCGCCGTCGGCACCGCGCCCTGCCTGACCGCCTCGGACCACCACGGCTTCGCCATCGACGAGGCCGAGGTCATCTACTGGGGCCTGTGCCCCGGCTGCTCCACCACAACCAGTTCCTGAACACTGCTCTGATCTCGGAAGGATTCCCGTGGCTGACAGCCCAGACGCCGTTGTTGGAGAGATGAGTAAGGAGGCCGCGGGCGGGTGCCCGGTCTCGACCGGCCGCTTCAGCCACCCCACCGAGGGTGGGAGCAACCGTGACTGGTGGCCGAACCAGCTCAACCTGTCGATCCTGCGCAAGCACCCCGCCGTGGCCAACCCCATGGGCGAGGAGTTCGACTACGCGGCGGAGTTCAGCTCCCTCGACCTCGACGCCCTGGCCAAGGACGTCGACGAGGTGCTGACGACCTCGCAGGAGTGGTGGCCGGCCGACTTCGGCCACTACGGGCCGTTCATGATCCGGATGGCCTGGCACAGCGCGGGCACGTACCGCGTCCAGGACGGCCGCGGCGGCGCCGGCGCGGGCATGCAGCGCTTCGCGCCGCTGAACAGCTGGCCGGACAACGGGAACCTGGACAAGGCCCGCCGCCTGCTGTGGCCGGTCAAGAAGAAGTACGGCCGCAAGATCTCCTGGGCCGACCTGATGATCTTCGCGGGCAACCGCGCCCTGGAGACGATGGGCCTGAAGACCTTCGGCTTCGCCGGGGGCCGGGCGGACGTCTGGGAGCCGGACCAGGACGTCTACTGGGGTCCCGAGCGCACCTGGCTCGGCGACGAGCGCTACTCCGGTGAGCGGGACCTGGAGAACCCCCTCGCCGCGGTGCAGATGGGCCTCATCTACGTCAACCCGGAAGGCCCGAACGGCAACCCGGACCCGCTCGCCGCGGCCCGCGACATCCGCGACACCTTCGGGCGGATGGCCATGAACGACGAGGAGACCGTCGCGCTGATCGCGGGCGGGCACACCTTCGGCAAGGCCCACGGCGCGGCCTCACCGGACGAGCACGTCGGCCCCGAGCCCGAGGGCGCTCCCCTTGAGGAGCAGGGCCTCGGCTGGCGCAACACCTTCGGCTCCGGCAAGGGCCGGGACGCGATCACCAGTGGCCTGGAGGTCACCTGGACGTCCACGCCGACCCGGTGGGGCAACGGCTTCTTCGACAACCTCTTCGGCTACGAGTGGGAGCTGACCAAGAGCCCCGCGGGAGCCCACCAGTGGCAGCCGAAGGACGGCGCGGGCGCCAACACCGTTCCGGACCCCGAGGACGGCTCGCTGTCCCGCCCGCCGACGATGCTGACCACCGACCTGGCGCTGCGGTTCGACCCGATCTACGAGCCCATCTCGCGGCGCTTCCACCAGAACCCGGACCAGTTCGCTGACGCCTTCGCCCGCGCGTGGTTCAAGCTGACCCACCGCGACATGGGCCCGCTCCAGCGCTACCTCGGGCCCCTGGTGCCGCAGGAGAAGCTGCTGTGGCAGGACGTCATCCCCGAGGTGACGCACGAGCTGGTCGACGCCGACGACGTGGCCGCGCTCAAGGCCAAGATCCTCGACTCCGGCCTGTCGGTCGCGCAGCTCGTCTCCACCGCGTGGGCGTCGGCGTCAACCTTCCGCGGCAGCGACAAGCGCGGCGGGGCGAACGGCGCGCGCATCCGCCTGGAGCCCCAGCGGACGTGGGAGGTCAACGAGCCCGACGTGCTGGCGACCGTGCTGCGCACCCTGGAGGGCATCCAGGAGGAGTTCAACGGCTCCCAGACCGGGGGCAAGCGGGTCTCGCTCGCCGACCTCATCGTGCTCGGCGGGGCCGCCGCCGTGGAGCGGGCGGCCAAGACCGGCGGCCACGAGGTCCAGGTCCCGTTCACCCCGGGACGCGCGGACGCCTCGCAGGAGCAGACGGACGTCGAGTCCTTCGCGGCGCTCGAACCGACCGCCGACGGGTTCCGCAACTACCGGGGCAAGGGTCACCGGCTGCCCGCCGAGTTCCTGCTGGTCGACCGCGCGAACCTGCTGACCCTGAGCGCGCCCGAGATGACCGTCCTCGTGGGTGGTCTGCGCGTCCTCGGCGCCAACCACCAGCAGTCCTCGCTCGGTGTCCTCACCTCGACGCCGGGGTCGCTGACCAACGACTTCTTCGTGAACCTGCTCGACATGGACACGGAGTGGAAGGCGACCTCCGGGTCCGGCTCGGACGCGGAGACCTTCGAGGGCCGCGACCGCGCGACGGGCGAGGTCAAGTGGACCGGTAGCCGCGTCGACCTCGTGTTCGGCTCGAACTCCGAGCTGCGCGCGCTGGCCGAGGTCTACGCCAGCGACGACGCGCGGGCGAAGTTCGTCAAGGACTTCGTCGCCGCCTGGGCCAAGGTCATGGACCTCGACCGGTACGACGTCGCCTGATCCACCTCGCCTGATCCGACCGTCCAGGTCGGCCGCTCGCCGGCCGACCTGGACGGCCCGGTGCCGAGCCGTCAGCAGTCCGCAGCAGTTCTCAGTAGTCGTCGCCGCCGACGAACTTCTCCTCCAGCTGGTCGGCCGTGGCCGCCACCAGGGCGAGCGGGTCCTCGAACTCGTTGATGTCCAGGTTCTCCAGCGGAAGCGAGTGCCGCACGACCACGTGCTCGCCGATGATCGCCGCGCCGCCCGCCACCGTGGTGTGCCCGATCTCCTCCAGGAACCCCTGGAGGTGGATGTCGGAGACCAGCCCGCACGGCGACACGATCTGCACCCATTCGTGCTTCCCGTCGAGCACCTCGCGGAACAGGACGACGACCTGCTCGCGTTCGTCGTCGCTGTCCTCGAAGGTGTAGAGGATCCGGACTTCGTCGGGCTCCTCCTTCATCACCTGGTACGAGGACTTGACGTAGCCCACCAAGTCACGCCATGACGCCATGCGCTTCCCCTCGCCGAGATCGTGTGCAGAGCCTACGGCCGGTGGCGCGACCAGGGAGGTCGAGCGGACAGCACATCAGGCATGTGCTTGGGGTGCCGTGGCGTCGATGCGGATCATGTGCGGTCAGTGGCGCTGAGGCTGTGGTTGCGTTGAGGGCCGTGGTTGCGTTTTAGGGCCGTGCTGCCGTCCCGACTCCGTCGGGTTGCCCCCGGGAATTCTCCCGGACTCCGGCGTGCATTTCCTTGGGTGCCACCTCGGCTAGCCCGCTCACCTAATACGGTGGCGGGCTAGCCGGGGTCGGGTTTAAAACGGTGGAGCAGGATCCGCTATCGGCTCCGGCTCCCGAACATAGGTTCTCCCCATCGGTGTGGTCCAGATATGGATACCGCCGGGCAGCTGGGTTCGTTTCCACCGCGTGTGATGCTTCATCACATGATGCCGTCGGCATTTCGCGCCCAGGTCATCCGCGATGGTGTTGGTGCCGTCGAAGGGCTCGCAATGGTCGAGGTCGCAGCGGTGGGCCGGTTGGCGGCAGCCGATCGCCACACACGTGACATCGCGGGCCCGGACCAGGTCGGCGAGGGCGGCTGACGGGCGGTAGTTCGTGCGGCCCACGTCCACCGCCACCCCAGACACGGGGTCGGTGAGGATCCGCTTCCAGGTGCCTCCGGCGGCGATGTCCCTCGCCACGTCTGCGGGGATCGGCCCGTACCCGGCGAGCATCCCCGGCTCCTGGTCCATCCCCATCAACGTGGTCGCCGGGAGGGTGACCAGGACCTTCACCTCCCCCTGCGGGGCACCAGTCTCCTTGCCCATCAGCAGGTCGAAGGCGACATCGGCGCGGCGCTGGTCCATGGTCCGCTCATCATCGCCCAACCCTCGGGCGATGCGGTCGATCCGATCCCACACCAGGGCTCCTTGGAGGGCGGTGAACTGGAACCGCAACGCACACATCGCGTCGTCCAGGTTGAGCTTCTCCACCCTGCGGGTCCGCTTCTTCTCCTCATGCCGCCGCGCCGCCGCCTCCGGGTCGAGCTTGGCGATCAGACGTTGGGCGTGCTGCCGGATCCGGCTGTAGTGATGCGTGCGGGCGTACTCGATCAACACCGCTTCCACGATCTCCGCCTGCACAGCCGTGAGCGGCTCCAACTGGTCCACGATCAGCAGGGCCTTGCCCTGGTCGATCCGCCCCTCCTCCAGGGCGGCGAGGACGGCCGGGCGGGAGGCGAGGTTCTCGGCGTGGTTGATCAGGGTGCTGGCCTTGCGCGAGGAAATCGACAACAACGCCCCGACCTCATCCCCGAGATACGGGTATTCCGCGAAATCCGTGCTGACCACCAATTCGGCGAGATGCCGTGCCAGGACCGCGTGCGCGTGATTCACGGCGCGGTAGGCGTCCTCGATTGCGTCGAGGGTCTCGTCGGGGGTCATATTCGTATTCTACTGACCGAAAAATGGTGATCATGGCTCTATGGGGTGAAATAGAGCGCTGATTGTTTCGCTGTCGGCGAACGAGGCACTATCGCCAAAGCCGAGTGGGTGCCCAGAGGATGTCCCATTCGGTTTTCGGCGCGAGGTGGCCGTGGACACCCCGGCCGGGGAGGACAGGGCGTGCTCCGGTCGGGATGGGCCGCACACACCGACGCCGCCCGGGACCAGTCGATCAACCCCCGGGAGCCGAGGTCACCCGGCATCGCGACCCGAACGACGGCGGCAGATGCCGCCACGCAGACCTACCGATCACCGTGCCCACACAACTCACCGGGCAGCAACCGCCGCACCAACTCATCCACACCCGAAGAGCACTTTCGAGGCCCGCGGCGAGATCCGAACGAGACACGCGTTAAGGCTCCACAACGCGAAATGAGGGGCGGACGCGGCGGGTTTCGCCGGAGGGCTCGCGCACCCGTTGTGAGCACGAGGCCACCACGGGAGGAGGCAACTCAGCCGAGGGTGGCGACGAGAAGCGCCTTGATGGTGTGCAGCCGGTTCTCGGCTTGGTCGAACACGATGCTGGCGGCGGACCGGAAGACGTCGTCGGTCACCTCCAGCCCGGAGTCCATGCCGGTGTGTTCCATGATCTCGCGGCCGACGGTGGTGTTCTTGTCGTGGAACGCCGGCAGGCAGTGCATGAACTTGGCGGCCTGGTTCCCGGTCCTGCGCAGGAGCTCGGTGTTCACCTGGTACGGCGCGAGGAGCCGCACTCGTTCGGCCCAGACGTCCTTGGACTCGCCCATGGAGACCCACACGTCGGTGTGGACGAAGTCGACGCCGGAGACGGCCGCGTCGACGTCGTCGGTGACGGTGACGCGTGCGCCGGTGCGGCCGGCGACAGCCGCCGCGAGATCGATGACATCCCGTGGCGGGTGGAGATCGTTCGGCCCCGCGAGGCGGACGTCGCTGCCCATCAACGCACCCATGACCAGCGTCGAGCGCGCCATGTTGAACCGGCAGTCGCCCACGAACGCGTAGGAGATGGAGTCGTACGGCTTGGCACAGACCTCGCGCATGGTGAGGAAGTCGGCGAGCATCTGGGTGGGGTGCCACTCGTCGGTCAGTCCGTTGTAGACAGGAACACCGGCGTGAGCGGCCAGCGCTTCGACATCGGCCTGGCGGCTGCCCCGGTACTCGATCGCGTCGAACATCCGGCCGAGAACCACCGCTGTGTCCACAATGGATTCCTTGTGCCCCAGCTGCGTGCTGGACGGATCCAGGTGGGTCACGTGCGCTCCCTGGTCGTACGCGGCGACGTCGAAGGCCGAGCGGGTGCGCGTGGAGGTCTTCTCGAAGACGAGCGCGATCTCTTTGCCATTGAGCCGCCGCGCCTCGTTCCCGGCGTACTTCGCCAGTTTGAGCGCCTCCGCCAGCCGCAGCAGGAAGCGGAGCTCGCCCGGCTCGAAGTCGACCTCTTTGACGAAGCTGCGGTTGGTCAGGTTGAACACCATCAGCGGACTCCTCGTGCGGTCAGAACGCGGGATCGCGTTGCAGCGGACACGTCATGCAGTGCGAGCCGCCACGGCCCCTGCCGAGCTCGAAGCCCTCGATCGTGATGACCTCAACACCGGCCTTGCGCAGCGCGGTGTTGGTGGCGGTGTTGCGCTCGTAGGCGATGACGACTCCGGGTTCGAGCGCGAGCACGTTGTTGCCGTCGTCCCACTGCTCGCGCTCGGCCCCGAAGGCGTCGCCTCCGGTCTCGATGGTGCGCATACCGGTCAGGCCGAGTGCCTTGGCCATGTGCTCGGGCAGCGGTCCGCGCTGTTCTTCGATGACCAGGTCCTCGGCTGACTCCCCTGGACGGATCGCCCACGTGCGAGCCCCGTCGATCACGTGCGGGAACAGGGTGACGAGGTCGCGGTCGCACATGGTGATGACCGTGTCGAGGTGCATGTAGCTGCGCGACTTCGGCAGGCGCACCGCGAGCACGAGCCGTGCCGACTCCGCGCGGAACAGCGATCGCGCGATCCACAGCACCGCGTGCGGTGTCGTCCGCTCGCCCATCCCGATCATGACGGCGCCGTTGCCGATCGGCTGCACGTCGCCGCCCTCGACGTGGACGCGCCCCCAGTCCTCCTCACCGCCGCCCAGCCAGACCGGGAACGGCTCGGCGGTGAACATCGGGTGGAACCGGTAGACGGCCTCCATGATCAGGGTTTCCGGCTTGCGGGCCGGTTTGGTCATCGGGTTGATCGTGACGCCCTCGTGGATCCAGCACGAGGGGTCCCGCTGGAACAGGAAGTTCGGCAGCGGCGGCAGCAGCATGCTCGTCGGGTCGGCCGACTCCCACCCGAGCCCGGACTCGCGGGTGACGTCGGCCCTGGTGATGCCGCCGATCAGGAACTCGGCCACCAGCGCCGGATCCGCCGTCTGGACCCAGGCCCCCGCCCGGGGCGCGGCGACGATGCCGACCTCGCGCTCGTTGACGATGTGGGCGCACACCCAGTCCTTCGTCTCCGGCTTGACGAGTGCCTCAGCGAGCAGCTGCCTGGTGTCCAGGACCACCACGCCGCGCTCGCGCATCACCTCGCAGAAGGAGTCGTGCTCCATCTTGGCCCTGTGAACCCACAAGACGTCGTCGAACAACAGCTCCTCGGCGTTCGACGGGGTCAGCCGGGTGTGCTCCAGGCCCGGCCGGTGGACCATGACCCGCCGCAGCTTGCCGACCTCCGAGTAGACGCCCAGCGTCATCGTCGCCTCCTCCGATGTTCCTGTCGCACGAGGCATCTACCACCCCCGCCCTCGACAAAACCCCATCCGCGGCGGGTGATCGCCGTCCCCCTGCCGGAGAGTTCGCCCCCAGCGGGTGATGTGTGCCCGGCCCGACCCGGTCGACGCTTCGAGCGGACAGCAGTCGCGAGAGGGAGGTTCCGCCGTGGCCAACCACCCTGGTGACCGGCCGGAGCAGTTCGGCCTCACCTCGGCCGTCGCGCTGGTCATGGGGACCATCATCGGTGTCGGCGTCTTCAACCTGCCGACCTCGCTGGCGGTCTACGGGCCGATCAGCCTCGTCTCGATGGCGCTCACCACGATCGGCGCACTGGCGCTCGCGCTGCTGTTCGCCGCGCTGTCCCGCCGCATGCCCGCCGAGGGCGGGCCGTACGCGTACACGCGAGCCGCGTTCGGCGACCGTCTCGGCTTCGCCAACGCCTGGTCCTACTGGATCACGGCGTGGGCGGGCAACGCGGCGATCGCGGTCGGCTGGGTCCTCTACGTCGAGCACTTCGTCAACACCGGCCACAACAAGGTGTTCTCGGTGCTGCTCGTCCTCGTGGGTCTGTGGCTCCCGGCGGCGGTCAACCTCGCCGGGGTGCGAAGCATGAGATCAGTCCAGGTGGGAACCACCGCGCTGAAGTTCGCGGCGCTCGTGTTCGTGGCGATCGCCGGGCTGTTCTTCGTCAAGGGCGTCAACTTCGCCCCGTGGAACGCCAGCGGGGAAAGCACGACCGCGGCGATCGGCGGAGGAATGGCCATCGCCCTGTTCAGCTACCTCGGCGTGGAGACCGCTGCCGTCGCGGCGGGCAAGGTGCGCAAGCCGGACAGCAACATCCCCAGGGCCACCGTCCTGGGCACGATCGCGACCGCCGTCGTCTACCTCCTCTCCCTCATCGCCGTGTTCGGCATCCTGCCCAGCTCCCAGCTGCAGGAGGCGAACGCGCCGTTCTCCGACGTGGCCAACGCCGTGTTCGGCGGCACCTGGGCCGGTCACGTGATGGCCGTCGTGGTGATCATCTCCGGTTTCGGGGCGCTCACCGGCTGGACCATGATCTGCGCCGAGATGCCGCTGGCAGCGGCGAAGGACGGTCTCTTCCCCCAGCGGTTCGCGCGCCTGTCGGCGAACGGGGTGCCCAGCTTCGGGATCGTCGTGTCCACCGCGCTCGCATCGGTCGCGGTGCTCGTCAACTACCTCGGCGCGGCCGGTGCGACCGTCTTCACCACCCTGGTCCTGATGACCGGGATCACGGCCGCGATCCCCTACGGCTTCTCGGCTCTCGCGCAGCTGAGGTGGCTGTGGCGGGACCGCAAGACCTTGGAGGCACCGCGACTCGTCCGCGACGTGGTCGTGGCGGTGGCCTCGCTGGTGTTCTCCGTGCTGTTCATCTGGTACTCGCGCAACACCGGCCAGGACTTCTGGTTGTACTGGGCGCCCTTCTTCCTGACCGGCGCCGCGTTACTGCTCGGGATACCCGTCTACAACGCACAGCGAGGAGAACACCGGTGCGAATCGTGATCGCGTTGGGGGGCAACGCCTTGCTACGGCGATCCGACCCCATGACCACCACGGTCCAGCGCGGGAACGCCCGGATCGCGGCGGAGGCGATCGCGCCGCTGGCCGCGGAGCACAGCCTGGTGGTCGTCCACGGCAACGGGCCGCAGGTGGGCCTGTTGTCCTTGCAGGCGGCGGCCTACCAGGGGGCGGAGCCCTACCCGCTGGACGTCCTGGACGCGGGCACCCAGGGCATGATCGGCTACCTGCTCCAGCAGGAGCTCCGGAGCCTGCTGCCGCCGGAGCACCAGGTCGCGACGCTGCTGACGATGATCACGGTGGATCCGGACGACCCGGCGTTCGCCGACCCGGCGAAGTTCGTCGGCCCGGTCTACGACTGGGCGGTCGCCGATGCCCTGCGGGTGGCCAAGGGGTGGGAGTTCCGGCGCGACGGCGACTCCTGGCGCCGGGTGGTGCCCTCCCCCGAACCCCGACAGATCCTGGAGATCCTGCCCATCCGCTGGCTGCTCGACCGGGGAGCCGTTGTCATCTGCGCGGGCGGCGGGGGGATCCCCACGACGCGCCCCTCCGAGGACTCCGGGACCCTGCTGGGAGTCGAGGCGGTCATCGACAAGGACCTCGCGGGCGAGCTGCTCGCCGAGGAGGTGCGCGCGGACCTGTTCCTGATGGCGACCGACGTGGACGGCGTCTACCTCCGCTGGGGCACTCCGGACCGGACCCGGCTGAGCCGGGTGACGGCGCGGGACCTGGCCGCTCACGCGTTCGCGGCCGGTTCCATGGGCCCCAAGGTCGAGGCCGCGGTGCGGTTCGTGACGAGAACCGGCGGGCGGGCGGCGATCGGCTCGCTCGGCGACATCACCGGGATCGTGGCGGGGACCGCGGGCACGTCGGTGGTCGGCCGGAAGGACGGGGCGGGGTGATGACTGCGGCCGACCCGCCCGCTCAGCACCGCCGTCACGAGTGCCAGGATGGCGAAGCGCGTCCGTGTCAGGTCGACACCGAGCAGGAGCGCCCGACCGCGTACACCAGCGTGAGCAAGGCGGACGCGCTCGCGGCTCGCGAGCGGATCATGAACGGCGTGGCGGTGTCGGCGTCCGGGTTCGCCGAGGAGTTCGGGCGCGCACCAGGGAACGCTCGCACCCGAACTGGCTCGATGCGGGACGGTGCCGGATTCCCCTACCCCCTGAGCCCGAAGGTCCAGACGGCGCGGGGGCCGGGTCCGACGACGAGCGTCGAACGGCCGAGTCGTTCCTCGTGCCGCTGCGCCACGGGCCGGTTGAGCGACAGGTCGATCTGACGCAGGCCGATCTGGTCCTGTGGGGCGACGTCGAGTCGGATGGTGGTGCCGCCGCGCTCCGCGAGGGTGCCACCGTCGCCGGTGGGGCGCAGGACGAACCCACCGGCCCGCAATAACGGCACGGTGTTCGCGAGGTCGCGTTCGGTGACCGCGATCCGGAATCCCGTCACGTCGCGCATGAGGTGCTTCTGGTAGTCGTCGGAGAGGTAGCGTTCCCGGCCGACGTCGCCCGGATAGGCGGCCGGTTCGGTTCTGCTGCGCGGATCGGCGAAGTACTCCGGGAGGTACTCCATCCCCCACGCCCCGAAGGCGTCGTACTGCGTGGTCGTGAAGACGGCGTCGAACCACGGCACCGGAACGCCGTCGCCGAAGTCACGTGTCTGGCGGAACGGCACCGGGTTGGCGATCCCGAGGTCCCGCAGCCGCTGGGTCACCGTTGCCAGGTCCCCGGCGCGCTCGGCCGAGATCCCCATCCCTCCGGCGCCGAGGACGCCGTCCTGGCCGGGCAGGTCGCCGACACCGAACAGTTCGAGGTATGTCTCGCGGCCGAGCAGGTATCGGCCGGTCCACTTCTGCCCACCGGCTCCGGTCGTGGTGCGGACCTGGAAGTTGGCGAAGTCACGCAGGTAGGCGGAGTGCTCGATCGCATCGGCGGTCTCGCGGTCGAGCACTCCGTAGGCGTGGTTGTAGAACAACAGCTGCCGACCAGGCAGCGGTGGGGCCTGCTCGGCCCGCGCCGTCCTCACACCCGTCGTGGCCGTGCCGACGAGGGTGACCGCGAGGGTCGCGGTGAGGACCATGAGCATCCGCAACTTTCGGCGAATCAGCATGGGGGCGAGCATAAGAACGAGGACTGACAGTCACCCTCGGTTCCGGAAACTGCGGGGAAGCCGTGATTCGGAGTCCGGCTGAGTGGTGCTCACCCCTCCGCGTGCTCTGGGAGCAGTGGGCGCATGAAGGTCCGTTCGTATCGGAGCACGCAGCCGCTCTCATCCCTGATGCGATCGGCTTCGATGAAGTCCGGATCCTTGCCGAACAGGGTCCGGTACTGCTCGTAGGCGGCGAGGCTGGGGAAGCTGAACAAGGCGAGGGCCTTGTCGCTGGCCCCTTCCGACGGCAGGAAGTAGCCGTGGTGCGTGCCACCGTGGAGGTCGACCAGTTCCATCCACCGGCGGCCGAAGCGTTCGAAGGCGTCGATTTTCGACGGATCGACCACGTACTCAACGACACAAGTGATCACACCTCACCCTAAGGTCCTGCGGCTCGCGGTGGCCGTGGAGGGCGAGCCGCGGACGGTCACGGCCGTTTCCTCCTCGGCTTGAGAATGGCCGCCCTGCCCCACAGCGTCGCCGCCACCTCACAGGCCGAGCACGACAACGCCATCACCCACGACTACCCCGTGTTCTCCGTCCCGACGGAGGTCATCGCCGCGCTGTCATGACCGGGTCTCGGCCGGGTCGCCCACGGGCAGGTCCCGGCCGAACAGACGGCCGAAACCGCGCACCGGCGCTGAGTGCCCGGCGGCACGGAGGCCGTGCCACAGGCACGCCTGGTTCGACGTGATCACCGGGACACCGAGCTCCCGCTCCAGTGGTTCGATCGCCTCTGCCGAACGGAAACCGCTGCCGGGGACGAGAACCCCGTCCGCGGTGGCCGGAAGCGCCCGGCGCACCTGTCGGCGGACCTCCTCCGGGTTCACGCTCCACCGGGCGCCTGCGTCGAAGGACTCGTACGGCGGGACCGACCGCCAGTCCGCACCGAGCTCGAAGCGCAGCAGGCCTGCCATAGACAGGCCGTTGTCCGCGAGGAACCGGTCTGTTGCGACGAAGGTGGGCTCGGTGAACCAGGGCGGCATCACCACGAACGGCCTCCGGACGCCGCTTGCGCGCAGCGCCTCGGTCATCGAGACCGCCGCCGTGCGCACCGGGACACCACCGGCCAAGCGCGTGGCCTCGGCCATGAAGCCGGAGTCGAAGGCGGCGCCGCCGAAGAAGCTGGGCGACCCGAAGCAGAAGCTCATCCCGGTGACCCCGAGCTGCCCGAGGTGGTTCAGCGCGCGGACGACGTCCGGGGCGTGCGCCACCGCCTGCCACGAGCTGCCGACGTACTCCGCACCGGGCTCACGCGGGCAGTCGAACCGCGCCGCGTGGACCGTCACTCCTGGCGGGGCCATCGCCCACAGCTCGGTCTCCGGCACCGGGTCGTTGTGGATCACCAGCACGCCGAGGTGGACGGACACGCTCACACCCCCTTCGGGTCGCCTGCGGGCGACCGGCGCGGGCCGAACCAGGCCAGCACCACGCCCGCGGCGGCGAACAGCGCGGTCAGCAGCACCGCCCACATGAACCGCCCGGCGTCGGGGGCGGGACCGAGCACCAGCACCAGCACCGCGACACCCAGCGCGCCGCTGATGTACTGGGCGGTGGTCATCAGCGCGGAGCCCACTCCCTGGTTGCGGTCGGCGATGTCCCGCGTGCCCGCGATGAACATCGTGGTGAAGGTGAGCCCGTGGCCGAGCCCACTGATGATCAACCCGGGCAGCAGGTCGGCCAGGTAGCTGTCTCCGTGCAGCAGCAGCGCCAGCAGCAGCAGCCCGGCGGCGTCGATGCCGAAGGCCACAGCCAGGACGCGGCGCGACCCGAAGGCGTTCACCAGCCGCCCGGCGACCATGTTGCCCGCGGTGATCGCCAGGGCCAGCGGCAGGAAACCGATCCCGGCCTGGAGCGGGGTGAGCCCCCGAAGCTGCTGGAGCAGCAGGGTGACCAGGAAGAACTCGTTGCCGACGCTGGCCATGTAGAGCGCGGCCGCGCCGCACCCGACCACCAGCGAGCGGGTGCGGCGCAGCACGGGGTCGACCAGCGGCCCGGCGCTGCCGCGCTCCCGCACCGTGAAGGCGACCAGCAACACCAGCGACGCGCCGAGACCGGTCAGCGTCGTGGTGCTGGCCCACCCGCCACTGGCCGCCGAGGTGAGCGCGATCGCCAGCGCCAGCACCGTGCCGGTGCACAGGACGGCGCTGAGCACGTTCAGCGGCACGGTCTTGCGTGGCGCCGACCCGGCGATGACGAGCAGCGGCGCGGCCAGCGCGCAAACCGCGGCCAGCGGGAGGTTGATGAGGAACACCCACCGCCACGAGAAGGTGGTGAGCAGGCCACCGAGCACCACCCCCGCCGCGAGGCCGCTCGCCCCGGTCGTCCCCCACACGGCGAGCGCGCGGTTGCGTTCCGGTCCCGCCGCGAACATCGTGTTGAGCAGGGCGAGCACCGCGGGCTGGAGCACGGCGGCGCCGATGCCCTGCGCCGCCCTGGCGAGCAGCAGCGTGGTCGGTTCCTGGGCCAGACCGCCTGCGAGGGCGGCGACCCCGAACACCAGCAGGCCGCCGACGAACAGCCGCCGCGCGCCGAGCCGGTCCGCCGCGCGCCCACCGACGATGAGGAACCCGGCGAAGAACACGGCGTAGCCGCTGATCACCCACTGAACAGTGGACTCGGTCAGCCGGAGCTCCGCCCCGATGCTCGGCATCGCCACGTAGACGATGGAGTAGTCGAGCGCGATGAGGAACTGCGCCACGGCGAGGATGGCGAGCGCGGCGTGCCCCGCGCGGGTTGGCGCGGCGCCGGTGCCGCTACCGGTGGTCAGTGCCATTGCCGATCACGACCTTGTTCGAGGTTGGAGGGGTGGGTGTCGAGCAGTTCGCCGAGCTCGGCGGCGGAGCCGACCAGCCGGGTGGCTCCGGCGCCGAGCAGCTCGGCGGCAGAGGTGACGCCGTAGGTGACGGCGACGACGGGCATCCCGGCCGCCAGGGCCATCAGCACGTCGTCGACGGCGTCACCGACCACCAGGCAGGCGCTGGGTGGCAGCGCCAGCAGGCGGGCGGCCAGCAGCGCCAGGTCGGGCTGCGGTTTGCCCCGAGGCGCCATCCCGTGGCAGACGACGGCGTCGAACTCCTCCAGCAGACCGGCGGCGGCCAGCAGCTCCTCGGCGCTGGACCGGACCTTGCTGGTGACCACGGCGAGCGCGCACCCCGCGGTCCGCAACCGGCGCAGCAGCCCGGGAATCTCCGGGAACACCAGGTCCCCCGCCTCGGGCAGCACTCGGTCGCGGAACAACCGACGGAACCGGGTGGCCTGTCGCGACACCAGCGGATCCGTGAGCGGCACGCCGAGCAGAGCGGCGAAGGAGGGCTCCAGGGCCTTCCCCACGGTCGCCCGCACCCGGTCCGCCTCGGGCATCGGCCGCCCGGACTCCGCAAGTACCTCGGTCATGAGCCGCACGTTGGCCTGTGGTGTGTCGACGAGCGTGCCGTCGAGATCGAACAGAACGGCCTTGCTCAGCACGCCGGGACTCCGTTCGCCAGTTCTCTGCTCGACAGCACCGCGGCCAGCTCCCCTGCCAGCCGGACGGTGGAGATCAGAACGGAGCGGTTCGCGGCGGTGGTCCGGCCGCCGGTGCCCCGAGCGAGCGCGCTGAGCAGGTGCGGCGTCACCGACTGCCCGCGCACGCCGAGCCGGTCGGCCTCGGCCAGCGCCCCGGCGAGCACGGCCTCGATCTCCTCGGCGGGAAGGGCGTCCGCCTCGGCGATCGGGTGGGTCACCAGCACCGCGCCCGGGTTGCCCACCGCCCAGTGCGCCCGGACCGCTGCCCCGACCTCCGCCAGGTCGTCGACGCGATGCGGGTTGGCCAGCCCGCTGGAGCGGCTGTAGTAGGCGGGGAAGTCCTCGCAGCGGTAGCCGATCACCGGAACGCCGTGGGTCTCCAGGTACTCCAGCGTCAGCGCGAGGTCGAGCACGGACTTGGCGCCCGCGCACACCACGGCCATCCGGGTGCGGGTGAACTGGACCAGGTCGGTGGAGATGTCGAAGGTCCGCTGGGCGTCGCGGTGCACGCCGCCGATGCCCGCCACCGAGAAGACCTCGATCCCGGCGAGTCCGGCCGCCACCATGGCCGCGGAGACCGTGGCCGCGCCGAGCCCGCCCGAAGCCAGAACCGGGCCGATGTCGCGGGTGCCGGCCTTCGGGACTCCCGGCGGGTGGGCCATGCGGTCGAGCTCGGCAGGGGTCATGCCGACCACGAGCGCGCCGTCGAGGAGGCCGACCCTGGCGGGAACGGCGCCCGACGCGCGGACGGCCTCCTCGACGGCCAGCGCCATGTCGAGGTTGGCGGGGTAGGTCGGTCCACCGGTCACACCGGAGCTCTCCAGGGCGACGACGGGACGGCCCTCGGCCAACGCGTCCGCGACCTCCTCGCCCCTGCGGAGCACCGTCGAACTGTCGTGAATGGACATTCGTGACTCCAGGTCTGCTTGTCTGCGGCGGCTTTTCAGGGAACCAACGACACGGCTTCGGAGACGAGCGACCCGGTGACCATGGTCTCCTCTCCGGCGAACAGCTTCGGATGGGCCGCGCGGATGCCGGCGGTGACCAGGTCGTAGGGGAAGTCGTCGAACTCCCCGTGCATCCGGAGGAACTCCATGTGGCGGCGCCCGGACTCGTCGTAGGGGTGGTAGAGGCTGTCGGAGCGGCCGTCGAACTCCAGCGGGGTGATCCGGTAGAGACGGCACAGCACCTTGTTGAACACCGGCGTCGCCTTGACCCACTTCCCTTCCAGGTGCACGGACGCGAGGCTGTGGAACCGGAACACGTCTCCGCCCACCAGCTCCCGCAGTCGTTCGGAGGCCAGGTGGTTGCGCACGTCGCCGTAGACCAACCGGCTGGGGACACCGGCCGCGCGCACCGCGGCCGCGTAGACGATCGACTTGTGCACGCAGAAACCCTTGCCGCGCTTGAGGATCGAGCTCGCTCGCAGCCCGTCACGGGACAGGTCCGCGCCGTAGACCTCGTAGTCGATGTGGTCGCGCACGGCGTAGTACAGCTCGCGGGCACGCTCGATCGCGGTCAGCTCGGCCGGGTCGCCGAGCACGTCGAGGACGAACTCCCGCACCGGTTCCGAGTCGTGGTCCAGGAACTCGGTCGCCCGAAGCGCGTTGCCGAGGGGCTCGGTCATGAGGGGACTCCACAGGGGGTTGAAGGGCAGGGGTCAGAGGCCGAGGGTGTGCGCGATCCGCTCGCGCTGGATCTCGGAGGTGCCGGAGTAGATCGTTCCGGCGACGGCGTCACGCAGGTCCTTCTCGACGCCGTACTCGGTCAGGTATCCGTAACCGCCGAACAGCTGTACGGCGGCCCGTGCCGAGGCGACGTTGCTCTCGCTGGTCACCAGCTTGGCGATAGCGAGGTCGGCGGTGACGTCCTCACCGGCCAGCAGCCGCAGCGCGGTGTCGTAGAGCCACTTGGCGGAGCTCTCCACGCCGATCTTCATCTCCACCAGCTTCGCGGCGACGGCCTGGAAGGAGCCGATCGGCTTGCCGAACTGGCTGCGGGTCCTGGCGTAGTCGACGCAGCGCCGCAGCCGGTGCCGCATCTCACCGACGTTGACGACGAAGGAGCACAGGATCTCCCACTTCATCACGTGGTCCAGGACGAGGAACCCGGAGCCGACCGCGCCGAGCGCGTGGTCGGCGGGCACGAGGCAGTCGTCCAGGTACAGCTCGCCCAGCGGCGCGGTGCGCAGGCCCATCTTCGACACCGGGCGGCCGAAGGACAGCCCCGGCGTGCCGCGTTCGACGAGGAAGGCGGTGATCCCGGCGGCGTCCTCGGCCCGTCCGGTTCTCGCGTACACCACGACGAGGTCGGCGATCGGCCCGTTGCTGACGAAACCCTTGGCACCGTTGAGGACGAAGTGGTCGCCCTCCCGGCGCGCGGTCGTGCGCAGGCGCATGATGTCCGATCCCGCTTCGGGTTCGGTGATGGCGTGCGCTCCGATCGCCGTCCCGGCGGCGACCCTCGGCAGGAACTCGTCGCGCACCCGGCCGGAACCGTAGCGCCGCAAGGGAATCGCGGTGCTGGCGAGGTGGGTGCAGAGCGAGAAGCTCAGCCCGGTGTCGCGGCAGCCGCTGCCCAGTCCCTCCAGGATGTACATGGTGGTGAGCAGGTCCTGTCCGAGGCCGCCCCACCGCTGGTCGACCGGCAGCCCGGTCAGGCCGATCTCCCGCAG
This sequence comes from Allokutzneria oryzae, assembly GCF_042429765.1. Taxonomy (NCBI): domain Bacteria; kingdom Bacillati; phylum Actinomycetota; class Actinomycetes; order Pseudonocardiales; family Pseudonocardiaceae; genus Allokutzneria; species Allokutzneria oryzae. The sequence goes on along the minus strand of NZ_JBHLZU010000032.1, from coordinate 35,154 downwards.
CCGGTCCCAGCCGGAGCGGTCGAACTCACCGCGCTCGTCCCGCTCGATGTGGCCCGCGCCGACCGCCTCGCCCAGCGCGGTGGCCGCGGCCCGCAGTGCCCGCTGTTCGTCGTTCCACTCGATCACGTCGACCGGCCTAGTACTGGGAGAAGCCGTCGCCGTCGAGCTGGTGGCGTTCGTCGCCCCGCAACGGCGGGTTGAACACGCTCACCAGCTCCAGGTCCTGGTCCGGGTCGGCGATGAGGAAGTGCGCGTCGTTCTGGTCGAGCGCGTACAGCACACCGGGCCGCAGCTCCTGCCGCAGCGAGCCGTCGGCGCTGTGCACCTCTCCGGAGCCCGCGATGCAGTAGCACGCCTCCAGGTGCCTGCGGTACTCCAGCCGGGACTTCGTGCCGGCCCGCACCGTGGTGTGCGCGAGGGTGAAACCCAGTCCGTCCGCCGCGACGAGGAAGCGGTAGCTGAGACCGTTGCCCCAGTCCACGGGCGTGGTGTCGGGCTTGGTGCGAATGAGCATGGCGTTGCGCCTTTCCTGTGCGGGGGTTAGTTCGGGACGGGGGCGGAGGTGGCCCCGGCGACGAAGGCACGGATGGCGTTGACCGACCGGAAGTCTTCCGGCGACAGCGCCATGTCCTCGACGGGGATGCCGTAGCGCCGGCCGACCCAGGAGATCAGCCGCAGCAGCGCGAGGCTGCCGACGACGCCGGTGCCCAGCAGGTCGTAGTCGTCGTCGAGCTGGTCCTCGCCGACGTCGGGAACGAACTCGGAGATGATGAAGCGCTTGATCTCGGTGGCGGTGGGCATGTCAGGTCCTTCCCTGGGCGGTGGGCAGCAGCCGGGACCGGTCGACCTTCCCGGTCGAGGTGCGGGGCAACGGCGTGCCGACGAGGTCGATGTGGTCGGGGATGGCGGTGCGCGCCAAGTGGGCGGCGCAGTGCCTGCGCAGTTCCAGGCTGTGCAGGCCGCTGTCGGGGGTGGGCCGGACCACCGCGTGCAACCGGTGTCCGGCCAGGTCGTCGGGCACCGCGAGCACAACGGCCTCCGCGACGTCCGGATGCGCCTCGATCACGCGCTCGACCTCCGGCAGGCTGGTGCGCACACCGCGCACCTTCACCTGGAAGTCCGCGCGGCCGGTGAGCACGACCCGGCCCCGCTCGTCGCGGTGCACCAGGTCGCCTGTGCGGAAGAAGCGGGTGCCGTCCGGCGCGGTCACCCACCGGTCCCCGGTGAGCCCGGGGTCGAGGTAGCCCTCCGCCTGGAACGGCGTGGACACCCACAGCTCGCCCGCCACGATCCGGGTCTCGACCCCGGCGATCGGGTGCCCGATCGGCAGCGGGCCCGGCGGGTCCCCCGGCGGCACCTCGTACAGGAAGCTGTCGTTGGTCTCGGTGCAGCCGTAGAGGTTGTAGGACGTGGCGGCCGGGAACAGCGACCGCGTCCGGGCGAGCAGCCGCTCCGGCATCGCCTCACCTGTGAAGATCACGTGGCGGACCGAGGGGAACCCGGTCCCCGGGGCGACGGCGTCGGCCAGCAGGCGGTAGCACAGCGGCACCGCCTGGACGACGGTGATCTCCCCCCGCTCCAGCACCGACCGGAGGTGGCGGCCGTCGATCGCCTGGTCGGCGTCGACCAGCTCGACCGCGCCGCCCGCCGACAGGCTCGCCCAGACGTCGAGCAGGCTCAGGTCGAAGTTCAGCGGCGCGTAGCTCAGCGTGGTCCCGCCCGGTCCGAGCCCGAACCGGGTCCGGGCCCATGCCAGGAACCGGTCCACACCACCGGTCGACAGCGGCACGATCTTCGGCACCCCGGTGGAGCCGGAGGTGGTGAGCAGCAGCCCGGGCTCGGCAGCACCTTCGTGGCCGCCGGGAACGGCGCGGACCCAGAGCTCCGCGCCGTCGGTCTCGATCACGTGGCCGCACGCCGAGCGCGCGCTCAGCTCGTCCACTGTGGACCGGCCGAGGTCGCGTGGCGGCAGGAGCACCCGATGCCCCTCCCCCAGGCACGCGAGCACCAGGGCGATCGCTTTCGGCGACTTCCTCGCCAGCACGCACACCGGGCCGCCCGGCGGCAGGGGGCCGGCCGCGACCCACTCCCGCAGTCGCCGCACCTCCTCCGCCAGCTCGCGGTAGGTCACCGACCGCTCGCCCCACCGCAGCGCGGGCGCGAGCGGCCGGACACGGCTCCACGTGACAAAGGATTCAAGGAAAGACGCGGTAGGCATTTCAACCCCATTTCGAGCAAAATTCGACGTTCGCCAGTTCCGGCAACGCACTCGAAAACGCCGGACGCAAAGATCGCCCAACGGTTCCGGCAGGGTCAAATAAAGCCGTGTTATCCTTTCCGCTGTGCGGAAATCCGAGGAAGGCTCCACCGTCGCGGCTGAGCGCGCACTGCGAATGCTGCGATTACTGGCAGGCAACGGCGAGATCCGGCTGACCGACCTGAGCCGGGAGCTCGGGCTGCCGCACTCCACCACCCATCGCCTGCTGGCGACGCTGCGCCGGGAGGGCTTCGCGCTCCAGGACGAGGTCAACAAGCGCTACGTCGCCGGGCCGGGCATGTGGGAGCTGGGCTGGCTGGCGAACCCGCACGGCCTGCGACTGGCGGCGCGCCCCCACATCAAGGCGCTGGCCGAGCAGTTCGGCGAGGCGACCCAGCTGGTCGTGCTCCAGGGCCGGTACGTGGAGTTCCTGGAGGGCGCCTCCCCGGAGCGCGTGCTCCAGCACGGAACGCGACTGGGCCGCCCGCTGCCGTCGCACCTGATCAGCGGAGGCAAGGCGCTGCTGGCACAGCTGCCGCGCGAGGTGCTCGACCGGCTGTACCCCGGCGAGGAGCTGCTGACCATGACGCCCCACAGCGTGCGCACGAAGGCCGACCTGCTCCGGCAGCTGGAGCTGGCGAGGGAACGGGGTTTCGCGATCAACGTCCGCGAGACGGAGCCGGACGTCTGCGCGGTCGGCGCCGCGGTGGTCGACCGGTACGGCCGGGCCCGCTGCGCGCTCGTCATCGCCGGGCCGGACTCCCGGCTCACTCCGGAGGACCTGCCCGAGATCGGCAGCAGCCTCGCAGAAGCCGCCAGCCGAATGGCCGAGGAGCTGCGGACCGCCGACGTCTCCGAGCAGCTCGAATAAAGCGTTTAGAATCCAGCACCGACCACGTTTTCCAGATAGCGGAAATCGTCACGCACGGCCCTCTTGACCCACCTCCGGCTTCGCGCCTACTTTCCGCCCATGACCGAATACCCGCCACGGGCCAGGAATTGGATCGACGGCGCGTGGTGCGACTCCGCGCGCACCGGGAATAGCGTCAACCCGGCGACCGGAGAGATCATCGGCCGGTACGCCGACGGCGGCGCGGAGGAGGCGAGGGCCGCGATCGCCGCGGCGCGAACGGCCTTCGAGACCACGGGATGGCGCCACGACCGCGAACGGCGGGCCGGGGTGCTGCTGGAGCTGGCCGACCGGCTCGCGGCGCGCCGGGAGGAGGTGATCACCCTGCTGGCCAGGGAGAACGGCAAGACCGTGCACGACGCCGCGATCGAGTTCGGGGCCAGTGTGCCCAAGCTCCGCTACTTCGCCGCGATGGCGCTCACCGACGCGGGCCGCTCCGCCGAGGTCGCGCCCGGCCTGCACGCGTTCAGCCTGCGCGAGCCGGCCGGAGTGGCGGGGGTGATCGTGCCGTGGAACTCGCCGGTCGTGCTGGCCGTGCGGTCGCTGGCGCCCGCGCTCGCTGCGGGCTGCACGGCGGTGGTGAAGATGCCCGCGCAGACCGCCTTGACCAACCACCTCGTCGCCGAGATCGTCGCCTCGGTGCGCGGCCTGCCCGCCGGAGCAGTGAACATCTTCACCGAGAGCGCTGACGCGGGCGCGCGGGAACTGGTGGCCTCCCCGGACGTGGACGTGCTCAGCTACACCGGCAGCAGCGCGGTCGGCCGGGTCATCGCGGCGAACGCCGCGGCCACCCTGAAGCCGGTCTCGCTGGAGCTCGGCGGCAAGAGCCCGATGCTCGTCTTCGCCGACGCGGACCTGGACGCGGTCGTCCCCGTCCTGGTCAAGGGGATCACCACGTTCGCGGGCCAGTTCTGCATGGCGGGCAGCCGCGTCCTGGCCGATGCGGGTGTCGCGGACCCGTTGCGGGAACGCCTCGTCGCCGCGCTGGAGCGGGTCCGCGTCGGTCCCGGGGAGGATCCGGCGAGCGAGATGGGCGCGATGATCGACCGGGCGAACGTGGCCAGGGTGGACGAGGTCGTGGCCCGCGCGGCCACCTACGGCACGGTGCTGACCCGGGGTGGCCCGGTCGAGTCCGGGCCGCTGGCCGAGGGCGCCTTCTTCCGGCCGAGCCTGGTCGAGGTCGCCGACACCGGCGCGCCGATCGTCCAGGAGGAGGTCTTCGGCCCGGTCGGCACCTTCGAGGTCTTCCACGACGAGGCCGACGCGGTCCGCCGGGCCAACGCCACGCGGTACGGGCTCGCCGCGAGCATCTGGACGCGCGACGTGGACCGGCCGCGCCGCGTCGGCCGGGACCTGCGCGTCGGCACGGTGTGGACCAACACCTGGGGCGTGATCGCCGACCAGTTCGAGGAGGGCGGCGTCAAGCAGAGCGGCCTTGGCCGGCTCAACGGCGTGCGCGGCTTGGAGGAGTTCCAGGAGACCAAGACCTACCTCCACCGCGTCACGGGGTGCTGACGCCGCACTCCGGCGCGGTGGACGGCGGAACGCGGTAGGAAGAGCGACAAGCCCCGGCGGTCGTTCCCGCGTGCCGCGCGAAGTGCCGGCGCAGGGTTTCGGCGGAGCCGAAGCCGACCGCATCGGCGATCCAGGACATCGGCTGGTTCGTGCGTTCCAGCAGCACCTTCGCGCTCGCGACCCGCTCCCGGTTGATCCAGTCGAACGCCGTCATCCCGGTGGCCTGGCGGAACTTGCGCACCAGGCCGCGTTCGCTGAGGTGCGAGTGTCAGCGGCTCGTGGATGTGCGCCCGCAACCACCTCGGCAACGGCTCCCCCACGTCGATCGCGCCCGGTACGACCTGCGCCAGGTCGGTCGCGGAGAGGAGTCCGGCAGAGGTGCGCACCAACCCGTCGCTCACGTGGAGACTGCCGCGTTCGAGCTGTGACAACGGGAACTCCTTTCGGAGCCGCTCGGCGAACTGCCCATCCCCTGCCACAACGCCCACGGATCGCGCCAGAATTGCCGCGCTCCGGACGTAGGCTGCACCTGTGCGCATGCGGCCTACCTTGAGCTGGACGCCCACCGGAGAGCCCTTGGCCGCGACGGCCAGCCTCGATGAGGTGACCGAGGTCCTCACGGCCGGCGGAGTGCTGGTGCTGAGCGGAGCCGGGTTGTCAACGGAGTCCGGCATCCCCGACTACCGCGGCGACACCGGCAGTCTGCGCAGGCACACCCCGATGACCTACCAGGAGTTCGTCAGCAGCGAGGACGGGCGGCAGCGCTACTGGGCGCGGAGCCACCTCGGCTGGCGAACCATCGCCCGTGCCCAGCCCAACAGCGGGCACTTCGCCGTCACCCAGCTCCAAGCTCGCGGTTACCTCAGCGGGGTGCTCACGCAGAACGTGGACGGCCTGCATCAAGCCGCGGGCACCTCGGACGTGGTGGAGCTGCACGGCAGCCTGGACTGGGTGATCTGCCTGGGGTGCAAGCGCACCAGTCCGCGCGAGGACCTGGACCGGCGACTGCGCGCCGCCAACCCCGGGTTCACCGCCGAGGCAACGCACATCAACCCCGACGGTGACGTGGAGCTGCCCGCCGATGCGGTGCGCCAGTTCGTGGTGGTGGACTGCGTCGAATGCGGCGGCGTGCTCAAACCCGACGTGGTGTTCTTCGGCGAGAACGTGCCCGCCGAACGGGTGCGGAGGTGCTACCAGCTCGTGGACTCGGCGGAGGCCGTCCTCGTGCTCGGCTCCTCGTTGACGGTCATGTCCGGCCTGCGGTTCGTCCGACATGCCGCCAAGGCGGACAAGCCGGTGCTGATCGTCAACCACAGCCCGACCCGGGGCGACAGCCACGCCCGGGTGCGCGTCGCCTTGCCCCTGGGCCTCGCCCTGACCGACCTGGCACGACGACTGCCGGACCGCCTCCGCTGACTCGCGGCGCGCTGTCAGCGCGCCAGGCGAGTGCCACGGCGCCAGATGGCGCGAGTGTTGAGGGTGTCGCTGATGGTGGCGGTCGGGTCACCGTCGACCAACAGCAGGTCAGCGCGGAGCCCCTCGGCGATGCGGCCTCGGTCGCCGAGGTTGAAGCGGCGAGCCGTGGTCGCTGTGGCCGCGCGCAGCGCCTGCGAGGGGGTCAGGCCAGCGGCCACCAAGTACTGCAACTCGTGGTGCAGGCTGGCTCCGTGCGCGAGGCCGCCGAAGAAGGTCTCGGCCATCGACGCATCCGTGCCGGCCAGCAGGTCGACGCCCGCGGCGTCCAGCGCGCGCACCGTGTCGTAGACGTCGCTGAGCTTGCCCTGCGGGTAGCGGTTGTAGCTGGAGCGCAGGGTCTCGTCCCACTTGCTGTCGAGTCGTTCGGCGACTCGGGGGTCATCGGCGAGCTCGCTGCCGGTGATCCCCATCATGGAGGCGTTGAGACTGACGCAGGGGACGACGAACATGCCCGCGTCCTTGATGAGATCGATGATCTCGGCGGTGTGCGGCTGGTCCATGAACACGTGGACCAGGCCATCGATGCCCGCCTCGGCGGCCATCCTGGTGGCCTCCACGGTCAGCGCGTGGGCCACGGTCAACGCGCCGTGCTTCTTGGCTTCCGCCACACCGGCGTTCACGGTGGCCTGGTCGAGCATCGGCAGTCCGGGGTGCCCCTCCACGCTGCCGTCGTCGATCATGAACTTGATGTAGTCGGACCCGCGCGCGAGGAGCTGGGGGACGAACGCGGCCGCTTCCTCGGGTGTGGTGGAGAACGGCATCAGCGGAGGTACCGCTGGAAGCTCCCGCACCGGCCGGAACCCCTCGGGCATCAGCTCGCTCGGGTGGCCGCCCGGCGGGGTGATGGCGAAGCCGGCGGAGCGCACGTCGGCGACGGTGTCGTCGTCGGTGATGTGCCCCCGGTTCTCCCGGGTGTTCATCCCCTGCATCTCCAGTTCGGTGGTGACGCCGAACCGCAGGGCGAGGGCCAGGGTGCCCGGGCCGGAGTGCACGTGCGCGTCGATGAGCCCTGGCAGCAGCGTCGCGCCGCTGCCGTCGACGATCTCGCTGCCGTCAGGGGCGTCGCCGCCGACGCGGGTGATCCTCCCGTCGGCCACGACCACGGTCCGCACTCCGAGCGCCTTCTCACCGTCGAAGACGCGGGCACCGGTGATGGCGGTGACTGCCATGGCAGCCCACCTCGCTTCCTTGCTCGCTCACATTGCATACCTAGTGCTATGCACTTGCCTATCAGTATGCACATACCGAGCCGCATACTAGAATCGGCCGCCATGAGCGGTGCCTCTTCCCCTGAGCCGTCAGCTGACGACCTCGTGCTGGACCAGATCGGCCCATCCCTGTCACGCCTGCGGCGACGCGCCCCCGCGTCGAGCAAGGACCTCTCCCGCAACCTCGTGCTCAACGTGATCGCTGACGCCCCGGACGAGATGACCGTCGGCGGCCTCGCCGCGGAGATGGGCGTCACCCAACCGGTGGCCAGCCGGACCGTTGCCGCGTGCATCGACGACGGTCTCCTGCGCCGGGCGGCCTCGCAGGCCGATGGACGCCGCACGGTGCTGGAGCTCACCGAGCGCGGCGAGGCCGAGCGCGAGCGCTTCGCCGCTGAGCAGCGCAAGGCGTTCGAGGAGATCACCGCCGCCTGGTCGCCCGCGGAGCGGGTTCAGTTCGCGCGGCTCCTGGTCCGGTACGGCGCTGATGCCACCGCGTGGTCCCGGAGTCGGCTCGCACAACGCGAGTGAACGGGTGTCCGTCAGCGGAAGTAGTCCGCCCAGTCCAGGTCCGGCTGACCCTGTGCGCGCGTCTCGGCCAGGCGCTCGGCCAGGCTCGCGACTTCTCCGCAGATGCCGGAGAACCAGTCGGCCACTGTTGGCCATCGCCGCCTCAGCTCACCGTCCTCCTCCAGCAGCCAGACGGGAGGGTTCGGGTCGTCCAGGTCCGCGCCGTCGACGACGCAGACCAGGTATCCGCCGTGGTAGAGCAGCACCAGCATCTGCTCGGGGTCACCGAACTCGGCGGGCTGCGCCTTCACCTCGTCGAAGAACTCCAGCGCCATCTCCTTGGCGTGCTCGCGCAGCCCGTGGACGCCGAAGAAACCCCCGCCGCCGAGGAACGGCCCCTTGCGGTCCCCGATGAGCCGGAAGACCTCCCGCACGGCCGCGGGAACGGCCGGTGCTCCTTGGGCGGCGGCCATGCCGTCGATCTCGGAGTCCGTGGCCCCGGCGACGGCCTCGGGACGCAGCCCGCGCGCGAGCACGTCCTGGAAAGTGCTGTGGATGCGGTCGATGACCGCGGTGCGATCGCTGTCGCCCATGACGTTGGCCCTGCCTTCTCAAGGGTTGATGACGAGCAGCAGGCGCCCGACCATGTCCCTGACCTCGATGGTGATGCCGCGGTGCTCGTCGCCGAACGCCCTCAGGACACCCTGGCACGAGGAACACACCACCTCCCCGGCGGGCAGCTTGTCCCCTGCCGGGTAGTCGACCACGACGCTGAGCTTTCCCTTCGCGTCCGTGGGCAGCCGTCTGTGGAGATCCTCAAGGATCTTCGCCTCCGCGTCGACGTCGCGGGGAACCCCGCCCACCTCCTTGGTCGGGAAACGGGGATCGGCGGGCGCCCGTGAGCTGCCTTCGATCTTCACCCCCTTGTCGTCGAGGACGGAGTCCTTGCCGCTGATGGCACGCAGGTTGATCTTCGTTCCGTCGCTCGCGGTGAACTCCGCCGCCGCGACCGTCCGGTCGGCGGCAGCGTTGATCTTCGGGAAGCGCGAGGCGGCCTGGTCGATCTCGCGGCGCAGGTGGTCGGCGCCGTCGTTGCTGGGCGTCCACTGCGGTGGACGCCTGCCCCCGGTGGGCACGAGGCCGACCTCGTCAATGGTGACTTCCTTGCCCTTGAGGGTCGTGGTGGCCTTCCCGCCCCGCTCGATCGCGTTGTGGAAGGCCCGCTGGTCCGCTTTCGGGATCTGCCCGGAACGCCCGGTGTACAGCGCCTTGTAGTTCCCGTTCGGCTTGAGTTCGAGGCCGTCGAAAACGCGGGTCGGCTCGGAGAGCTTCGCGGCCACCTTCGGCGGGAGACCGGACACCGTCTCCGGCGTGAGGCGGACGCTGAACCGCCCCTTCTCGACGGTGACGCCGTTGTCCTTCGCGTACTGGTCGAGCGCGGCGTCGTTGGCCTTTCTGGACGCCTGGTCGCCGCCGTTGTCCCGCGCGCCGCCACGAGGGCTCGCTCGACGGACCGGGTCACCGCCCGGAGCTTGTTGCGCCGCAGGCGGACGGATCGTGAGCCGGGCCTGCCGGGCGGCCTTGATGCGCTGGCGCAGGTGCTTCGCCTGAGCCTGGAGTTGCTGTGCGGCCGTCCGCACCGACTGGGCTTCGGTCTGCAACCGACTCTGCTCGGCGCGGAGCTGGCTCTCCTCGGTGGCGCCTTGAGCCCTTTCGGTGTTGAGCTGCGCCCGCTCGGCGTTGAGCTGCGCCGCTTCAGCGTCGTACGCCGCCTTCTGAGCCGCCTGCCTGGGCAGCACGAAGACGTGCGGTTTGTCGTTGTGGGCCTTGATCCTGGCTTGGAGGGACGCCACCTTCTCGTTGTGGGCGGCTTTCCTGGCGTTGACGGCGTTGACCCGCTCCTCCAGGGACTTCTTCTTCCCCGCCAGGTCCTGCGCGCGTCGCTGCAGCGCGGCCACGCTCTCGTTGAAAGCGTTGACCAGACTTTCGAGCTCGGGAAGGCCGGCGTCCTCCGGCTCCAGCGGCTCCGGCACGCCGTCGGCCTGCGCCCGCAGAATCGGGGTTGGCGCGGCGGCTGCCACGCCAACCCCGCCGGTCAGCGCGAGGATGCCGATGAGGACCAGGCACACCGCACGCCGCGCTCCGGTCAGGACGCGGGCAGCTGCTTCACGCAGGGTTGTGGCGCGCATGGGTCACCCGCTCACTCGGTCGGCGATCTTCTCGGCGATCTTCGCGGCCGCGGGCTGGCCGTCGCCGGCTTGGCAGACCGCGACCTGCAGCACGGTGCTGCCCTTCAGCCGCGCCTGGCGGTGGCAGGCCCAGCCGTCGCCTGCCTCCTGCGACGCGGTCCAGGCCAGCGTGTTCGGGGTTGCCGCGCTGACCTTGTAATCCCACTTCGAGGTGTCGTCGTCGTTGTCGGTCCGCACGGCCGAGGCGCAGCCCCTGAGGCCGTCGGTCAGGGTGCGGAACACAGCACCGGCCCTCTGGCTGTCCGGGTACACGCCGAGAACCTGGGTCACCGCGTGGTCGGACACCGTCTCGGAATCCTGGTACGTCACCGACAAGTAGGCCGTCCACCCCTGCGCGTAGACCGACTGGGTCGCCGGGCCGACGGCCACCGCGCAGTTCTTCGGCTCGGCCGAGAGCCCCGGCGGCGGCTGGCTGATGCTCGTGCCCGACGCCAGCGTGACGCCGACCTCCTTGCTGGCCTCTTCGAACGTCAGGATGTTCGCCTGCACCGTGCCCGGAACGGCCCCGTAGCCCGTCGGCCAGACCAGCCAGCCGATGCCGAGCAGCACAACGCACCCCACCACGGTCGCGGCGATCAGCCACCCACGCCGAGGCCTCCGAGCCACGGTGGGCGCTAAGCCTGCGGGACCACCTGCAGGCTGCTCTCCCGGTGGCGAGAACCCAGGCGTCCCTGGCTGTTGGGGCGGTGTGGTCATGCTGCGTTCCCTTTCGACGGGCCATCCCCGGCCGACGAGCACCGGGCCGGCGTCGCCGTGGTCGGCCTGCTGGGGCTGGGCGAGGCTACTGTCGGGCGCTGAAATCCGGATGAAATGGCGGGCACTGGGCTCGTCACGGCCAACTCGCTTGCCGAAGCGTGCACCAGGACATGGCCGCCCCGAACGCGGTGACTGCCAAGTTCCGGCAGTCACCTACATCCGCACGCTCGGGAACCGGCGCAACCGCACCTGCTGTCGCGTCCACAATGGACACTGCATCCCGCGACGGCTGTCTCCCGCTTGACACGACCACCGGGACACACCCGAAGCACCCAGCGAACTCAACAACACTTCGAAATCACTGGCACTGGCTACCAGGCTGATCCCCGGAACGCGCTTCTACACGACTCATCGGGCAGCCTGGGACGCTCCAGTTTGGGTTTGCGTCGTCGTGGCGGGTTCGGGTCTGCAGTGACGCTGAGGCCGTGGTGGCGTTCACGGCCGGGCTGCCGCCCCGACTCCATCGGGTTGCCCTCGGGTAATTCTCCCGAACTCCGGCGCGCATTTCCTTGACCACCCACCACCGCTAGCCCCCTCACCTAATGTGGTGGCGGGCTAGCCGGGGCCGGGTTTAAAACGGAGGAGCGGGATCCGCTATCGGCTCAGGCTCCCGGACATACGTTCTTCCCGTCGGCGTGGTCCAGATATGGATACCGCCGGGGAGTTGGGTTCGTTTCCACCGAGTGTGGTGCTTCATCACATGATGCCGTCGGCATTTCGCGCCGAGATCGTCCGCGACCGTGTTGGTGCCGTCGAACGGCTCGCAATGATCCAGATCGCACCGATGGGCCGGTTGCCGACAGCCGATCGCCACACACGTGACATCCCTCGCCCGGACCAGGTCGGCCAGGGCCGCTGACGGGCGGTAGTTCGTCCGCCCCACATCCACCGCCACCCCGGTCACCGGGTCAGTCAAGATCCGCTTCCACGTGCCACCCGCCGCGATGTCCCTCGCCACGTCTGCGGGAATCGGCCCATAACCCGCCAGCATCCCGGGCTCCTGATCCATCCCCATCAACGTCGTCGCCGGGAGGGTGACCAGGACCTTCACCTCACCCTGGGGTGCACCGGTCTCCTTACCCATCAACAGGTCAAACGCGACATCGGCGCGGCGCTGGTCCATGGTGCGCTCATCGTCGAGGCCTCGGGCGATGCGGTCGATCCGATCCCACACCAACGCCCCCTGGAGGGCGGTGAACTGGAACCGCAACGCGCACATCGCGTCGTCGAGGTTGAGCTTCTCCACCCGGCGGGTGCGCTTCTTCTCCTCGTGCCGCCGGGCTGCCGCGTCGGGGTCGAGCTTGGCGATCAACCGTTGGGCGTGCTGGCGGATCCGGCTGTAGTGGTGGGTGCGGGCGTACTCGATCAGTACCGCTTCCACGATCTCGGCCTGCACAGCCGTGAGCGGCTCCAGCTGGTCCACGATCAGCAGGGCCTTGCCCTGGTCGATCCGGCCCTCCTCCAAGGCGGCGAGCACGGCCGGGCGGGAAGCGAGGGTTTCGGCGTGGTTGATCAGCGTGCTGGCCTTGCGCGAGGAAATCGACAACAACGCGCCGACCTCATCCCCGAGATACGGGTACTCCGCGAAATCCGTGCTGACCACCAAATCCGCGAGACAGCGCGCCAGAACCGCGTGCGCGTTATTCACCGCACGGTAGGCGTCCTCGATTGCGTCGAGGGTCTCATCGGGGGTCATATTCTTATTCTATCTCGCCGAAAATGGCGATCATGGCCCTATGGGGTGAAATAGGGATCGGTTCTTTCACTGTCGGCGAACGTGACACAATCGCTCCCCGGAAGCGCTCCTTCAGGAGGAGCCCGCGATCCTGCCGAACTACAGCGACAGCACTGCCTTGGTGCCTCGCACGGACGCTGCGCTGCCTCATCCGCGAGATTGTCGTTGTGCCAGTACGACTTCTGGCCGATCTGCCGCGTGGTAAGCGACGAAGTTGGCCTCAACAGGATCAGATCCGTTGCACCCCAATGCCTACTGACAAGGCCAGGGCAGATCGGATGTCCTTGTGCGACCCCAGGATTCCGGCACCGCGTCTTCCGCCCGGAACGGGCATAAGATTCACTGGTGGGCATGCGACTGCCTCGCCTGCCCATCTCCGCGGCCTTCGGGTTTCCCCTCGGCGCGACCCTGGGGTTACTCGTCACGCCGCTCCTCGTGGCCAGCGGCGCGCCAGGACTTTCGCTCATCACCATGGTTGCCGTCGTCGACGGCATCGCGATGATCTCGACCTATCGCGCCGCCCTCGCCACCGCGATGGTCTGCTGGGCGCTGCACAGCACCTTCGTGATCGGCGAGTACGGCGAGCTGACCCTCTCGTCGGAGTCCCGCAACGACGCGCTCGTGCTCATGCTGTGCGCCCTGACCGCCTTGGCGTTCGCGGCGACCCTGCGGAACACCCGCTCCCTGCTGCACCAGCGGATGATCCGGTCGCCCGGCTGGCAGATCCCCACCCAGCGGACAAGCAGCCCGGAACCACGCTCAAGATCCTGAAGCAGGCGATCTCGTTGCGGCTGAACGGGTTTCTCGGTCTGCCACACGCGCGGAGCGGGTTCAGGCGCTCGTCTCCGCCGCGCCGCGAGGAACGACGAGGGTGAACACGGCACCGCCGGTGTTGGCCACCTCGATGACGCCACCGTGCAGCGTCGCGTTCTCGTAGGCGATGGCCAGCCCCAAGCCGCTGCCTTCGGTGTGGTGGCGGGCGCGGTCACCTCGGACGAAACGATCGAAGACGAAGGGTGCGAGGTCCTCGGGCAGGCCGGGGCCTGAGTCCACGACGGCGACCCGGACCTGGTCGTCGGCGGTGCCGTCGATGGTCACGGTGACCGGTTGCCGTCCGTGGCGAACTGCGTTGGTCACCAGGTTGCGGACGATCGTGTGCAGGCGACGGGGATCGCCGACCACAGCGGCGTCACCGGTGGTGTCGATGCTGATGTCGGCTCCGGGCGCGGTCATGGTGACCGCGTCCGCCACGAGTTCGGTGAGGTCGACCGGTTCCGGCCGCAGCTCCGCCGCTCCGGCGTCGAAGCGCGACATCTCCAGCAGGTCCTCCACCAGCGTGCTCAGCCTCCGGACCTGGGTGCTGAGCAGCTCGGCGGAGCGGCTCCGGTCGTCCGGGTCGGGACTGTGCAGGCTCTCCGTCGCCGCGGTCATGGACGCCAGCGGGGTGCGCAGGTCGTGCGCGACGTCGGCGACGAAGCGGCGCTGCTGCTGGTCCTTGCGGCGGAGCTGGTCGATGGACTCGCTGAGCCGCTGCGCCATGGTGTTGAACGAGCTGGCCAGGTCGGCGAGCTCGTCGCGGCCTCGCACCGGCAGCCTGGTGTCCAGCGCGCCAGCTCCCAGCCGCCTCGCCGCGGCCGCGGCGACCCGGACCCGGCGCTGGATGCGACCGGCCGCGAGCACGCCGGCTCCCGTGCCGAGCAGCGCCACCACGATCGCGATCACCGCGAGCTGACCGCGGAGCAGGGTGAGCTCGCTGTCCATCTTGTCCGTGCTGTAGGTCTCCACCAGCAACAGGCCCGGGCTGACCTGGCCGATGATCACCAGCCGCGTGTCGCCGTTGACCTCCATCCACTCGCTCACCGGCGTCGGCCGCCGCCGAGCCTGGTCAACCGGTCCGGCGGGCCACCAGTGCCGCGCCAGGCCCGGCGAGGCCGCGCTGTTGGAGTACTTCCCGTCGGCGTAGGTGGAAACCGGCCCCGACGCGCCCTTCATGTCGAGAACAGCCCAGCCCGCCAGGCCGAGCCGACCCCGCATGTAATCCGCGATCAGGTCCACTTTGGACCTGTCAAGGACCGTCTTGACGATGAACTGGTGCGCTTGCTGGGCATCGGAACCGAAACCGGCCTGGGCGGAGGCGGTGAACCTGTCCCTGGTCGCACCCGCCTGGAGCTGGTACGCCACCAGCGCCACCGCCACAGTCGCGGCGAACGTGACCAGCACGACCGTGAGCGCGATGCTGGCGCGCAGCCCCGGCTGCCACCTCACGGCCGGTCCAGGCGGTAGCCGAACCCCCGCACCGTGCGCAGCAGCGTCGGGTTGGCCGGATCGGGCTCGACCTTCGCGCGCAACCGCGCCACAGCGGCGTCGACCAGCCGGGAGTCCCCGGCGTAGCCGTAGTCCCACACCCGCCGGAGCAGAGCCTGCCTGCTCAGCACCTGCCCGGCGTGATCGGCGAACTCCACCAGCAGCCGCATCTCGGTCGCGGTGAGCCGCACCTCGGCCCCGCTCCTGGTGACGGTCATGGCCGCGCGGTCGATCTCCAGCTCACCGAAGACGTGCACGTCCTCGCGCGACGGCCGGGACGAGGTGGTGCGGCGCAGGATCGTCTTCACCCGAGCGTCCAGCACCCTCGGCTCGACCGGCTTGACCACGTAGTCGTCGGCGCCGCCCTCCAGGCCGACCACCATGTCCACCGGGTCGCTGCGGGCGGTCAGCAGGAGCACCGGGACCGTGTCGCGCGCCCGGATGCGCCTGCACACCTCGAAACCGTCCATCCCCGGCAGCATGACGTCCAGCAACACCACGTCGGTGGGAGTGCGGCGCTCGAACAACGCCGCCAAGGCGTGCTCACCGGTCGGCGACACCTCGACTTCGTGGCCGAGTCCGCGCAGCGCCCTGGACAGCGCTTCGGCGAGCACGGCGTCGTCCTCCACGAGCAACAACCGGGGCACCGAGGACTCCTCGCCGACGATCAACTGGTGGCCGAATAGTAGGGCGCGGCACCGGGATGCGGCATCCGCACCGGCGGCCTGCCACCCGTTTCCGGGTGGTGCTCGAAATGCCACCACTCGTTGTCGTACGTGCGGTACAGGTCGTAGCGGCCCCCGTACACCTCCAGCCACCAAGCGCCTTCGGTCGGCCGCACGTCCATCGCGATGCCGCGGACGTGACCGGACTCCTCCGGTGGCAGAACCCACCGCCGCGCCTCCGCCCACGAGCCGGTCCTGCGCACCTGTTCGGTGAACAGGTGATGCTGCTCGGCCGCGTCGCGATGGCCCGAGGTGAGCCCGATGAGCTGGCCGTCCTGCCAGAACGCCTCGGCGCGGGCGGCCTCGAACGCCTGCCGCGCACGCGGGGCGAGCCCGGTGAGGTCCTCGGCGGGAAACCGCCGGGCCAACGCCCACTGGCACGCGACGTGGCGTGCTCGGCCGGGCGCGCGCAGGTACGCCGCTGGCAGCAGGAGCACGGCGAGCATCCGAGTTGCCGCCCGCATCAGGCGGTCACGGGGACGATCAGGGATGGCACGGAGTTCGCTCATGCCCCCACGGTCCGGCGGAACTGTTCCGGGTCGTCCGCGGATTTGTCACGGTTTCTCGACCAATTGTCACAGTTTCGCACGAAAGCGCGGTTCGTGCGGCTGTCACGCACTTGTCACGGTTCCCGCACACCGCGCGGACACAACCGGAGGTCTCGTGCGCGCAACACTGGCAACGACACTCGCGCTGCTGACCAGGGCCGGGCTGACCGTCGTGCCGGCACCCGCACTTGGCACGCCGGGGTTGAACTGGCGGCCCTGCACCGAGGTCGCCACGGACTGGAAGAAGATCACCGGCGGAGACACCAGAGCGGAATGCGCGACGCTCGCGGTTCCGCTGGACCACGGATACCCGGACGGCAAGAAGACCGAGATCGCGGTGAGCAGGCTCAAGGCCGCCGATCCGGCTCGGCGCAAGGGAGTCGTGCTGCTCAACCCCGGTGGCCCCGGCCCGATGAGCATCACATGGCCCTTGTCCGTCGCCAAGAGCGGACTCGCACCGCTCACCGAGGACTTCGACCTGGTCGGCTTCGACCCGCGCGGCACCGGCTACAGCGACCGGGTGAGCTGCGCCGACGACACGGACCCGCAGATCCCGCCAACGGCCGCGCCGAAGGAGAAGGCCCGAACCGTGTTCGACCACTTCACCCGCTACAACGAGCGGTGCGCCGCACGGGACCCGGAGTTCACGCGGCAGCTGACCACCACCGCTGTCGCCAGGGACGTCGACCGCATCCGAATCGCTTTGGGGGAAAGGAAAATCAACTACTACGGGGTGTCGTGGGGCACGGCCGTCGGCGCGGTCTACCGGTCGCTGTTCGACGGCAATGTGGAGCGGATGTGGCTGGACTCGGTCATGCCGCCCGGAATGAACCTCGCCGCGATGGACGGCTCGGTGGACGCCGTGCGGGAGAAGCGGTTCGCCGGATTCGCCCCCTGGCTGGCAGAACGCAACGCCCGATACCGCTTCGGTACCACCGCCGCCGAGGTCCGGCAGGCGGTCACCGACCTGCGCGCCGAGCTCGACCGCCACCCGCGCGCCGTCGGCACCGGCCCGATGCAGCTCGTCCTCGACGGCCGATGGGTCGCGGGTCAGCTCGGCGTGCCGAGTCAGTACTGGGCCGAGTCGGCCGCCGACCTGGCCGCCGTCCGCGACGGCGGAACACCGGGCGCGGCCGCACCGGCGGAGCGGGCGAACAGGCCGAGCTTCGGCCTCGGCTCCGCACCCGATCACTTCAACTCGCTGCTCAACAGCGCGGTGTTGTGCAACGACGGAGCGGGCGGCCGCGACTTCGACCGCGTCTGGGCCGATGCCCAGCGCCGCCGGGACCGCGCTCCCGCGACGGGCGGCCAGCTCAACACCAATGTCCTTTGTGGAGCGTGGCCGTGGGCCGTTCAGCAGTGGCCGTTGAAGGCGGGTACGAGCGCACTGCAACTGTCCGGCCACGACGACGAGGACACCACGCCGTACCCCTGGGCGGTTGCGATGCGGAACAAGATCGGCGGCGCGCTGCTGACCATCGGCGACACCCTGCACGGGTCGGCGAAGAACCTGCCCTGCGCGGCGGAGAAGGTGCTGACGTTCTTCCGCACCGGCACCACCACGAACGGCTTCTGCCCTGGCGCTCAGTAGGCGCGCAGGTGGTCGCGGAGGGTCCTGGCGACGCGGGCCATGAGGACCTCGGCCTCGGGCTGGATCGCCGCCGCGACACGGGACTCGGTGAGCGCGGCGATCGCGAACGCCTGCCCGTCGGCGTGTTCGACGACGCCGACCTCGTGCCGCAGGTTGAGCAGCGTCCCGGTCTTGGACGACCACTTCGTGGCATCAGAGCTGAAGTCAGGGGTCAGCCGCTGCCGAAGCAGGTTGCACCCCATGAGCTCCCGCACCCGCGCGGACACGGTTTCGTCCACTTTGGATGGTGTCCACAGTGCTTCGAGAAGGGTGACGAACGCGCGTGCCGAACCCGAGCTCGCGCGGGTGATGTCGAGCTGGGGAACGGGATGTCCGCGCCCGGCCGTCGCCGCGCCGATGGCCAGTGAGTGGGCGAGGTGGACCTCTGCGGGGTCGAACCGTTCTGCGGGGGTGTCGCTGAGGTCGCTCACCCGATGGCGCGCGGTGATCCCGTGCACGCCCCACTCGCGCGTCATCCTGGTGACCTCGACCGGCGGGGTCAGGTCGAACAGCGTGTCCGCCGCGGTCTCGTCGCTGATCGCCATCGCCAGGTACAACAGGTCGTCGATCGCGACGCGGGCGGGATGCCGGAACCTGGTCAGCCCGGTCGGCCCCGGTGTGGTGGTCCGGCCGGGCTGGACGTCGATCCGGGTCGAGCCGTCCAGCTCACCCTGGCGGATCCGTTCCAGCGTCGCGGCGGCGAGCGGGATCTTGACCAGCGACGCGCTCGGGAGCTCCAGGTCGGGGTCGATGCCGACCTCGTGCCCGGTGCGCAGGTCCCGCACCAGGAACGAGCCACGCAGCCCGCCTGCGTCCAGCTCGGCCCGCATCTGCGCGATCAGGGCTTCGGTGTTCACTGGGCCTCCTCTGTCTCCGGCACACCGAGGCAGCGTGCGATGCCCGACCGCAAGGCGGCGCGGAGGTGGTGGGCGTCCTCGCCCAACCCTGCCGTGACGTCGAAGCCGCGCGCGAGCCGGATCCCGCCGATCGGCCGCCATCCCAGGCCGAGCTCCTCAGCCTGCTCAGCGGAGCACAGCAGCATGTCCGCCGAGCCGAACACGCTGGCGGCAGCGGCGGTGAGCGAGTCGGCGACGGCGACCTGAGCGGGCCGCAGGCCCAGCGAGTCGCGGACGCGGACCACGCGGTCGCGGATGTGGGGGACGTCGTCCTCGGGCTGGATCCAGACCCGGCGGGGCGAGCGGCCCGACCGGCCGACGCGCAGGGTCTCCAGGTGGATCACGCGCTCCTGTGGCGTGACCGCGCTCGCCAGTCCGAGCGGGACGACCCAGGCCCCCTCCTCCGCCGGGACCGCCGTGATCGCGGCGCGGACCTCGTGGGTGCGGACCAGCTCGGCCCGTTCGCCCGGCGCGGCGGGCCGGAACTCCAGGAAGACGTCGAGCGCGCGCGCCTCGGCGTCGAGCTCGGCGAGCTTGCGGGTGGTGCAGGTGCCCGGGACCGCGAGCCGCAGCGGGCGCAGCTTGACCCGTTTCGCGTCGTGCTCCATGGCGTCGGCCAGATGCACCAGGCGCTTGG
Source organism: Allokutzneria oryzae (assembly GCF_042429765.1). NCBI lineage: Bacteria > Bacillati > Actinomycetota > Actinomycetes > Pseudonocardiales > Pseudonocardiaceae > Allokutzneria > Allokutzneria oryzae. The sequence continues at coordinate 15,798 of NZ_JBHLZU010000032.1, read as the reverse complement.
CCGAGGGCAGCATGTCGCGTCCGAACTGGGTGAGCCGCGCCCTGCGGGTGGAGCGGTCGAACAGCCGTTCGCCGAGGTGGCGCTCCAGCGCGGCGATGCGGCGGCTCGCGACGGGCTGGGGAATGCGGGCGACCGCGGCGCCCGCTGTGAAGCTCCCGGTCTCGCTCACGCTCACGAACGCCCGGCAGCTGCTGACCAGGTCCATGACCACACTCTATGCCGTTTCAGCATCAAACCGTTCATTTCTGTCTTCGACAGCATGACGAGACGCGGTGAGACTGCGGAGACCGATCAACGCCGAAAGGACTCCCTGTGCCCGTCACCTCTCGTCGGCCGTACCTGCGGACGGCCCTCGCCGCGCTGGCCGTCGTGTCACTGACCGCCTGTGCCACCCCTGCTCCCGCCCAGCCACCGGTCTCCACCACCGCTGCGGCAACCGAACACAAGGACTTCGAGCAGCTCGAACGCACCTTCGGCGCACGGCTCGGCGTGTACGCGGTGGACACCGCCACCGGCCGGGAGATCGCGTTCCGCGCCGACGAGCGGTTCGCCTACGCCTCGACCCACAAGGTGTTCAGCGCCGGCGCTGTCCTGCAACGGACTCCCATCAGCGGACTGGACCGGACGGTGACCTTCAGCCGGAACGACCTCGTGTCCGACTCAGCGATCACGGAGAAGCACGTCGGCACCGGGATGACGCTGCGCGCTGTCATGGACGCCACCATCCGCTACAGCGACAACACCGGGGGCAACCTGCTCTTCCGCGAACTCGGCGGCCCGAACGGTCTGGCAGAGGCGTTGCGCGCGATCGGCGACGCCACGATCCACGTCGACCGGATCGAACCCCAGCTCAACGAGACCGCGCCCGGCGATATCCGCGACACCAGCACGCCGCGCGCCCTCACGAACACCCTGCGCGCGTTCACCCTCGGCACTGCCCTGCCCGAGGACAAGCGGACCATCCTCACCGACATGATGCGGGCCAACACCACGGGCGGCGCGCTCATTCGGGCGGGTGTTCCCGAGGGCTGGCAGGTCGCCGACAAGACCGGTGCAGCAGATTACGGAACCCGCAACGACATCGCCGTCATCTGGCCGCCGCAGCGCGCGCCCATCGTGCTCGCCGTCCTGTCCGACCGGCCGGAGAAGAAGGCCGCCTACGACAACAAGCTCATCGCCCAGGCCACAACCGTCGCGCTCAAGACCTTCCGGTGAGCAGACCGCGTCTCCGTGACCGCGGGTACCGGCTGGTCACTCGCGCTTTGGCCGTGCTGCTGCTCCCGGTGGCGTGTGTGGTCGCACCTGGCCGCGCGCGGTACCTCGCGTGCCAATGGGCGCTCAAGGCGCGGTTTCCCGCCGAGAACCTCAACGGCTTGACTCCGCAGACCCGGGCGGCGTTCACGGAGGCGCGCGCACGGGCGTTGTGGCAGCACGGGATCCTGATCGGGCTGACCTCGGGATACCGCGACGCCACAGCCCAGGAACGCCTGTTCGCCGCCGAGGTCCGCCGCAGTGGATCACCTGCGGCGGCCCGGCAGCGGACGTTGCCCCCCGCCGAGTCCCGGCACGTCGCCGGAACCGCGGTGGACGTGCGTCCCACCGAGGGGGCGCGCTGGCTGGAGCTTCACGGCGGGCGGCACCACCTGTACCGCGTCTACGACAACGAGTGGTGGCACTTCGAGTACCGGCCCGAGGGCCGCCCGCCACGCCTGCCCCACCCCGGCGCGGTGCCCACCGGCACTGAGACCTGCTGGTGAGGCTCATCGCGGTTGGGTATCCCGCGACCGCCGGTGCTGGGGTGGAGGTCGATTCGGTAGCTGCCGATGCCAGCCGAGTCAGCGAACCACCCCGCACCGGCGGCGCCGCGGCGAGCCCGTCCTCAGTGCCGATCGAGACCCTGCACGCCACCCCACCCCACCCACTCACCACCCCCAGGCCCCCTTCACCCCCGAGCCCCCCATTTCGCGTTTTGTAGGCTTAATGCGAAATGAGAGCGCTCTTTCGCGCATTTAGGTGACAAAACGCGAGAACCCTGACCACGCCAGCCAGCTGGCCACGCGTGTACGGGGAGGTGCGGGGGTGGCGCTAGGCGTAGGAGGCCCCGACCTTCGTGCCGTTCTTGATGTGCAGGACCGTGTCGGCGCCGTCGAGGCTCGCCTGGTCGAGCGGGAAGTAGCCTTGCTGTGGCTTGGTGTCGGTGCGGGTACGGGCGGACGCGACCGTGGTGGCCGTTGTGAGGCCCCAGGTGGTGGTGCGGTTCTGCAGGAAGCCCTCGTAGGTGTCCGGCTCGGGCTCTCCAAGCGCGATGGTGTCGCTGCGGCCCAGGCTGCCCGCGATGAAGGAGTACTGCCGGCCCACCAGAGACTCCACGATGGCGCCGGCACTGGACCAGGTGAGGTCCATGTCCGCCAGGCGCCAGTTGCTCGGGTTTCGTTGCAGGTGGCGGTTGTGCGCGAAGACGAGCGTCGCGCCCCGTTGGGCCTCGATGCCTCGAATGTCGAGGAGGTTCTCGGCCATGAGCGCATCCCGGGTGGCGAGCAGGCGGGACACCCGCGCGCTCTCCTCAACGCGTTGGGCCGACTGTTTGTGGTACCGCAGCAAGCCAAGACCGGCGGTGAGATAAGTCTTGGCCCTGAACCACTTGGCGCGTGATGTCGCCGCGATCAGTTCCGGTGCGCGCGCGTAGAGCGCGGTGAGCATGTCGTCGGCGAGCGTGCGAAGGGTGTCAGCCTCGGTTGTGGCGCCGATCGACATGGCCGGGTCTGTGACCGCCTCCGTGCGGCTCCACCGTTCGTCATCGCCGACGAGGCTCGCGAGATCGAGGTCGAGCTCCAGGTAGTCGCGGGCGTATTCCAGGTAGCGCCGCGGGCTGGGGGCGCTCATCGTCTCCGTCGAAGCGTCGAAGCCGTGGAAAGCCAGTCGTTCTTGCGCGGGTCGGCCTTCGTTGTACTCGCGCATCCAGGCAACCAGTTGCCTGTTGGCGTCCAGGTCTCCGAAGCCGTGCGAGAAGCCCTCGCTCATCGCCGCGTCGAGGGTTCCCACTCCCTCCTGGACGAAGTCGTTCACGGTGAGCGCGGCCACGCGATCGGTCTCCAGGGCGATCGAACGGAATCCGCGGCCTACCAACTGGACGAACAGGTCGTTCCGGGTCCACGCGAAGGCCGGTTCCAGGTGCGTCGGCTCACCGAGCGCCAGCAAGTCACATGAGGCGGCAACGAAGTCTCGAATGTCCTGACTCATGAGACTCAATCGTATCTTTGAAAGAGGCGTTGAGACTTCTCGCGCCTTGGCCACGCACGAATGCTGTAAAGTCTCAAACCGATGATCACCTTCCGGCCTGCGGACCTCGCGCGGGAGCACGGCATCTCGACCCAGGCGGTCCGCAACTACGAGCGCGACGGGTTCATCCCACCCGCTGAGCGCACACCCAGCGGTTACCGCGTCTACACCGAGGTGCACGCGGCGGCGCTGCGCACCTACCTCTCGCTCGTCGCGGCCTACGGGTACTCGACCAGCGGCCGGATCATGACCGCACTCCACGATGACCAGCTCAACGACGTCCTGAAGGCCATCGACCGTGGCCACAGCCAGTTGCTCCGCGACCGGGAAACCCTTGACGCGGTGCGGAAAGCGGTGGGTCACCTGACGGCGCAGTCTGATGGCGCCCCAAACCGCTCAGCAGTCCCTGACGCCCGGACCATCGGCGAGCTCGCGCACCACCTCAGTGTCACCCCGGCAACCGTGCGGAACTGGGAACGTGCGGGCATCCTCCTCCCCACACGAGACCCGGCCACCGGGTACCGCGTCTTCCACGCGAGCGACATCCGCGACGCCGAGCTCGCCCACCTCCTCAGACGCGGGGGCTACCCGCTGGAGCACATCTCCACCGTGGTCCAGCAGATCCGATCAGCAGGCGGCACGGACGCGCTGGCCGCCGCACTGGATGACTGGCAACGAAAGCTCACCGCGCAGGGGCTCGCCATGCTCAACGCGGCCACTCATCTCAGCCATTACCTGAGCCTGCTGAACCGGGGACCGGCATAGGCGAAAGCCCAAAAGCGATTCCTCTCGCTCCCCGCGAACGTCCTTCTTTTGAGTCATCTGCTGCCCGGTTCGCGGGGAGGCACGCGACACTTGGATCATGGCGGTCACTCGACGTGTCTTTGTCAGCGGCGCAATGGCGGCGCCCTTCCTCGCCCAGCTGGGGGCGGCGGCACCCGCGAACGCGAACCCGGCGGTTGACGTGGCGTTCACCCTGGTGGACGGGCTCAGTGAGATGCGGTTGACCGAGCTCGCGCTCAAGCGGCTCGCGGCGGAGAAGATCGACGTCCAGGCAGTCGCCCCGGCCACCCCCATCGTGGGGGCGGACGGAACCACCGTCGTGGGCGTCACGCTGCCGCCGGAGTACGGCACTGGCACCGTCACCCCGCTGGGGCAGCCGGGCAAGGGGACCGGACGCGTGCTGGGCGGTGTGGTGCTGCGGAGCTCGAAGGCGCGGATGGAGATCACCGGTATCCGGGGCTCGGTGCCCGACGGGCGGATCTTCGCCTTCTTGAAGGTCAACGACGAGTGGGTGGGCGAGCTGCCGTTGTACGCCAGCGACCCGAGCGCGGTGCGGCTGTCCGTGCAGCCTGGGTCGCCGGGACAGCCGACCGTGCTCAAGGGCAGCGGCATTCCGATCACCCCGACCCAGGAGGGCGTGGACGCCTTCACAGAAACCTTCGGCGTCGCGCTGTTCGCCGTGACGGACAAGGTTTTCACCGCGTCGGGCGCGGGCCGCGCGTGGCCGCTGCCGACCTTGCTGCCCGGCTGATCGTCTCCGCTCCCCGGCACCGGCGCACCGGAGTTGTTCCGGTGCGCCGGTGTTCGTCTTGTGGTGTCAGGTCCTGCCGATGAGGGCTTCCCGGGGATGGGTCCTGGTCGTGGCGATGGCAACGGCCTGGAGGCGGCTGGCGCGCAGGAAGGGGTAGGCGGCCTCGCCGTGCGTCCCCCCGCTGTGCCCCGTACCACCGAGACCGGGCAGGTACGGGGCGTGCCCCATGTGCGAGTCGTTGACCTTGAGCACTCCCCCGTTGGTCACCGCGGTGGTGAACCGCTCGACGACCTCCGGGCTCTGCGCCCACAAGGAGTTCCGCAGGCCGAACTTGTTGCCGTTGAGGAAGTCCACGCAGCGGTCGAGCAGATCCGGGCCGTCGTCGGGCACCACGACCGACAGCAGCGGGAAGAAGGTCTCCTCGCGCACGGCGGCGATGGTCTCGGCCAGCTCGAACCCGTTGACGCGCACCACGGTCGGTTCGATGAACAGCCCGTGGGGATCGGGTTCACCGCGCAGGTTGATCTGCGCGCCGCCGCAGATCTTCGTGGCGCCCGCGTGCAGTGCTCCGTCGAGGCTGCGCTTGAAGGCGGTGGCCCGAAGGACGGGGCTGAGCACCGTGTCGGAGTCCTCCGGGTCGCCCGGCCGCAACGCGCCCGCGGCCTCCTGCAACCGGAGCAGCAGGTCGTCGGCGATGTCGGGGTGGACGATGGCGTACTTCGGGCTGAAACAGGTCTGCCCCGAGGCGTAGAACGCCTCAAGCAACGCGGCGGTGGCGCGGTCGAGGTCGGCGTCGCGCCACACAAGCACACCGTCGTTGCCGGACAGTTCCAGGATCGCTCGCTTGCCCCGCTCCACGCACTTGCGTTCCAGGGCCAGCCCGGTCTCGCTGGAACCGAAGTAGTAGATGGAGTTCACCAGTGGGCTGTCCAGCCACTGCTGCATGGTGACCTCGAAGTCCGCGCACAGCACGTTGAACATCCCGGCGGGCGCTCCGCGCGCTTCGAGCACCGGGATGATGATGTTGTGCAGGGCGTAGCTCAGCGAGCTGGCGCAGCTGCGGGGCACGCGGATCACCACGCTGTTGCCCGCGAGCAGCACGAGCGAGGCGATCAGCCCGAACAGCGGCGCGTTGGCCGGTGGGTCGACGCACACGACTCCATCGGGCTGGCGCTGCAACACGATCTCGTGATGGGGCGTGGTGAACTCCTGCCGGAGCAAGGACCGCGCCAGGTCCAAGCTCTCCGGCCGCACGAGCTCCAGCACCACGTTCAGCTGTGCCTCGGCCAGCAGCCATGGACAGCCCTCCATGCGCAGGATCCGGGCCAGCTCCTCGCGATGTGCTTGGAATGCCGAGTACAGGTCGCCGATGCACCCGAGCCGGTCGGCCAGGGGCATCGCGCGCACCCGTGGCGCCGCGTCGGCCGCCGCCCGCAACGCGGCCTGTCCCAGCTCGGGGGTCGATAGCGCGGCCGAACAGAGGATGTGCGGATGCGCGTGCAGCTCCTCCTCGGAGCCTTCCCGCAACAGCCGGAACAGCGTCGCCGCTTCGGAACCGCGAGGCTCCAGCACAGAGCGGACGCTCATGCCGTAGGCGCGTTCGTCGGTGTCGATCCGCTCACCGCCGATGTAGAGCGGGAAATGCCGGACGGCGGTCTGAGTCACTTGCTCTCCTCGGCCTTGAAGTAGGTGACCAGCGAACGGGCCAGGTCGTCGATGCCGCTGCTCGCGACCACCCGCATGATCGGGATCTCGCGGCCGAAGCGGCGCCGCATCTTCGTGACGAGCTCGGCGCCCATCAGCGAGTCCACGCCCAGCTGGTCGAGCGGACGGTTGCGGTCGATGCGCTCCGCCGCGACGCCGAGCACCTCGGCGAGCGTCGTGACGATGGCGTCGGCGACCAGCTCGGCCGCCTCCTCCACCGACGCCTCCCGAAGCCGGTCCAGCAGGTCGTCGTCCTCGGCGGTCACGGCGTGCCCGCCCCCGCCCAGCTCACCGAGCCGCGGCGTGGTGATGTGCGCGTACAGCCGGCGCAGGAACTCCCCGTCGTGGCTCCACACCACCGCGACCTCGGGCCCTCCGACCAGCTCGTCCAGCGCCTGGCGCACGTGGCGCAGCGACAGCAGGGTCAGGCCCGCCCGCGTGACGGTCCGGGCCGTGGCCTCGTTGCGGGCCACGTAGCCGACCTCGCCGAGAGCACCCCAGGCGATCGTCTGCCCGACCAGCCCCCGCTCTCGGCGAGAGCGCGCGAACGCCTCCAGGAACAGGTTTCCCGCGCAGTAGGCGGCCTGTCCCGCGTTGCCCACCACGGCCGCCGCCGAGGAGAACATCAGGAACAGGTCGAGGTCGTGACCGCTGGTGACGCGGTCGAGGACGAGTGCCCCGGCCATCTTCGGCGCGAGCACGGCGCGGAAGCGGTCATCGGTCAGGTCAGCCGTCATCACGTCGTCGAGGACCATCGCCGCGTGCACGACGCCGCGCAGCGGGGTGCCGATGCCCTCGACGACACCCCGCATCGCGGCTTCGTCGGTGACATCGGCGGCGTGCACGGACACCTCGACGCCCCGCGCGGTCAGCTCCGAGACGAGGTCCTGGGCCTCCGGCACGGCCATGCCACGCCGGTTGACCAGCGCGAGGTGCCTCGCGCCACGGTCGGTCAGCCAGCGCCCCACCTCCGCGCCGAAGCCGCTCGCGCCGCCGGCTATCAGGTAGGTACCGGCAGGGTCGGCCGTGAACCCTTTGTCCCGCAACACGTTCTCCACGGGAGGGCGCTCGTCGAAGGTGACGACCAGTTTGCCGATGTGGCGGGAGTGCTGGAGGGAGCGGAACGCCTCCGCCGCCCTGGAGGCGGGGAACACCCGGTGCGGGATGGGGTGCACGACTCCGGACCGCACCTGCTCAACGACCTCGTCGTGCTGGTCGGCGATCTCCTGGTGGCGCAGGCGGCCGAGCTGGTCGACGTCGACGACGAAGTAGCTGATGTTGTTGCGCAGCGGGAACAGGGAGACGTTGCGATCGCTGTAGAGGTCGCGCTTGCCGAGCTCGACGAACCGGCCACCGAAGCGCAGCAGCTCCAGGCTCCGGCCGATGAACTCCCCACCCAGCGAGTTGAGCACGACGTCCACCCCCTGCCCGCCGGTGACGTCGAGCACGTCGGCGGCGAAGCTGAGGCTGCGGGAGTCGAAGACGTGCTCGACGCCGAGCAGCTTCAGGTAGTCCCGCTTCTCCTCGGTGCCCGCGGTCGCGATCACCGTGGCTCCGACGTGCCGGGCGCACTGGAGTGCGGCCAGTCCGACTCCCCCGGCCGCGCCGTGCACCAGCACCGTCTCGCCCCTGGCGAGCTTGGCCTGGTGGAACAGCCCGTATCTGGCGCTCAGCAATGCCACGGGCATCGTCGCGGCTGCCGTGGGGGCGACTCCGGGCGACACCAGGGCGACCATGTTCTCGTCGACCAGCACGTGTGAGGCGAACGCGCCGGGCGCCGAGCCGAAGACCTGGTCACCGGGCCGGAACCGGGTCACCCCCGGACCGACCGCCGTGACCACGCCGGCGCACTCCCCACCCAGGCTCATGCCGCTCATCCCGGACTCCACCACCCAGCCCGGCAGCATGCCGACCGCGAGCAGCGCGTCACGGTAGTTGATGCCCACCGCCCGAACCTCGACGAGCAACTGCCCGGAGGCGGGTCGCGGCATGTCCATCGCCACCCACGCCAACTCGTAGGACGGCCCCGCGTCGCGGGCGACGAGCCGGTAGGGCGTGGAGCTGTCATCGGCCCGAGCCGGGGGCAGGTCGCGGAGCCGGGGAACGAACCGGCCGGAGGCGGTGAGCACCACCTCGTCCTCGTCCGTGGGGTCGAGGAGTTCGCGGGCGATGCTCTCGACCGGCACGTCGCGCGCGACCGAGACGCGTCGGACATCCAGCAGGCTGTGTTCGGCGGCGACCGTGCGCGTGGCGCCCCAGAGCGCCGCCTCGGCCGGGTCGGTCGCCTGCTCCGGGGCCGGGTTGACCCCCGTGGAGCGGCTGATCAGCCACAACCGGGTCACCGAGCCGGCAGGCAGCTCTGCCGCGTTCAGCGCGAGCGCGCGCACGAACCCGAACCGCCGCGTGGCCGCGTGGACTGCGGCCTCCGGGTCGGAGCCGGACTCGGCGAGCACGAACACCACGTCGGTCCGAGCAGCCGTGAACCACTCGCCGGTGTCGGCCTCGGTGGTCGTCAGCACCGCGTCCGCGCTCAGGTCCGTGAGCCTCGTGGTGAGCGCGGCTGCCAACTCCGGCTCCTCGTCGTCCTCAGCGACGACCACGACGCGAGCGGTGGCTTCGACGACGGGCGCCTCCGGCAGCGGAGCGGAGCGCGGCACCCTGCTCGCCATCGTCACCGAGCCCAGCTCGCCGTCCAGGACCGGGTGCGCGCTGTGAAAACCGTTGTCCAGCGCCAGGTCTCGCCACTGCTGCGCGGACAGCGTCGGCGATGTGGGGCGCAGGTCGAAGTCGGTCATCGACCAGAACCCGGGCACCAGGCCGAACGGCAGGGCGAGCACGGCCGGATCGTGCACCTCGATGAAGAGCAGACGGCCGTGGTCGGTCAGCATCTCCGACACCGCGCGCAGTGCCGACCGCACGTCCTTGGCCGCGTGCAGGGCGCCTCCGGCGACCACGACGTCGAAGGTGCCCGGTTCGATGTCGGGCTCGTCGAGGTCCAGGGTCCGGTACTCGACGAAGTCGTACCGCGCGAACCGGGCCTCGGCCGGGGCGAGGAAGAACTGTGAAACGTCGGTGAACACGTACCGAGTGCGATCCGGTGGCAGCACGGGCAGCAGCGCGGCGGTCATGGCACCGGTACCGCCACCGATCTCAAGAATCCTCAGTGGACGGTCAGCGGGCCACGCATCGACCAGAACCCGCATCGCCTCGGCGGCGGCCCGGCTGCACGGACGCAGAGCCGGTGCCAGTTCGTAGTAGTGGGCGAGGGTGTCGCTGCCGTGCGCGGGAAAGAGGATGTCGAGCGCGTCCCGCTCACCGCGCAGCAGCTCGGCCAGGTGCACACCGCAGCGGCCGAACAGCGTCAGTTCCGGGGTGTGGTCGGGGAAATCGGTGACCAGGTCGGCGAACGCGGGCTCGACGGCCGTCGAGCAGACCCGCCAGCGCGTCCGGCCCTGGAACTCGCCGAGCCATTCGAGGTGACCGTGCTCCACGGCCAGTCCGGTGAGGAGGTCGATCAGCCGGGAGAACGCCGGTCGCACCCCTGCGGCCAGCAGGTCCTCGGTGAAGAAGACCTCCGCGTCGTCGAGCAGGGTGGTGAAGGCGCGCACCGCGAAAGCCGCGGTGGACGCGAGCCGGCGCCGACGGAACTCCGCGTACCCCGGGACGGGGCGCGCCTCGATCCGAGGCGGCTCGCACACGACTTCCGCGGTCGGCGGGAGTCCCCGCGGTGCGGCGCGGAGTTCGGTGTGCTGGCGCAACACCGGGCGACGGCTCGGCAGCTTCACGCGGAGGAACCGGAAGTCCAGCAGCTCCAACAAGACGGTCCCGGACTCGTCGGTGACCGCGATGTCCGCCGATGCCCAGGTCTCCGCGACCGTGCGGCAGCGGAAGTACACCGAGCCCGTCTCGGTCGGCGTTACCCACAACCGCGCGGTGCCGACCGCGACGGGCATGTAGGAGTCCTCATCGGAGACGTGGCCGTGGCGGATCCGGCCCAGCTCGATCGCGGCCTGCGGGGCGGCGTCGGTCCACGCGGGATGCGCGTGGAACCCGGCGAGGTCCAGGTGGCGGCAGTCGTAGTCGGCCAGGATCTCCGTGCCGTCCACCCACAGCCCGGTCATGACCAGGAAGTCCGGGCCGTAGCCGAGGCCGAGCCGCTGAGCGTCGGCGTAGAGCGTCTCCCGGTCGACGTGCTCGCCGCGTTCGGCGAACCGGGCTCTCAGCGCAGCCAGGTCCAGCGGTGCGGGGGCCGCAGCGACCCTGCGTCGCACACGCCCTCGCGCGTGGGTCTGCCACGGCTGTCCCTCCGCCGAGCGGCTGGCGACCCGGAACACACCGTCCTCTTCGGACAGTGACACCTGCGTGCGGGGCAGCTCGGACTCGTCATCGGGGGCGACCAGCGGCTTGGTGATGTGCAGCTCGCGCACCTCCGCAGGACCGTCGAAGACCAGCTGCCCGGCCGCCCACCCCATCTCCAGGTACCCGGCGGCGGGCATGATCGGGCTCCCTGCCGCTCGGTGCCCCTTCAGCCACGGCACCCTCGCGGGGTCCACTGTGGACTGCCAGGTGGGGTCGGCGACCGCGGCGCGGTCCCCGAGCAGCACGTGGTCGGCCGGTGCCCCGGTGCCGCTCCACGTGTACTGGCTGCCCAACCAGAACCGCTCGCGCTGCCACGGGTAGGCCGGCAGCGGCACGACCCTGCCCTGCTGGGGGAAGTAGCGGTCGGCGGCGATGGGCACACCGGCCGCGAGCGCGGACTCCACCGTCGACCGCAGCGCCGCCACTCCGGGCTCGGAGCGGGTCAGCGTGGGCAGGACCGCGAGCACGCTGTCCTTCGCGGCGCGCTTCAGATACGTCTGCAACACCGGCTTCGGACCGATCTCGATGATCGTGTCGAACCCGGCATCGACCAGGTGGTCGGTGGCGGCGGCGAACCGCACGGGCTCACGGACGTTGCGCCACCAGTACTCCGCGTCCAGCCTCTCCCCCGCCAACGGTCCACCGGTGACCGTGGAGACGAACTCCACCGCGGCCGGTTTCGGCGCGAGATCGGCCAACCCGGTCAGCAGCGATGCGCGCAACGGTTCCATCGCCGAGCTGTGGAACGGGTAGTCCAGGTCCAGCATGCGGCAGAAGACCTCGCGCTCGGCCAGTCGATCCGCCAGGTCGTGCAGATCAGCCTTGGGACCGGCCACCGTGACGTCGTTCGCGCTGTTGATCCCGGCGACCTCCACTCGCCCCTCGTAGCGAGCGAGCAGTTTCTCGGCTTCCTCCTGCCCGAGGTTGACGGCGGCCATGGTGCCGGTGCCCGCGGTGCTCGCCTGGGCCTGGCTGCGCGCCACCACCAGCTCCACGGCCTGGTCCAGGTCGTAGATCCCGGCGGCGAAGGCGGCGGCGATCTCGCCGACGCTGTGCCCGTACACCGCTTCCGGTCGGAGGCCGGACTCGGCCAGCATCGCCGTGATCCCCACCTGCACGGCGAACAGGACGGGTTGGATCACCGCGGTGTCGTGGAACCTCGGCTCGGCTGACCGCAGCTCGTCGGCGACGCTCCAGCCGACGCGCGGCGCCAGCACGGCATCGACCTCGGTGACTGTCCGCGCGAACACCGCGTCGGTGTCGATGAGGTCGCTGGCCATGCCGGGCCACTGAGCACCATGTCCGGAGTAGGCGAACGCCACGCGTCCCCGCTCGGTGGCGCGCTGAGGCTTGGCCGGCTCAGCCAGGCGACGACGCGCCTCCTGCGCGGTTCCGGCGAGCACGACCCGGCGATGGGCGTGCTTGCCGCGTCGGTGGTAGGAGGTGAAGGCGACGTCGGCGAAGTCCGAGCAGTCGGCCAAGCGCCCGTCCATGCGGGACACCGCTTCCGCCAGCGCCGCTTCGGTGTGCCCGGAGACGACGATCGGCACCACGGACCCCGTGCGCGGTGCCAGCGGCGCGACCGCGGGCGGCTTCTCCAGGACCACGTGCACGTTCGCGCCGCCGAACCCGAACGAGTTGACGCCCACCAGCCGACCCGATGCCGCGCACGGCTCCTCCACCGGAGTCAGGGCGAGGCCGTCGAAGTCGATGCCGGTGCTGCGCGGACCGGCGTTCGGGGTCACCGGGATCTCGCCGTGCCGCAGCACCAGGATCGCCTTGCACAGTCCGGCCATGCCCGAAGCCGGTTCGAGGTGCCCCATGTTGCCCTTGACGGACCCGATCGGCAGCGGCCCCCCGGACCGGCGGACCCCCAGGGCGTTGCCGATCGCCCGGCACTCGACCGGATCACCGATCGGGGTCCCGGTGCCGTGCGCCTCCAGGTAGGCGAGGTCGTCCGGATCGAGCTCGAAGCCGTCGTAGACCTGACGCAGCAACGCCTCCTGGGCATCGCCGCTGGGCAGCACCAGTCCTGTCGTGCGCCCGTCGCTGTTCGTCCCGGACCCGGCGATCACGGCGTGCACGCGGTCCCCGTCGGCGACCGCGTCGACCAGCCGCTTGAGCACCAGGACACCGCCGCCCTCGGCGCGCACGTACCCGTCGGCGTCGGCCGAGAACGGGCGGCAGTGCCCCGTCGGCGACAGGAATCCCGCCTTGGCGAAACCGACGTAGGTCATGGGGTTGAGCAGCAGGTTCACCCCCGCGGCGAAAGCGATCCGCCCGCCGCCGTGGCGCAGGTGCTCGCACGCGAGGTGGACCGCGTTCAAGGACGAGGCGCAGGCCGTGTCCACCTTCAGGCTCGGCCCGTGCACGTCGAGGTGGTACGACAACCGGTTCGCCGTGTTGGACAACGCCGAACCCGAGTTCGTGTACGGACCGATCGTGTTCCGCTGCACCATCTGCTGCCCGCCGTAGTCCAAAGCGGACACTCCGACGAACACAGCGCTGTCCGTGCCCGACAGCGACCCCGGGTCGATCCCCGCGTCGTCGAGCGCCTCGATCCCCAACTCCAGCAACAGCCGCTGCTGCGGGTCGATGCACACCGCCTCGCGCGGACTGATCCCGAAGAAGTCCGCGTCGAACCCGGTGATGTCGTCGAGGTAGCCGCCCGCGAACGTGTAGGACTTGCCAGGCCGCATCTGGTTGGGGTCCCGGTACCGCTCGACGTCGAACCGGTCCGGCGGCGGCTCCCCGACCGCTTCACGCCCCTCGGACAGCAGCGCCCAGAGCCCGTCCAGGTCGCCGACCCCACCGGGGAACCGACACGCCACGCCCACGATCGCGATCTTGTCAAGCACACCGGGATCGTTGCGAACCCGGGACTCCCGTATCCATGCCGTCACGACCGCTCACCCGGATGATCAACCCATCAGGTGAAGCGCGACGCCGGTCCTTCAGGCGTCTGCGTGCCCGACCCTGAGTCCGAGAGGGCTCAGTCGAGCCAGGACCGCCCCACGAAGACCTCCGCGCCGTCAGGCAACCGGACGTCCTCTCCGCCCGCGAGCCGGCGGCACAGCTCCATCAGCTGGGCGTGGTCCTGGCGTGGTGCCGTGCCACCTGAGCTACCGCCTCCCGGGTGCCACCGCGCGTGCCACCCCCTCCCCCGCAGCGCCACGAACGGACCTCCGACGAGGGTGCCGATCTTCTGGTCGATCGCGGTGAGCAGGTCAGCCGAGCCCCAGTCACAGGCGTCGCAACCGCAGTCGGGCAGCATCGCGACAGCGATCTCGGGCTGGGCGACGCTGATGTGCAGCACCGCCAGCGTTCCTTCGCCCTCGGACAACGGCGCGTCGCGCTCAAGCAGCAGCAGCGGCAGAGTGCCCGGCCGGGACGAGGTGAGCCGGACACCGCGGTCGAACAGGCCCAGGTGGCCCTCGTCGTCGAGCGGAGCCGGCGCGAGGGTCTCGACCTCAACCCCAGGCACCTCGCTGAGCCTGTCGGTCCACACCCGTGCGCGAGCGTGCACGATGCCGTACCGCTCGGGCTCGGTGACCCGCGAGTACGCCTCCTCGGGCGGCGAGTCCGTGCCGGGACGCGGATGGGGCCAGGAAGGCATGCCGAGGCGGTCATAACTCACCGCCACCTGTGACTGCAGCTCGCTCAACATCACCATCCGAACACGGTAGCCGCGGGACTGTCAGCCGGGTGGACGCAGCTGCTTCCAGCCCTTCGCCACCGAGAGCCGGCACCTGTCGGGGTCGTCTCCCGTGCTGGTGAACAGAGCGGTCAGCATGGGGGCGCCGTGGTCGAGCGTCTCTCGGGGCAGCGGGCCGTTAGCGACCAGGGACACCAGCCCGTGGCCGATGGCCCAGCTCTGGATCGCCAGGTCCAGCGGGTCGGTCCCGGCGCGGAAGCGGCCGGTGTCCCTGGCGCGCACGGCGGCTTGGACCAGGTACTCCAGGGTGGCGTCGGCGGCCTTGAGGTCTTCGAGGTCGAAGCTCGCGTCGAACATGACCCGGTACAGGTCAGGGTGGTCCAGGGCGTTGCCGAGGTAGGCGGCGACCAGGGCGGCCAGGTCGCGAACCGGGTCCTTGGACGTGGCCACCACGGCGAACCGGGCCGCGAGCCGGGTGAAGCCCTCCTGGCGCAGGGCCTTCCACATGCCGTCCATGCCGCCGAAGTGCGTGTAGACGGCCATCGTCGACACACCGGTCCCGGCTACCAGCGAACGCAGGGTGATGGGCTCGCGGACACGGAGCATGTGCGCCGCCCGCTCGATGAGCAGGACGCGGACCCCGGGATCTTTCGTCCTCGCCACACCCCCAGGGTACATAGCATTGCAATGCTATGGTTTCGGGGTCCGGACCCGCCGGGCGCTCACGACGAGGAGTCAGCATGGCCATCACCCTGGTGAACCCCGAAGGACTGCCGAAGGTCGACCTCTACCGGCAGGTGTCGGTCGCCACGGGATCGAGGCTGGTCTTCATCGCGGGCCAGGTCGCCCGCGACGCCGACGGCGGCAGGGTCGGCGAAGGCGACCTCGCCGCGCAGACCGAGCAGTGCTACCTCAACATCGGCACCGCCTTGGCCGAGGTCGGCGCCTCCTTCGACGACGTGGTGAAGCTGACCGTCTACGTCGTCGACCTGACCCCCGACAAGATGCCCCTGTTCATGGAGGGCGTCACCCGGGCCTCCGCGAAGCTCGGCGCCACCCCGCTCCCACCGCTGACCGGGATCGGCGTCGCCGCGCTGGCCGAGCCCGACATGCTGGTCGAGATCGAGGCCACCGCGGTCATCGACTAGCGCGGCCCTCCACGCGATAGCCCCACCTCACCACGCCCCGGCACCCCCCACCCCTCATCCACGCACCCCTCCTCCGCGCACCCCTCATCCGCGCACCCCTCATCCGCGCACCCTCGTCT
>NZ_JBHLZU010000034.1:0-64839 GCF_042429765.1 Allokutzneria oryzae | reverse complement strand
TCCACGAGCAACGATCATGCCGAAGAATCCCATCAGACCCAAACGAGACACCCTCTAAGCCTACAAAACGCGAAACGAGGGGCACGCGAAACGAGGGGCACGCGAGTGAGGGGCATGCGGGTGAGGGCGCCAGGGGGTGGTGAGGTGGTGTCACCAACGTGACGGCCAGATACACCTAGCTGCTACTGCTGCACGAGCTACCACCGCCGCAGGAGCTCGACCCGCTGTCGGACGTGCTGCCGCAGGAGCTGGAGCACGAGCTGGCACTGGAGCAGCTCGAACACGAGCCACCGCACGACGAGCCGCTGGAGTCGGACGACTTCCGCGTCGCTCCGACGGGTGCCCGCTTTCCGCCGAGCGCCGCTTCCCGCACCTCCTCGTCCGGGTAGGCGGTGAAGCCGAGCAGGGCGACCGGCCCCGTAGTCGGATGCTCCAGCTCGGGCACGCGCTCCTCGCCGAGGCGAATCCGGGACGCCAGTTCCTCTCCAGCAGGCGTGAGGCGCGGCAGCTTTCGTTTGACGAACGTCGCGTAGGCGCAGACCGCGAAGAACAGCACCGCCCACACGCCCACCGAGATCACTCCGTTGAGCCCCAGCGCCAGCAGTAGGAAGAAGAGCCCCCAAGGCACGAGGACGAACCTCTTGATCCGCGCGTGGTCCTGGTCCCGGACGCGCAGACCTGCCTCGTCCAGGCTCCGCAGGACGGAGAGCACCGCGCGCCCGCCCCGCTCGCGCACCAGGTCGATCACCGGCGTCGAGACCGAAAGGGCACTGAGCACCGCCATGTCAACCGGGTCGCCACCGCTCGCCTCTCGCACCCGAACGACCCCGAGATCCCGGTTCGCGCGCAGCCGACCTTCGTGAAGCAGCTTGGCGACCGCCGTCTCGACAACCCGGTTCTCCCCGCCGAGCAGGTATGCGGCCTGGTAGGCGGTGGGGTGAGCAGCCAGTGTGGACGGTCGGTTCCGCACACTGCTCCGCACCCCCACCAACCACAACGCGTCCAAGCCGAGCACGGCGGACGACAACACGACGTACCACAGATCCTGCAAGGCTCCCCCTAGTTCAGGGGCCGTACCCTAGCGAAGGGATCAGCCGGCGGGGATGTTGACCACGCTCCCGTACATCCGGTACTGGGCGAGCTCGCCGAGTTTCGGGCGCACACCGGGGATCTCGTCGATGCTCTCCCGGAGAGCAGGCGACACCGTCCCCGCCGTGAACGCGTGGTAGGCGTCCTCGTCGGTCCACTCGGCGTAGTTCAGCACCTTGGTGCCGTCCTTGCTGAGGTGGAAGTTCGCGGAGATCATGCCCGGAACCCGTTCGGCTTCAAGCCGTTCGACCACCAGGTCGGCGAGCGCCTTCTGCGCAACCGGGCCATCGGTCTCGAAGCGGACACCGACGACAAGTCCCGGCCTGGTCGTGATGTCGCTGCGACAGCTCCGGTGCAGCCGGTACCGGGTCAACCCGGGCCGCTCGATCCCGGGCACGCCGGCGTCGATGCGCCGGACGAGCTCCGGGCGCTTCGTGCGGACGAACTCCTCATGGGCCTCGTCGTCGGTCCATTGCGCGTAGTACAGGACGTGGTCGCCGTCGAGGCTGAGCAGCGCGTACAGGGCCAGCATCGCGTCCGGCCGATCCGCTCGGTCCCACTCGCCGAGGGTCGCTTCGGCGGCGGCGCGTTGGTGCTGCGGGGTGCTCACGTTCCAGCGGCTGACCAGGATCGTGCCCGCGTCGGGGCGGGTGAGGTCGGGGCGCTCTTCTGATCTGTTCACACCGCGAACGTAGGACCTCTAGTTTGCTTGAGGTCAACGTGCCAAACAGGGACAAGGTCCTCGCGCGAGCACTGATCAGCGAGCAACTGCCTCTTCCGCGGTGGCGAAGCCGCGCAGCGGTTTGTTCGCAACGGTCAACGCGGCCAGGCTCAGGACGCAGAGCAGGCCGCCGGACACGAGCGCGAACGCCGGGGTGCTGACGCCCGCGACCAGGCCGCCGCGGAAGTTGCCGATGTCGGGGCCGGAGACGCCGATGATGTGCTCGACCGCGCCCACCCTGCCCCGGTAGGCGTCGGGGGTGGCGATCTGCACGATCGCGCCCCGGGAGATCACCGAGATCGTGTCCGCGGCCCCGGCCACCGCGAGGCAGACCAGGCCGAGCCACAGCGACGGGGACAGCCCGAAGCAGGCAAGACCCACGCCCCAGGTCCCGGCCGCCGCCAGCATCACCGCTCCGGGGCGGCGGGCACGGGTGACCACTCCGGACGCCGTTCCCGCGAGGATGCCGCCGACCGCGATGGCGGAGAGGAGGAACCCCAGCGACTCCGGCCTGCCGAAGCGCTCGTCGGCGATCGCGGGGAACAACGCGATCGGCATCGCAAGCACCGTCGCGAACACGTCGGTCAGCAGCGCGCCGCGGACGACGGGCTGCTTGCCCAGGAACCGCAGGCCTTCCCAGGCCGCGCGGAGTCCCGGTCGGCCCGGCTGCCCCTCCGGGCGCATCGACGGCAGCAGGAACACGCCGTACAGGCCGACGGCGAAGGTGGCGGCGTCGATCACGTAGCAGGTTCCGGCTCCCCACTGCGCGGTGATCACGCCGGCGAGCGCGGGACCGATCAGCATGGCGGCCTGGAAACTGAGGTGGTTCAAGGCGATTCCCGCCCGCACCAGGTGCTCCGGCAGCAGGCGGACCGCGAAGGTCTTGCGCGCGGGCGCGCCGAGACCGCCGCACGCGGCCTGCGCGGATACCAGTCCCAGCACTACCGGAAGCGACGCGAGGCCGAGAAGTGCTTGCGCCGCAAGCAACACGGCCGTGACGATCTGTCCGACCGTGGTGAGCAGCACCAGCCGCCGCCGGTCCACGCTGTCGGCCAATGTGCCGCCCAGCAAACCGAAAACCACCATCGGCACGGCCTGCGCGATCCCGATGGCGCCCACGGCGACGGTGCTCTGCGTCAGCTGCCACACCTGCGTCAGAACGGCGACCACGGTCAGCTGGCCGCCGAGCGTGGAGGCGGTGGTGCCGATCCACAGTCGCCGGAACGCGGTGCTGGCGCGCAGCGGCCGGATGTCGACGAGCAGCTTCATGGCTTGAGGTTCCGGACGATGCGGTCGTGGAAGGACCGCTTCGCCAGTGCCGCCTCCAGATCGCGCACGACCTGGCTCATCGCGTAGGGGATCTCCTCCTCCAGCTCGGCGACGGCACGCTCGGTCGCCCGCCACTCGGCTTCGAGGAACGGCACCATCTCCCTGGCCCGCTCGGTCAGCACGACCTCGCGCGTCCGCGCGTCGGAGCCGGGCCTGCTGGTGACCAGTCCCTCGCGCCGGAGCGCGGTGACGGTCTGGCTCATCGCCGAGTGCGTGACGTCCAGGGACGCGGCGAGCTGCCGGATGGTCATCGCGCCCGCGCGGCCGAGCCGGATCAGCGGCATGACGTAGCGGGGGCGCACGCCGTCGATCCCGCGCTCGGCGTACAGCTTGGCGATGTCGTCGTCCATGGCGGCGAGCAGCACGCGCAGCGGCCGCCAGCGGCTCACCTCGGTGGGGTCCGGGGTGGGATCCGGTGTGGTCATGAGGA
The DNA here is from genome assembly GCF_042429765.1 of Allokutzneria oryzae. NCBI lineage: Bacteria > Bacillati > Actinomycetota > Actinomycetes > Pseudonocardiales > Pseudonocardiaceae > Allokutzneria > Allokutzneria oryzae. The sequence goes on along the minus strand of NZ_JBHLZU010000034.1, from coordinate 61,270 downwards.
AAAGAGTAACAGCACTTATATGAGTGCTGTTACAGTTGCCGCTCCCCGGCAGAAGGAGTCACGAGTGACCACCCGCTTCCCCATGATCGAGCCCTACGACCACGGCATGCTCGACGTCGGCGACGGCCACCAGATCTACTGGGAGACCTGCGGAAACCCGGACGGCAAACCCGCAGTTGTCGTCCACGGCGGCCCCGGGATGGGCTGCCGCCCGGGACTGCGGACCTACTTCGACCCCGACGCCTACCGGGTGGTCCTGTTCGACCAGCGCAACTGCGGCCGCAGCACGCCGCGCGCGAGTGAGCCCGTCGTCGACCTCTCCACGAACACCACCGACCACCTGCTCAGCGACATGGAGCGGCTGCGCGAGCACCTCGGCATCGACAAGTGGCTGCTCTTCGGGGGTTCCTGGGGCTCGGTGCTGTCGGTGACCTACGCGCTGCGGCACCCCTCGCGGGTGACGGAGATGATCGTGACGGGGGTGGCGACGGGCAGGCACTCGGAGATCGAGTGGCTGATCGACGGCTTCGGTCCCCTGGCTCCGGAGGCTTTCGAGCGCTTCCGCGCGGGCGTGCCGGACCCCGGCGACGACATCTCCGCCGCCTACCACCGGTTGCTGATGGACCCGGACCCGGCGGTGCACCTGAAGGCGGCGGAGGACTGGTGCGCATGGGAGGACGCCGTCGTGACGGTCCCACCCGGTCGCGACGCAGAGCCGGGGCCGTGGGACACGCCGGAGTTCAAGCTCACGTTCGCCCGCCTGGTCACGCACTACTTCAGCAACCGCTGCTGGCTGGACGACGACGAGCTGGAGCGCGGGAAGGACGTGTTGAAGGGAGTTCCTGGCGTGATCGTGCACGGCCGCCTCGACCTCAGCGCCCTTGCTGGCAACCCGTGGGTGCTGCACAGCGCCTGGCAGGGCTCGGAGTTGGTGATCGTGGAACACGGCGCCCACGCTTCCGGAACCGCGGAAGCCATTGTGGCGGCGACGAACCGGTTCGCGAGGTCATGATCGGTCACATCTGGCCGAAGTAGGAGCGCGAGCTCGACGGCACGGTCAGCAGCCCCACCACGACCGAGGCCGCGACGACGACCATCACGATGATCGGCGGCGTCGCACTGGTCACCGACAGCGTGACGAGCACGACCGACAACACGATGGTCGCCAGCCACGCCCACCTGACCCCTCTGGCGACGCACACACCGAGCACGATGTCCAGCGCGGCGAGCGGCACGAGGAGGGCGGCACCGTTCACACCGAGGACGGTGAGCTGGCTGGCGTAGAACCCGGCAACGGGGATCTCCGAGATCACACTGCCGAGCATCGCGCCAAGCCCGAGCACCAACGCGGTGAGCATCGTTATGCCGGAGAACACGAACAGCAGCACGGACACCGTTGTGACCGGTCGGGGAATGTTGTTTGACGTGCGCATGATCAATTAAGAACAGACCATTCCCCGCAGAGACAACAGGTTCAGCGCAGTCGCACTGAACGTCGTAGTTGGACGGTGGTCCGAACGCGTGCTCGCCCTTGCACGAAAGCGTTAGCCCGCACCATTCCCCGTCGCCGGGCTGTGCCGCGGCTTCGTCGTGGTCAGCCGGTTCGCCGCGACGAGCGGACCGAGCCCCAGCCCCATGATACGGACAGTGTGCACGGCGGCGCGGTCACCGAGGAATTGACTGCCCAGGCGTAGACCGCTTGTGCACCAAGGCACTGCGGCATTCCGGTGAGATCGTTGAGCGAAGCGGCGACCGAGCGCAGACTGGCGAATGCCAGCACCGAGGACCTGGGAACCGGTGGGCCGGTCACGGCCCCGCGTCAGCCTGCGCATGCGCGCGTGGGGCGGACAGCCGTGTGTCCCGGGCTCAGGGCGCAACCAGACGGGCGGCGTAGCCGTCCGCACCCAGCGGCCGGTGGCGGCTTCTCGTCCAGGTCCAAGCCCGGTGCGACACCGGTGGCCAGCGCCGCTCGGACCGCCGGCGTGGATCTCCTCGGCCACCGCGTCCGCGAACGGGTCGCCCGTCGTCAGGTGCCCAGCTGTTCGGGCCGGCCCGCGTTCCGCCGTGCCGGGACCGTGCGGCAGGAAGATCAACCCCACGCACGCCTCCACAATTCAGACAGCTGTCAGGGGATCTTGGGGCGTGTCCCGCCCCCACGGAGGCGCAAACTTCGCAACGATGGCTCCATGACGGACTACGGCGTCGACACCGACCGGCACGCGCTGGTGGCGATGTGGAGCTCGGGACTCGGCAACACCGCGCACACCGCGGCGGACCTGCCGGACTCGGTCTCCGCCGAGCAGGCGCTGTTGCTGACCCACGTGCTCAACGGGCTGTCCCGGGCGGCGTGGCGCACCTACACCCACCCCGGCAGTCCGCTGGAGGACGCCGGGCTGGACCTGGACGCCGACGGGTGGGAGCGCACCGACGAACGCGCCGCGCTGGCCGACGTCGTCGCCGCGATCCGCGCGCCCAACCTGCCCGAGGACGGCATGCTGCTGGAGTCCTACAGCCCGGTGATCGAGTCCTCGCACCGGGTCGGCCGGGAGCTGCACGCCGTCGCCGACGTCGGGCTGACCGAGCAGGTCGTCGCCGAGGTGGAGGCCGAGCTGGCCGCGATCGAGGCGGCCGAGCGCGGCGACCTCACCGGGCGTGCCCGCCAGGCGGTCCGGCTGACCAGGGCGGACGCCTCGCCGTTGCAGGTCGCCGCCGCCGACGCGCTGCTCCAGCAGGACCCGCTGGGCTCCGCGGCGCTGTTCAGCGAGGTCGACGCGACGGCTGCGTCGGTGGCCGCGGCGCACTGGCTGCAGGTGGCCGCCGAGATCGCCGCGGAGATGGCCGAGACCGCCCCGACCGAGGTGGTGATCGAGGCCGATGACCTGGAGCCGTTGGCCGTGGACACCCCGACCCTGGTGCTGGAGCGGCTGGCGCAGGGCGAGACCCCTCGGCAGGTGGTGACCGCGCTCGTCGGCGACGCCATGGCCGTCGCGGACGGGCGCATCCCGGACGTGGAGGGCCTGATGGTCCTGCTGGTGCAGGCGGGCGAGGCCATCGACCAGGACGAGGACTTCGACACCGTCGTGCCGGACCGGATCACCCCTCTGGACCCGGCCCGGCCGGCGCACGACCTCCTGGAGGACCTGCTCGACGGCATTCGCGGTTGCTGGCTGCTCTACCGCGCCTACGAGGACGACTCGGCCTCCCCCGACGCGCCGGTGACCCAGCGCGCCGACCGCGACAAGGCCTTCTTCGACCGCGTCCGCAAGGAGGCCGTCGCCCGCCAGGACCGGCTCCTCTGATGCGAACCGGCCCGGACTAGCGCCGGTCGCGCGGGAGGCGGGAGCCGACGCGGACCAGGCCGGTCTCGTAGGCGATGACCACCGCCTGCGCCCTGGTGGAGACGCCCAGCTTCGGCATGGCCCGGTTGAGGTGCGTCTTGACGGTGGCCTCGCTGATCCGCAGCTCCTCGGCGATCTCCCGGTTGTTGCGGCCGGTCCCGACGAGCCGGACGATCTGCAGTTCCCGCGCGGTGAGCTCGGCGACGCGGTCGGCCAGCTCGCGCTGTGCGCGTGCGATCCGCACCGCCGGCGGAGTGCGCGGGGAACCGGCGCTGAGCACACCCCCAGTCGCGTGCTCACCCCGGTGTTCCCTGTTGTCTGCCCACATGGGGTCCACCCTCGCGCGCCCGCGCTGCGCCAACGTTGCGGAGACGATGAATCGCCTGGTGGGCACGATACGGTTCCTCCCGTCACGCACGGGAGTTGTGGGGGCGGGATGGGTCTGCGGTTCGGGGTGCTCGGCGAGATCGAGGCGCTGCGGGGGCAGCAGCGCCTGGAGATCGGCCCGGCCCGGCAGCGCGCGGTGCTCGCGGTGCTGCTGGCCGAGGCCAACCGGGTGGTCCCGCTTGACCGGCTCGCCGAGCGCGTGTGGGGCCGCGACCAGCCGCAGCGGACCGCGAACACCGTGCGCAGCTACCTCTCCCGGCTGCGGTCGGCGCTGCCCGGCACCACGATCGAGCGCCGGGGCGAGGGCTACGTGCTGGAGACCGAGCCGGAGTCGGTGGACCTGCACCGGTTCCGCGCGCTGGTGGCGCGAGCGCGCTCCGGTGACCGCGACGAGGGGGCCGCGGAGCTGCTGGCCGAGGCGCTCGGGCTGTGGCGCGGCGAGCCCTTCTCCGGGATGGACACGGCGTGGGCCGCTGACACCCGCACCGCGCTGCTGGCCGAGCGGCTGGGTGCGGAGCTGGACCACAACGACATCCAGCTCCGCCTCGGCGGGCACGGCGGCCTGCTGCCGAACCTGCTCTCCTGCGCGGCCGAGCACCCGTTGCACGAGCGGCTGGTCGGCCAGCTGATGCTGGCGCTCTACCGCGACGGTCGTCCGGCCGATGCCTTGGAGCAGTACCAGCACCTGCGGTCCCGGCTGTCGGAGGAGCTGGGCACCGAGCCGGGTCCGGCGCTGCGCGAGCTGCACCACCAGGTGCTGGCCGACGACCCCGCTCTGCCCGGCGCCCCGCCGCGGGTCGCGAACGCGCCGGTGCCGCGCCAGCTGCCCGCCGCGCCCCGGCTGTTCGTCGGGCGGGGCCGCGAGCTGACCGCGCTCACCCGGCGCATGGAGATCCAGCGGGAGGCGGGCGAGGCCGCGGTGGCGCTGGCCGTCGACGGCCCCGGTGGCATCGGCAAGACGTGGCTGGCGCTGACCTGGGCGCACGCCAACCTCGACCGGTTCCCCGACGGCCAGCTCTACGTGAACCTGCGCGGGTTCGCGCCGCAGGCCGAGCCGGTGCCGCCGTCGCAGGCGCTGCGGGCGTTCCTGGAGGCGTTGGGCGTGGCCGACACCGCGATCCCCGCCGACCTGGACGCGCGGTCGGCGTTGTTCCGCAGCCTGGTCGCGGGGCGGCGGATGCTGATCGTGCTGGACAACGCGCGGGACAGCGCGCACCTGGTCCCCCTGCTGCCCGCCGATCCCGCGTGCACGGTGCTGATCACCAGCCGGGACCGGCTGACCGGGCTGGCGGCGGGGCACGGGGTCCAGCCGCTGGACCTGGAGCTGCTCGGCGAGCGGCACGCGCGCGACCTGCTGACCGAACACCTTGGCGCGCACCGGGTTCGGGCCGAGCCTGGCGCCGTCCGCGAGCTGCTGAGCTGCTGCGGCGGGCTCCCGCTGGCGCTCGGGATCGTCTCGGCACGGGCGATCGCGCATCCGGACTTCCCGTTGTCGGTGCTGGCGGAGGAGCTGCGCGACGCCTCGGCCCGGCTGGACGCGCTGGACGTCGACGACACCGAGCTGAACCTGCGCACGGTGCTGTCGTGGTCCTCGCGCGCGCTGGATCCCCACGCCGCCAAGGTTTTCGCGACGCTCGGGCTCGCGCCCGGACCGGACATCGCGCTCCCGGCGGCGGCCGCGCTGACCGGCCTGTCGCGGTCGGCGACCCGGGTCGTGCTGCGGACGCTGGAGACCGCGAACCTGGTGTGGCAGCCGGCTCCCGGGCGGTACCGGATGCACGACCTCGTGCGGTTGCACGCCTCGGAGCAGGCGGAGGGATCGCTCAGCGACGACGAGCGGCGGGCGGCGCTGCGCCGCCTGCTCGACCACCTGCTGTGGACCGGTCACCGGGCCGCGCTGCTGATGAAGCCGAACCGCACGCCCTTGGAGCTGGCGGAACCGGTCAGGGGCGCCGACCCCGTCGAGCTGGCCGACCGGGACGAGGCGGCCGCGTGGTTCACCGCGGAGCGCCTGGTCGTGCTCGCCGCGATCGACGTGGACTGGCCCGAGTACACCTGGCGGCTGGCGTGGATGATCGCCGACTTCCTCGAACAGACCTGCCAGTGGCATGAGTACGTCGGCTCGCAAAGGAAAGCGCTCGCCGCCGCACAGGAGCTCGGCGACCTGGACGGCGAGGCGCGGGCGAGCCGCAACCTCGCGCGGGGGCTCGGCAGGGTCGGCACGCGCGAGGAGTCCATGGAACACCTCGAACGCGCGCTCGAACTCTCCCGCGAGCGCGGCGACCGGTTCAACGAGGGCATGGCGCACCTGGACATCGGCATGGTGCACAACAACGCCGGTGATCTGCGCGGCGCGCTGACGTGTGTGCGGGAGGCGCTCGCGGTCTTCGAAGCCGCCGGTCACCGGCACGGCCAGGCCATGGCGCTGAACAACATCGGCTGGTGCCTCGCCGAGCTGGGCGAGCTGCGCGATGCGCTGGCGTACTGCCACCGAGCCCTTGCGCTGCAAGAGGAAACGGGCGAGCCCGGAGCCTGTGCCCGGACGATGGACAGCATCGGCTACTGCCACCACCGGCTCGGTGAGCACGCGGAGGCGGTGACGTGGCTGAACCGCGCGCTGGACTCACTGCCGGACAACGACCTCGGCAGCCGGATCGAGGCGCTGACCCACCTCGGCGATGCCAGGCACGCGCTCGGCGAGCACGACGCGGCGCGCACGGCGTGGCTCACGGCCGCGGACCTCGCCGGCACGACGGGGGGACCGGCGGCCGACGCGCTGCGCGAGCGGCTCGGCGGCCACGTGCTCACCCCGTCGCCCTGAGCTCCCGTGGCACCAGCAGGACCTCGCAGTCACGGGTGACGCGGACCTTGGCGATGTCGTCGCGGCTGGGCACCTCGTACATGGCGGGCAGCAGCAACGCCTCCATGACCGCGCGGGCCGCTCGCGCACCGGTGCCCAGTCGCAGCGCCCTTTCGGCGATGGCCGGGAGCGCGCCCCTGGCGAACTCCAGTGCCACGCCGTCGTAGCGGAAGAGCTCCTGGTACTGCTTGACCAGCGCGTTGCGCGGCTCGGTCAGGATCCGGGTCAGCGCGAGCTGGTCCAGCGGCCGCACGGCGGTGACAACCGGCAGCCTGCCGACGAACTCCGGGATCAGGCCGAACCGCACCAGGTCCCGCGGGGTCACGTCCGCGGTGTCGTCGGCGGCACGGACCTGGGAGCCGAAGCCGATGCTCGTCGCGTCGGAACCCCTTTCCAGGCCGGGGAAAGCGCCCGCGACGATGAACAGCACGTTCGTCGTGTCGATCTGGATGAACTCCTGGTGCGGGTGCTTGCGACCGCCCTGCGGCGGCACGCTGGCGGTGGTGCCCTCCAGGATCTTCAGCAGCGCCTGCTGCACGCCCTCGCCCGAGACGTCCCTGGTGATCGAGGGGTTCTCGCTCTTGCGGGCGATCTTGTCGATCTCGTCGACGTAGACGATGCCCCGCTGCGCGCGCTCGATGTCGTAGTCGGCGGCCTGGACCAGCTTGAGCAGGATGTTCTCCACGTCCTCGCCCACGTAGCCCGCCTCGGTGAGCGCGGTCGCGTCGACGAGGGCGAACGGGACGTCGAGCAGCCTCGCCAGGGTCTGCGCGAGGTAGGTCTTGCCGCAGCCGGTCGGGCCCATCAGCAGCACGTTGGACTTGCCAAGCTCCACTGAGCCGTCCGAGCCGTCGCAGTGCCCGATGCGCTTGTAGTGGTTGTAGACGGCGACGCACAACGCGCGCTTGGCCTCGTCCTGACCGATCACGAACTGGTCGAGCAGCGCGCGGAGCTCCCGGGGCTTCGGCAGCTCGCGGTCCTCGGCGGGCGGCTCCAGCTCGTCGTCGATCAGCTCGTTGCACAACCCGACGCACTCGTCGCAGATGTGGACCCCCTCCGGTCCCGCGATGAGCCTGCGCACCTGCTCGTGGCGCTTGCCGCAGAAAGAGCACCTGGGCAGGTCGTTCCGCACGGGCCACCTCACTGGAGTCGCACAACGGGATGACGTGACCAGATGTTCTGATCATCTGTCCAGAAGGTAACCCGGGACCCCCGCGGAGGGCAACGTCGATCTCAGCTCGCGCTGAGCAGGGAGTAGCAGGCCAGGTGCAGGGCGAGGCGCTGGTCCGGCGAGTCCAGGTCCACCCCGCGCGCGCGGATGCGCTCGATCCGGCCCAGCACGGTGTTGCGGTGCACGCCGAGGCGCGCGGCGGCCTGGCCGGTCGAGCCCGCGCAGTCCAGCAGCGCGACCAGGGCCGCCAGCAGCACGTCCGCGTCCGGCGCGGCCAGCAGGTCGGCCAGCGCGACCCGTGCCGCCGCCGCGACCTCGGCCACCGGCAGGCACGCCAGCACCGCGCGCGGCCCGAGCGTGCCGAACAGCTCCACCCGCTCGCCGTCGCGGCGGCCCGCGACCGCCGCGGCCAGCCGGGCCTCGCCGATCGAGCGGCGCAGGCCGTCCACGCCGCCACCGGGCAGCCCGACACCGGCCGCGAGCGGCACCGGGCTGCCGGTGGCGCCCAGGTGCTCGCGCAGCAGCCGCGCGACCAGCTCCGGCGAGTCGGCGTCGGTCCACCAGCTCACCCAGCCCTCGCCCCTCGGGACGAGCGGCAGGTGCGGGAACGCCTCCTGCCACGCCGCGATCACCCTCGGCGTGGTGGCCTCCGGGTCGGCGGGCGCGTGGTCGGCGACCTGGAGGTGCACCGCGACGTGCTGGCCGTCGACCGCCCAGCCCGCCTCGCGCGCCAGCCGCTCCCCCTCGGTGTTCTCCTCGCGCAGCAGCGTGTCCAGCAGCAGCCGGTCCTTGGCCGCCTGGTGCACCGGTCCGAGCCATGCCCGCCCGACGCACGCGGCCAGCGGCGCCCGCGCCAGCCGCAGGATCGTGCGCACCGTGGACGCCCAGGACGGCGACCACGCGGCGAGCTGCGCCACCAGCCGCGCCCACGGCCTGCCGTCCGGACCCGGCACGTCGACCTCGATGCGGCGCTGGCCAGCAGCCTGGTCGGCGGCGGCACGGCCGGCGAGCACGTGGCCTTCCTCGGTGACCAGCGCGACGAGCACGCCCGGCACCTCGGTGTTGACCACGCCGACGATGTCGCGGACGGTGGCGCGCTCGCCGAAGAGCACCGCGCAGCGCGAGGTCAGCCGGGCGCGCGCCGCCTCGGTGTCGGCGACGGCGGCGGAGAGCTCCAGCGCGTGCTGCGCCGGGTCGGTGACCACGAACAGCGGGACCCTCAGCCGCTCGGCGAGCTGCGCGGTCGGGTTGGTCACGACGATGTCGCTGGGGGCGATCACGCAGGAGGCGTTGCGCTCCCACGCCAGCCGCAGCGCGGACTCCAGCGCCCACGCGCCCAGCGCCGCCGTCCCGTGCAGCACCACGGCGGAATGCGGCTCGCACTGCCGGATCTCCTCCAGCTCCGCGACCAGGACCACCCCGGAGACCTGGCGCTCCAGGTCCTCGGCCGCGAACACCTTGGCCTGGCCCAGCGGCCCGAAGTGGACCAGCTCGGCGACGCTGAGCTGCTCCGCGACACCCTTGCGGTTCACCTACGACCCCTCCTCGCGTGGGTGGGCGACCCCGAAGCCGAACGCGCGCGGCCCGGCAAGCGCCAGCCCGGCCCGGGTGTGCCACAGGGGATCGGCGGGCATCACCAGCACGTCCACGTCGTTGCCGATGGCGACCTGCTCCAGGCCGACGATGTGCGGCTCGCGCTGGTCCAGCAGGCACAGCACGTCCGGGACGGCCGCGGCGACCATGCCGTCGATCACCGCGAGGAAGATCTCGCTCTGCCCTTCGAGCCGGATCATCCGCCCGTCCGGCCCCGGTTCGCGCACCACCACGCTGGTCGGCGCGGCCGGGTACTGCCGAGCGCCGACGGTCCTGGTCGCGTGGCCGAGCTCGACGACCCGTCCGCCGCCGAGCACCCGGGCCTGGGCCACCGAGGCCAGCCCGGCCAGCAGCGTCGTCCGGTCGGGCGCGCCGCGCAGCAGCCTGCCGACCTCGACGACCTTGCTGGTGGAGCCGCGGATCGCGCACGTCCGCAGCTGGTCCACAGTGGACGGATAGGTGGCGCACAGCATCCAGCCGCCCGCGGCCTGCATCGCCGAGCGCAGCAGCAGCTCCGACCGCTGCAGGGAGGTGTCCAGCATCAGCACGTCCCCGGCAAGGCTGACCGCGGCGAGCGGGCCGATCGGCAGACCTGCCATGGCGTAGGTGGTCTGGCTCACCAGCGGCAGCACCCGGCCCATGCCGTCGCAGTCCACCAGCGGCAGCCCGAGCGCGGCGGCCGCGGCGACCGGGAACAAGGCGTTGGGGCCGCTGGCGTTCAACGAGACAACCGCGTCCACGCGCCTGCCGAGCCGGGCCTCCAGCGCGCGCACCGCCAGGACCGCCTCGTCTCCGTACGGCGGGAGCTCCAGCATCGGGCCGAACCCGCCGATCGCGCCGATGGCGACGCACAGCGCGTCCCCGTCGAGCTCGTCGAGCCCCACCATGCGCACCGGCCCGGTGCCGCGCAGCAGCTCGGCGAAGTTCTCCCTGGTGCCGTCGAAGTGCGTGCCCCCGGCCGAGGAGCACGTCAGCTGGCTCCCGGTCTGGATGGCGGGCAGGTCGTCCACCGTGATCTCGGTGATCACCGAGGGACCTCCTCGGGGAGGCTGCCCGCGCGCACGTGCAGCCGGTAGGCGTCGCGGCCGAGGAAGGCGAGCGCCGTCGCGACCGAGCTGACCACGCGTTCGCTGCCCGGCCGCGCGCCGCTGGCCGCGACCAGCGTCATCGCCTGCTGTTCTGCCAGGTGCTGTTGCCGCTGCAGCTCGTCGAGGGTGTCTGCGGGCACGACGACGTCCAGCCACGCGCTCGGCTCGGCGCACGCCGCGCCGACCGCGCAGGGGTGCGCCTCGGAGCGGACCGGGACCAGGTCGGGGCCGATCTCCGTGCACAGCCGGTCGGCCACGTCGCGGCCCTGCGGGCCCATGGCGGCGATCACCCGGGGACCGACCAGGCTGCGCAGCTCGGCGGTCACCGCGGGCACCCCCTCGTCGGTGCGGACGTTGAGCACCGGGATCGGTGGCACCATCCGGACCCCGAGCCTGCCCGCGAGGTCGGAGGCGATGCGCGGCATCCCGTCGGCGACCTGGCCGAGCGCGACGAGTCCGATGCCCGCGAGCACCACGTGCGCGTCGGGCCGGTGGGTGAGCACGGCCGCGCCGGTGAGCGCCGTTGCCGCGTCCGCGCCGACCCCGCGCACCGGGACCGCGCGCAGCCGCTTCGCCGAGACCCTCCCGCCGTCCCCGGTGGCGAACCAGCAGCTCGGCGGGCCGGGCAGGGCGGCGGTCAGCCGCTCGCAGCGCTCGATCAGCTCCTCCGCGGCGCCGAGCAGCGCGGCGTTGACGATCGTGGTGGCGTCGCGTTCGAGCAGGCCGAGGCCGCCCCCGTCGTTGGACAGCCGGATGCGCAGGTCCGGGAACTCCTCACGGAGCCGGGCGGCGACGGCCTCCTCGTGCCCGACGCAGGTGGCCGCGCCGGTCGCGGTGATGGTGAGCGTGCCGAGCCCCGCCGCCCGCGCCTCCGCCGCCGCGCGCACGGCCGCGTCCAGGTCCACCGGCGTGAGCTCGGCGCCGAAGAGGTCGTGACCGCCGGTGATCACACCGCGCCAGGCCACCAGCGACCGGACCAGCGGGGAGGGGTGGCCGGGCGCACGCGGCGGGCGCGGCAGCACCTGGAGCGCGGCGACGGGGGTCGCGGGCCGGACCGTGAACGCCATCGGAGGCAGGCCGGGCGAGCCCACGGCGCGCAGGGAGTGCTCAAGCAGCTCACCGACGTTCCAGGTCACGGAGTCCACTGTGGACTTCGCGGCGGCGGTGAGCTCGCGCAGCAGGGCCGAGAGTGCGCGCCAGCCGCCCTCGGCGCGGCCGGCGGCGGCGAGCGCCCTGCCGGAGTGCACGAGGGCCCCCTCGGCGCCGGAGGCGCCGAGCCGGACACCGATGCGCATGACCTCTCCCCCGGAGCCGCGTCAACGGCTCCGGGGGTGATCAATACACCGTCAGCGCGTCAGTGTCGAACAGCCGTTCGCCGACCCGAGTACTCCCGCACGACGTGAGCAGGGGAAACGTTTCCGTCCAGCAGATCGGCGTCGATCAGTTCGACGACCCGCCGCGCCGCGGGCCCGTACCCGCCGCCGCCCCCGGTCAGGCAGCGCACCACGTCACCGGCGCGCAGCCGCAGCCCGTTGCACTTGAGCAGCCGCCGCTCGTCCGGCCGCCCCGGGTTGACCACCACCTCCGGCCCGGCCGCGTCCCCGCCGCCGAACAGGCCCCACGCGGGGGTGACCGACCGCTCGAACCACAGCGACAGCGTGCAGTCGTGCAGCGCGACGTACTCGCGGACCACGCCGTTGCCGCCGCGCCAGCGCCCGGGACCGCCGGAGTCGGCGCGGATGCCGTACTCGGTGACCCGCAGGGGGAACCGGGTCTCGAAGACCTCGATCGGCATGTCCTTCAGCGAGCCGTTGACGTTGTTGATCAGCGCGGTCTCCCCGTCGCCGCCCTCCCACGCGCCCCACCCGCCGAGGGTGGCCTCCAGGCTCACGTAGTCGCGGCCGGAGCGCGGATCGGTCCCGGCGTACTGCACGATCATCGAGTCGCCGTGGCTGGCGGCGGCCACCCGCTCCGGCATGGCGGGCGCGAGCGCCTTGGACACCAGGTCGATCAGCAGCCCGAGGTGGGAGAAGTACCACTGGCACGCCGCGGGCGGGCGTGCCCCGAACACCGAGCCGTCGCGGACCTGGACCGCCAGCGGGCGGAACGAGCCGCCGTTGCCGGGAACGTCCTTGCTGATGAGCATCTTGTAGCCGACCCGGCAGGCCGAGACCGCCTGCGCGGCGCCGCAGTTGACCGGCCCGGTGGTCTGGTCGGCGGACTCGGTGAGGTCGAACTCGATGTCCTCACCGGTGACGGTGATCTTCAGCCGCACCGGCACCGGCGTGTCCAGGTCGATGCCGTCGTTGTCCAGGAAGCCCTCCGCGCGGTAGACCCCGTCCGGGATCTCCCGCACCACCGCGCGCTCCAGCCGCTCGGTCTGGTCGAAGATCTCCTCGCTGGCCTCCAGCAGCGTCCGCGCGCCGAAGCGCTCGACGATCTCCGACAGCCGCCGCTGGCCGATCTCGATGGTCGCGATCATCGCGTTCAGATCGCCCATGGTCGGGTACGGGAACCGCACGTTGGTGCGCACGGTGTCCAGCACGCCGTGCACCGGCTCGCCCGCCGAGACCAGCTTCTGCGGCCCCAGGCGCAGCCCCTCCTGGAAGATGTTCACCGAGTCCATCGACCCGCCGGGGTCCTTGGAGCCGACGTCGATCCAGTGCGCCCGCGTCGCGGTGAACCCGGTGAGCGCGCCGCCGGTGAACACCGGACCGAAGATCGTCACGTCGTTGAGGTGGGTGCCGCCGAGGTAGGAGTCGTTGAGGACCCACACGTCGCCCGGCCGCCACACGTCCCTGCCGAAGCGCTCCTCGGTGAACCGGGTGCAGACCTCCAGGTTGCCCAGGAAGATCGGCAGCCCCGCCGACTGGCCGAGCACGCGGTGCCGCGCGTCCAGCAGCGCGACGACGCAGTCCCCGCACTCGTAGATCACCGGCGTGTAGGCGGAGCGGATCAGCGTCGCGTTCATGTCCTCGGCGGCCGAGGTCAGCGCGTTGCGGATGATCTCGACCGTGACGGGGTCGACCGTCCGCGCGCGCACCGTTGTCGCTGTCATGGCAGTGGTCACCGTTCCTGCTCGATCACCAAGGAGCCGAGGTCGTCCACCGCGACCGCGTAGCCCGGCGGGACCACGGTGGTCGCGGTGGGTTCGAGAACCATCGCGGGGCCGGGGAAGGCGTGCCCGCTGAGCAGGTCGGCACGCCACACCACCAGCGTGTCGACCGGCTCGCCGTCGAAGACCACCGGGCGGCGCTCGTGCGGGAAGCCCGTCGAACCCGCCCTGGGCAGCCGCTCCGGCTCCGCACGGCCGAGATCGCCGTAGACGGTGGTGCGCAGCGCCACGAACTCCACAGGAGCACCGGGGTTGGCGTGCCCGTGCCGCCGCTCGTGCAGCCTGCCGAAGCGCGCGGCGACCACGTCGAGGAAGTCCGGCCGCGCGGGCTCCTCCGCGCTCTCCAGCGGCACGGTCAGCGCGTACTCCTGCGCGGCGTAGCGCAGGTCCACCGCGTGCTCGGCGCGGCGCGCCCCCTCCGGGACGCCCTCGCTGTCCAGCGACCGCAGGCCCTGCTCCGCCATCGCGGCGAGCCGGCTCGCCAGGTCGGCCCCGTCCAGGTCGGCGTCCAGGCGGTAGTACGGCTCGGTGAGGTCGCGGCGGATCTCCGTCTGGAGCATGCCCCACGCGGAGAACGCGCCGGGGAAGCGCGGCACGACGACCTCGCCGATGCCGAGCTCGCGCGCGAGGAACACCGCGTGCATCGGCCCGGCGCCGCCGAAGGCGACCAGCCCGAAGTCCCTCGGCTCGATGCCGCGCGCCACGGTGATCGTCCGGATCGCCTGCGCCATCTTCGCGTTGGCCACCGCGCAGATCCCCTCGGCCGCGGCGACGGTGTCCAGGCCGAGTGCGTGGCCGAACCCGGTGACCACCTCGCGGGCGGCCTCCGGGTGCAGCTCCAGGCGCCCGCCTGCGAAGGACCCCGGGTCGATGCGGCCGAGCACCAGGTTCGCGTCGGTGACCGTGGCCTGGTCCCCGCCGTGGCCGTAGCAGGCGGGGCCGGGCTTCGCCCCCGCCGAGTGCGGGCCGACGCGCAGGCCACCCGCCTCCACCCACGCCACCGAGCCGCCCCCGGCCCCGACGGTGTGGATGTCGACCGCGCTCATCAGCATGGGCAGCCCGTCCAGCCGCACCTCGGGCGCGATGTCGGGCTTGCCGTCCACCACCATCGAGACGTCGAAGGACGTGCCGCCCATGTCGATGTAGATCAGGTTCGGTCGGCCCATGGCCCCGGCAAGCGCGACCCCGCCCATGGTCCCGCCGACCGGTCCGGACAGCAGCGTCTGCAACGGCCGTCGCCGCGCCGACGCGGCCGTGGTCACCCCGCCGGAGGACTGCATCACGTGCAGTGGGACGGTCATCCCCCGCTCGGCCAGCTCACCGCCGAGCCGGGCGAGGTAGTCGCGCACGGCGGGGCCGATGTAGGACTCGACGACGGCGGAGGAGGTCCGCTCGTACTCGCGCCACTCGTTGGCCGTCTCGTGCGACAGCGACACCGCGACGTCCTCGCCCAGCTCCTCTGCGAGGATCTCCCGCGTCCGCAGCTCGTGCGCCGGGTTGAGGTGGCTGAAGACGTAGGCCACCGCGATCGCGCCGAAGCCCTCGCCGCGGTAGCGGGCCGCGGCCAGCCGCACGGCCGCCTCGTCCAGCGGCTCCAGCTCGGCACCGGCGGCGTCGAAGCGGCCGCCGACCGCGACCACGTCCCTGCGCGGCACCAGCGGGTCGGGCTTGCGGAAGTGCAGGTCGTACATCCTGGTCCGGGGTCCGCGCGCGATGTGGTAGACGTCCCGCGCCCCGGCCGAGGCCAGCAGCAGCACCCGGACGCCGCGCCGCTGGAGCAGGCTGTTGAGCCCGTGCGTGGTGCCGTGCACCAGGAAGGTGATGTCGGCGGGTCGCTCGACGACGGAGCCGACCGCGTCCAGCACGCCCTCGGCGAGGTCGTCCGGGGTCGTCGGGTACTTCCCGATCCGGTAGCGGCCGTCCCGTTCGTCGTAGGCCACGACGTCGGTGAACGTGCCGCCGATGTCCATGGAGACCCGTGCTCCGCTCATGGCGCGGAACGGTAGCCACCGGGGGAATCGATCATCTGTGCACGACGGACATCCAGGTGGCCCCGCGCAGTGCACCGCGCCTACCTGCGCCGTGAACGCCAAACGTGAAAGCCAGACATCCCACGTCTAGCGGGCCGCACAGTCGGGGGGACCCACGCTGTGCTCACCGCCCATCCCTGTACTGGGGTCGCTTCATAGAGTGATGACTCCATCATTTGTGGCCGTCCGTGTTGACGCGGTCGCGCCAGCTGGTCGCCAGCCAGGGAGGAGAGCAGCACCATGACCGCTCTTGAGCGTGCGGAGAGCTCCGCCGTGGACTTCCAGGCGTGCCAGATCCTGTGCCTGGACCTGCCGCCGGACATGCCCGCCGTGCGGGTGGTGCACGAGCTCGACGGCATCGCCAACCCGGTCGACCCGGCCCGTCTGCTCAGCGTCGGCCACGCCATGTGGTCGCAGTGGACGGACGACCCCGGCCACGAGCGGCCGGAGGTGCTGCTCGGCCTCGAAGGCGACGGCATCGTGCCGACCCTGGCGATGTCCCTGGCCTCCGGCCTGCCCTACCACCTGGCGTGGAAGCTCGACCACGGCAGGCTGCCCCGGCCGCGCGGCGCCGAGCTGTTCACCTACAACCAGCTCGCGGGCAAGCGGGTGCTGGTGGTGGACGCGGCGCTGTCGAACAGCCACATGATCGCCGGGCTGGTCTCGGTGCTGCGCGAGGAGGGCGCCACGGTCGTCGGCGTCGCCTGCCTGACCGAGGACCGCCCCGGGGTCGGCCGCCGGGTCGTGGAGGCCACGGGCGTGCCGATGACGGCGCTCTCGTACACCAGGTAACCCGTTCGGGGCAGGGTTTTCCCTGTTCAGCGGCTTGACTGGGGCTTGCCCTTGACTACTGTCCTCAAGCACACCGCCCCAGGCACTCCGTGCGAGGCAGCCCTCCGTTCTCCTCCTGAGCGCCTGCCGTGGGCGTGGAAGGAGAGATCCGGTGCTTCCCGTCGACAGAGCCCCGAACGACAGGGCCCCGCACCCCAGGGTCCCGCACCTGCCTGCCCTGCACATCCAGCGCGAGCTGCGCGGTTTCGCGGTCGTGGTGACGGTCTTCGGGGAGGTGGACCTCGCGGCCGCCCCGGCACTGCACGCCGAGATCAGCACCGCATCGGCACTGGCGACCCCGCCGTCCCCGGTGGTGCTCGACCTCCAGCGGGTGGAGTTCTTCTCCTCCGACGGCCTCAGCCTGCTCGCCCGGCACCACCAGCTGTGCGCCCGGCACCGGACGCCGCTGCGCGTGGTCGCCACGACCGAGCCGGTGCTGCGCCCGATCCGGCTGACCGACCTCGACCGCACCCTCGCCCTGTTCGGCAGTGTGGCCGCGGCGCTCAGCCTGCCGCCCACTCCTCGTGACGGTTCCAGGCGCCCAGCTCCCGCCGGCTCTCGAAGCGCCGCACCGCGCCCGTGACCGGGTCGGTGAACTCCAGGACCTTCGCGAGCAGCTGCAGCGGCCGGGTGAAGTCGTCCAGCGGTTTCTCCGTCAGCACCGGGTAGAAGTCGTCGCCCAGGATCGGCACGCCCAGCCCGCTCATGTGCAGCCGCAGCTGGTGCGTGCGCCCCGTTCTCGGCAGCAGCCGGTAGCGGCCGAGCCCGTCGCGGTGCCCGGCCAGCTCGACCCGGGTCTCGCTGTTGGGCGGGGCGTCCACCTCCCGCGCGGTGATCACCCCGCGCTCCTTGACGATGTGGCTGCGCACCGTGCGCGGCAGCTCCAGCTCGGGGTCGTGGCGCGCGATCGCCTCGTACTCCTTGCGCACAGCGCGGTCCCGGAACATCGTCTGGTACTTCCCGCGCAGCTCCGGGCGGACGACGAACATCACCAGCCCCGCCGTGACCCGGTCCAGCCGGTGCGCTGGCACCAGGTCCGGCAGGCCGAGGTCGTGCCGCAGCCGCACCAGCGCGGTCTCCATCACGTGCTGACCGCGCGGAATGGTGGCCAGGAAGTGCGGCTTGTCCACGACGAGCAGGTTCTCGTCCCGGTGCACGATCCCGATCTCGAAGGGCACGGGCACCTCGGTGGGCAGGTCCCGGTGGAACCACACGTAGGAGTCCGGGGCGTACGGGGTGTCCGGCCCGATCGGCCCGTCGAGCCCGACGATGCGGTCCTCGCGCAGCATCATGTCGATCCGCTCGGGGGCGACCCTGGGCAGCCGCTCGACCAGGTGGTCGCGGACCGTCGCCCACGGCCCCTCGGCGGGCAGTCGCAGCCGTGCCGGGTCGAGCCCGTTGCGCTGCGGCAGCGGGGCCTTGGGCTTGCGTCTCATCACCGCGAACCCTAGCCGCCGCGAGCAGGGCGGCAGAACGGGCCGGCCCCTCGGACGCCGGTCGAGCAGTCCCTGTCAGGCGCGCGCCAAGCCCGTGCTGGAGTCCCGCCCCACCACCGGCGCGCTGCCCGCCTCGGACATCATCTGCTGACTGGGGCGAGAACGGACGCAACAACCCGTCGTCTCCGACCACATGAGGGTGTGACACCAAGGTTCGCGGAGGTGGCTGAGCTGAGCTACGCGGAACAGCCGCCCGATCCGCCCGACACGCCAGAGACCTCCGACGCCCGGCTGTGGGAGCTGATCGCGGCAGACGACCACGCCGCGTTCACCGTGCTGTTCGAGCGGCACGCGCAGGCGGTGTGGAACTACGCCTACCGGCTCACCGCGTCCTGGGCCGCCGCCGAGGACCTGCTCGCGACCACGTTCATGACGGCGTGGCGGCGGCGGCACGAGGTCCGGCTCGTCCGGGACAGCGCGTTGCCGTGGCTCTACACCGTGACCGGCAACCTCTCGCGCGGTGAGCACCGGCGGCGGGGGCGGTTCCTGCGGCTGCTGCCCAGGCTCTCCGTCGCCGAGGACGTGCGCGACCACGCCGAGGAGCTGGCCGAGCGCGCCGGGACCGCCGAACGGCTGCGCCGGGTGCTCGCCGAGATCGAGCGGCTGCCCCGGTCGGAGCGGGAGGCGGTGCGGCTGTGCCTGCTGGGGCGCACCAGCACCGCCGACGCCGCCGCCCTGCTCGGCATCTCCGAGGTCAGTGTCCGTTCCCGCCTCTCCCGGGCCAGGGCCCGGCTCCGCACTCTCCCCGAGGACGACCATGTTGAATGACCGCGAGCTCCCCGACCTCGTCCGGCAGCGCGCCCGTGAGCGGGTGCTCACGTCGCTGCGCGCCGAGCGCTCTCCCTTTCGCACCAAGAGTTTCGTGCCCATCGCCGCGGCGGCGAGCGGCTTCGTGGTCGTCGGCTCCGCCATCGTGGCCGCGGCCGTGTTCGCCGGAGGGGCCCGGACCGTGACCCCTGCGGCACCGGTGGTCGCGCTGAACGAGCAGAACTGGGTCTTCACCCCCGAGCAGCACTACCGCGTCAAGCACGACTGGGCGACCCCCGACGACCTCGACCGCTGCCGGAGCGCCGGGCGGGAGTTCCCGGCGTCGTGGCAGTGGAAACCGGTGATGACCGCGACCGCCAGGGGCGCGACGGTGATCCCGTTCCGCTCCGCGGAGGGCGTGGCGTTCTGCGAGCTGACGCCCGCCACCATCAGCCTCAGCCCGATCCTCACCGACGGTCCCGGCGGCGATCCCGCGCGGATCCTGTTCACCACGGCGGCGGGCTCGGTGGCGGGCGTGGTCCGCCCCGACAGCCCGAGCGTGCGACTGACGAGGCTGGGCAGGGACAAGCCCGAGGCTGCCGACGTCGCGGTGCACGACGGGATCTTCGTCGCGCCCAACGCTTTCAGCCTCGTCGGGGCGCGGGCCGGGCTCAAGGTCGGTGGTTCGGCGAGGCACGAGGGTGCCGACTACCAGCTGCCGCCGGAGCTGGTGCCCTCACCGACGCCCGCGGTCACCGACCGGCCGCAGCCTCCCGGGGACCGGACCACCCCGGACGGCGTCCGCCTCGGCGAGTGCCTCGCGGGGCAGGTGTCCCCGCCGACTGTGGACGAGGCGAGCTGGCAGCCGGGCGCCTACCTCCGGCTGAACGCGCGCGAGACCGTGCAGCTCGGCCGCTACGGCGACATGATCGCGTCCTGCATGACTGACGGCACCAAGCGGACGTTGCTCGTCGACGACCACAACCCGCTGTACGCGCATGACCAGCCGACGATGCGCACGATCACCTTCAAGGAGCGCTTCTACGACTTCCGCGGGAGCGCTCAGGGTGGCAGCTCCAGCAGCACGGTCGTCGTCGTGGGCCGCGTCCTGGACGAAGCGGCGCGGTCAGTGAGCCTGGTTCGCCCGAACCAGCCCGAAGTGCGGGCGGTGATGGCCAACGGGAGCTACATCGTGCCCGGTGTGGAGCTGACGCAGTGGCCCGCGTCGAAGGACCTGCCGACTCGGCTGGTGGTGCGAGACGCCGACGGCGCGGTCCTGGAGGACGTGCGGGTGCGGATCTGAGAGGTGGTCATGTCCACAAGGGACGATCACCGCACGGCATGAGCAGGGCACGGCGAGTGCTGGCACTGGGACGCTGTCCGCACCCGGACTCCTGGTAGGACTGGCAAGCCCCTGACGCCTGTGCCGACGGCGTCGACGAAGGCGCGTCAGTGGTGGTGGCCGTTCCGGCCGAGGGTCTCCACGGGGCTCGCGCCGGGACGGCTCCACTGCGGAACGGGGCGGCTGGTCGGGCCCCAGGTGGCGTTTCCGTCCGCGTCCGAGCGCCAGGACCAGCACGAGCTGCGCCCCTCGGGCCAGCCATCAGGGTTGTCCTCCCACGCCTCGCCGCGGCCGTAGGGCGTCATGTCGAGCAGGCCGAGGGACCCGTTGACCCGCTCGTTGCCACGGCCCGTCGTGGAGTAGGTGAGGAACACGCGGTCGCCGTCGCGCAGGAAGCAGGTGAGGTTCCCCATGTTGTCGCCGACCGGCGCGTCCACGTCGCGCACCGAGTACCAGGGCTGGGTGTAGCCCATGAACTCGACGTAGGAGGCCACCTCGTCCCACCTACCCGTGGTCAGGATGGCGAACGAGACGCCGCGGGCGTTGAGGTAGACGGCGTCCTTCAGGTGCCAGGCCGTGGTGGTGCAGCCCTCGCACTGCCCCTGGTGCGGCGCGCCGTCGTGCCACATGTGCTTGTAGACCACGAGCTCGTCGCGGCCCTGGAACAGGTCCAGGAACGGGACCGGGCCATCGGGGCCGACAACCTCGACCGTCCCGTCGAACTCCACCATCGGCAGCCTTCGGCGGGCCGCGGCGAGTGCGTCGCCCTCGCGGGTGTGGGCCTTCTCGCGGACCAGGAGCTCGTCACGGGCGGCCTGCCAGGTGGCCAGGTCGACCACGGGCGGGCGGCCGGGCAGCGCGGTGGTGGGGTCGTCCGGCGTGGCTGTCATGGCGCCCTCCTCGGTGTCTCGTGTCGGGCGGCATCGTACGACCGTCCTCCGACAGTCACCGGAACAGACGCGCGACCCGGCCGAGTGGCCGGGTCCGCCCCTGCCCCTCCTGGTCCTGTTCCTACCTGCAGCGCAGGGACTTGCTCAGCATCAGGAAGTTCGTGACCTTGCCGTCCTTGACGTCGAAGGCCAGCACCCAGTCCGGCTTGCCGTCGACCGGGATCTCGTAGCGGCCCCGGTCCTCCTTCATCCCCTTGTCCCCGTAGGCCTTCGTCAGTTCATCCACAGTGGACTCACGTCCGATGCCCTCCGCGGTGCGGGCGAACGGCGGGGCGGAGATCAGCCGGAGCTGCCCCTGACCGAAGGACACGCCACCGGACTCGTTGGCGCGCTTGATGCGGGCCGCCGACCAGGCCGAGGAGTTCGCCGAAGCGTTGCCCATCCGCTTGAGCGCCTCGGCCGACTTGGCGAGCAGCTCCGCGCGTTCTGCGAAGTCGGCCGCGGAGGTGCCGTTCTTCGCCCGCAACGCCTCAAGCTTCGCGCGCATCTCGGCGTTGGCCTTCTTGGCCGACTCGTACTGCTTCTCGGCCGCGTCCTCCAGGGCCATCCGCGCGGGTTCCGGCGCGGGGCCGCCCTGGAAGGAGTAGTCCTCGCACCCGGTCACGACCGCGACCGGAGCCGGGCCGAGCGCGCCGGTGGCCAGCGCCTCGTCCTTGGTCATCCCGATCCTGAGCTTGCCGAAGCGGTCCGGGCCGAAGGTCGTCGCCTCAGCCCCCTCCTTCGTGCCCAGCACCGGGTCCTCGGCGAACAGCCACACCGCCCCGCCCGCGACCAAGGCGGCCGCGAGGACGCCCGCCCCGATGCCGATCCACACCCTGCGCGCCGCCCCCGCGGCGCTTCCCCCAGTTGTCATAGCGGAAAGCCTAAGCCAACGGGGACAGCCGTTTTACCAGGTGAGCGGCCTGTCACCGGCCGACTACCACTGGCGACGGGGACGGGAGGCTCCCGTGCTGCCTGGCACGGGGAGCCGTTGCTCGCTCTCCCCCGCGGCGCGGTCCGGGCGGGTGCTTGGCGGGGCCTGGCATTGGTGGGACTGTCGTCGTTGCGCCATCCGGACGCGGCGATGCGGCTGGGCGACGGCCTGGTGGTGAACTGCGACGCGCCCGCCGAGCACGGGTTCGGGCGGGTGCTGGAGTTGTTGTGCCAGCCACTGCCGGAGGTCTAGCTATGCTGGCTCCGTGATCGAGTTCCGGATCGACCGGCGGTCCGGCGTCGCGACGTACGTGCAGCTGGTCCAGCAGGTCGAACAGGCCCTTCGCCTGGGGTTGCTCTCCCCCGGCGACAAGCTGCCGACCGCGCGCGAGGTCGTGGAGGCGACGGCGATCAACCCCAACACGGTGCTGAAGGCCTACCGCGAGCTGGAGCGCTCCGGGCTGGTCGAGGCCAAGCGCGGGATGGGCACGTTCGTGCGGCGCTCGCTGGCCAGCGGGCAGACCGGCAAGAACTCGCCGCTGCGCTACGAGCTGTCCAAGTGGATGGGCCACGCGCGCGGCGCCGGACTGGTCCGCGACGACGTGGACGCCCTGTACATGGATGTTCGTACGGAGAACTACCCCAGCCCCTGACCTGCGGTTACTCGACTTCCACTACTTAACTGGTGAAAGGGCACAACCCGATCGGGTGCCGCACGTCTTCCAGGGCATGAGAAGACGC
This sequence comes from Allokutzneria oryzae, assembly GCF_042429765.1. Classification (NCBI taxonomy): domain Bacteria; kingdom Bacillati; phylum Actinomycetota; class Actinomycetes; order Pseudonocardiales; family Pseudonocardiaceae; genus Allokutzneria; species Allokutzneria oryzae. Next base: position 38,669 of record NZ_JBHLZU010000034.1, on the reverse strand, counting down.
ACGCTCCTGGTGGTGACACCGGCGGTGGCCGCCGCCGTGGCGATCGGCATCGCGGTCTGGCCCAGCTCGGACGCCTGGGCCTCCTCGTGCACCGGCGAGATCACCCCGACCAGGCAGTCCGCCGAGGTCAAGGACGCCGCCAGGGTGATCCAGTCGGCCGCGACCGGCACCTCGGCCGGGATCGCGATGGTGGACCTGACCGGCTGCACGGACGTGGCCGGGGTCAACGCCGAGGCGAGGTTCCCGTCCGCCTCCGTGGTGAAGCTGCTGATCGCCCTGGACGCGGTGGAGGGCGGCAAGAGCGCCCCCGCCGGGCTCGACCGGATGCTCTCGCTCAGCGACGACGCGGCCGCCAGCGCGCTGTGGACGGCCAACGGCGGCCCGGAGATCGTGCGCCGGACCGCCGCGAAGCTCGGCCTGGAGCAGACCCGGCCGCCCACCAGGTCCGGCAAGTGGGGCGAGACGACCACCTCCGCCGCCGACGTCGCCCGGATCTACCAGTACATCTCGGCGAAGCTGCCGAAGCAGCGGCGGGTAGAGCTGACCGACGCGCTCTCCGCGGCGCCGCGCACCGCCGCCGACGGCTTCGACCAGTACTTCGGCATCCCCGACGGGCTCCCGGGCCAGTCGTGGGCGATCAAGCAGGGCTGGGGCAGCACCGACAGCCGCACGGTGCTCAACACCACCGGCATGGTCGGCGGCAAGCGCCGCTACGTCGTGGTCGTGCTGACCACGTGGCCGAAGGGAACCCCTTGGCACACCGCGACAAGAGCGGTCACCGAGGCGGTCGGCGAGCTCCAGGGGCTCACCGGCGCGACAGCGCTGGTGTGACGGCGACGACCGAAGGCGCGGCCACCGCGAGGAGCGCGGCGGCGGCGAACGCGGGCAGCCACCCTGCCCCGTCGATCACCCATCCCACCACGGCAGCACCGGCGAGCTGCCCGGCGGACAGCGCCAGGAACGACGCGGCCACCGCGGAGGGCTCCCCCGCGGCGAGCACCATCACCGTGGTCAGCGCGACATAGCTCGCCCCGAACACCGCGGCGGAGACCATCGCCAGTAGAACCGAATCCGGCGCAACAGCAAGGGAAACCGTCGCCACCGCGAGCGCACCGGTCAACGGCCGCCACGCACGGGCGAGCCCGACACTCGCGACGACGTCCCCGGTCACCGCGGCCACGATCCCGGCCGCGCCGAGCACGATCCAGAACAGCGCGGACTCCACGCCTCCGAACCCGCCGACCGTGACGACGAGATCCCGGCCGAAGGTCACATAGGCCGCGCTCGCCGCACCGACCACCGCGCTCGCGACGACCAGCCTCGGCGCTCCACGCGACCGATCAGGCCGTTTCCCTTGGCGGGACGGCAGTTCCCGGCCCACGAGGGCCACCGCGCAGGTCGCCGCCAGGCTCAGCGCGGCGAACAACGCCCACGCCACTCGCCAGTTGCCGCTGGCGAACACCGCCGACGGCCCGCTCACCAGCACGCCGACCCCGGTGCCCGAGTTGACGATCGCCTGCGCGGCGCCACGACGCGCCTCACCGACGCCGCGGTTGACCATCGAGACCAGCGGCGGCGTGGCGAGCCCGGTGCTCGCGCCCGCGACCAGCACGCCGACCGCGAGCGCCGGGCCCGATCCGGCCGCCGCGACCAACGCGGTCCCCACCGCGGCGGTGGCGGCGGCGAGCACGGCGGTGCCGCGGTCGCTCCACCGGGCGGTCAGCGCCGCGCTGAGCAGGACGGCGAGGCAGTAGGCGGCGTACCCGGCGGAGGCAAGCGCCCCCGCCACCGAGGCGGTCAGCCCGAACTCGGCGCGGAACTCCGGCAGGTAGAGCCCGTAGGCGTAGCGGCAAAGCCCGTAGGTGACGGCGATGACGGCCACTCCGGCCGCGACCAGCCGCGATTCGACGGTGCGCACCGGCACCCCTCCTATAACGGTCGTTCTACTAGAACGGCCGTTATACTCGTCCGCATGGCAACGAAGCGCAAGCCCGCGGCGCCACGGGGGACCGCCCGCGAGCGCCTCATCGCGGCGGCGAACGAGCTCTTCAGCCGGGACGGCATCGCGGCGACCCCGGTGGACAAGGCGGTCAGCAGGGCGGGCGTGGCGACGATGACGCTCTACCACCACTTCTCAGGCAAGGACGGCCTCGTGGTCGCCTACCTGGAGCACCGCAACGAGCACTGGAACGCGAGCTGGGCGGCGCGCATCGACCGAGCGAAGTCCACAGTGGACAAAGTGCTTGCGATCTTCGACGCGCTCCAGGCGTGGGCGGACTCCGGCGAGATGGCACGGGGCTGCGCCTTCGTCGACGCGGCCGCGGAGATCACCGACCGCGCCCATCCCGCGTGGGCGGTCATCGACCGCCACAAGGCCGACCTGCTGGCGCGGCTGACCGAGCTGACCGGCTCGTCCCGCGACGCTCAGCGCGTCCTGCTGCTCTACGAGGGCACGCTGACCGGGCTGCTCATCGGCCACCTCGACGACCCGGTCGGCCAGGCCCGCGAGACGGCCCGCGCGCTGCTCTCCGGCTGACCGTGGCGGAGAACGGGGTTTCGGGCAGCGCCACAACGTAGGTGATGTGCAAGCGGACCTGCCTACCGTGCTGGGGGTTCCACTTCCCAACGGAGGAGGGTCCGATGCACCGCACCACCACCGGCGTCCTCGCGGCGCTGCTGTTCCTCGCGGGCCAGCCCGCACTGGCGGCGGCGAGCCAGGACGTCAACGCCGAAGCCCGGCCCGCGTTCCAGCTGCCGTTCCCCTGCAACCAGAAGTGGCGGCTCGACACGTGGGGCCACGCGCCCGCGCTGGACATGGTCAAGGAACCCAACCAGGTCGGCACCGAGGGCGCGCCCTACGTGGCCTCCGCCGACGGCGTGGTCAACCAGTCCTTCTACCACTCCAACGCGGGCAACATGATCCAGATCAACCACGGCGGCGGCTGGTTCACCACCGGCATCCACCTGCAGTCCCGGGCGGTGGGGGTCGGTGCCCGGGTCAAGCGGGGCCAGGTGATCGGCCGCGTCGGCAAGACCGGGCCGACCTCCAACGGCCACCCGCACCTGCACTACGAGCAGGCCTACGACCGCAACGGTGACGGCCGGGCCTCGTGGGGCGCCGCGGGCACCGAGCGCGTCCGCCCGGTGTTCAACGGCGTCGAGTACGGCCAGGCCAACGGCAAGACCTGGCGCAACGTCGCCAGCCGCAACTGCTAGCTTCCTCGCACCAAGAAATGATCTCGCGACGATGCGGTCCCTGAGTCGTTGTGGAGGCGTAGAAGGCTGCCCACGGACTACCGTTCGTCGTGGTCGATCTGCTGGTGTCCGGGTGACCTGGGATCAGGTCACCCGGGCACAGGTTCGTGATTGTGCGGTGCTGGTGTCCTCGGCCGCACTCGCGGAGGATGATGTGGCTGGGCCGCTATCTGGCGCGGGAACGATCCCGTCTGGAGCCAGAGACCAGCAGTCCGGCTTTCCCTGCCAGAACCGCCTCACCGCAGCTCCGGAATGCGCGGCGGTAGGCGTGCGGGCTCAGCCAAAACGTCGCGCCCGTTCTCTTTGTCACCGCAACAACGGCTGGTCGTGCGGGGCGACGGCAGCGAGAGTTCAAGGACACCTGTTGAGAGCATCCGCACAGGAGCAGCTCGCCTTGGGCCGCGCATGTGGGCCATTCATGTGTTTCACCGCGCTTCCTCTCCTAAGCGGAGCCGGAAACCTTACCGTGAACACCGGCACCAGAAGGCGAAGACCACCCTCGGTGCATCTTGGTTGAGTGCCATGTTCACACACGCACCATCGACGATGAATCCCCTGGCACTCCGTCGAAACGCCGTCGCGCAGAAGCCGGACACCACTTCCGCTCCTGAGCGGCAACATCACCCCAAGGGGAACCAATGCGACTCCATCCCTTCAGAACCGCAATCGCCGCCGCGGCAGTCGCCACAGGCGTCGCACTCGTCACGGCACCGGCCGCGAGTGCCGCCCCCGGCCTGACGACAACGGCCGACAGCGTCACACCCGTCACGTCGGCAGCCGATGCCGTGCCTGGCGCGACGCGAGTGTCGCAGCACGACCGGCAGTACCTGACCAAGGCCTACCAGGGTTACCTCGCCGACCTCAGGGCAGCCCGCCTCGTCCGCGCCAGGGGACCGTACGTGCGCTGCTACCACATCTACGACTTCGCCGCGAAGGTTCTCCACGACCAGCAGCAGCGGGTGCATGACCTGGTGCCGGTCGCCCGTCGGCTCGGCGTGCGGCTTCCCCAGTCGCCGACCCCGCGACAGATCGAGGAGCTCAGGAAGCTCGGCAAGCTGTTCAGCGGAGACATCAACGTCTTCTACAAAGCCTGGCTCCGCATGCAGATCGCCACGCACCAGGAGTCCATTCGACTCGCCGAACGCGTTCTCCAGTCCGGGAAGTCGCCCGAGGTGAAACGACTGGCGGAAGCAGCGGTGCCCATCCTCCGCAGTCATCTGGAGGAGCTCCGCTCGTGGCGTCAGGTCAGGTGCGGGTGACGCACACCGTCACCACGGGCGGACCGACGTGCACCACGACCGGGATCGTCGAGCACCGCCCGGGACACCGAGAAAAGGGAAGAGCACTCACATGACGAAGAAGAGGTGCTTCACCGCTCTCACGGCAGGCGTGGTCATCGGCGGGGCGTTGCTGAGTCCCGGCGCCGCGGCTGCGGAGAGCGCCGTCGACGTAATCACCGCCCGGCCCGCCTGCGGGGACGTGAAGGACGTGTCGTACCGGACCGGCGAGGCGCACTGGACGATCACCTGCACCGGAGGCTGGACGCGGGTGAACGGCTGGGTGAAGGACAAGCTGCCGTTCTTGGGCTGCGCCGAGGTCTACGGCACGTGGGCCGACGGCGCGGACTTCGGCACCGTGAAGACGTGCTGGCCCGAGGGTCCGAAGCAGTTCAACAAGTCTCATCGGGGCATGGGAGCCCAGATCTTCTTCCGGGTCGTCTGAACACACGCTGCCCGGTCGTCCCGTCGTGGCGGCTACGGCCCTCGGTCGCGGCCACCACCGCCGGACCGGGAGATCGCCGCTAGCGCCCTTCGTTTCCCGCCAGAGCCGCCTCACCGCCGCCCCGGAACGCGCGGCGGTAGGCGTGCGGGCTCGTTCCCACGAGCCGCTTGAACCGGTCGCGAAACGTTGTCGGGGAACCGAAACCGACCTGCGCGGCGATCCGCTCCACCGAGTGCGCGGTGGTCTCCAGCAGGTACTGGGCCTGCCTCAGCCGCGCGCGATGCAGCCACTGCAACGGTGTCGTGCCCGTCTGCTCGCGGAAGCGGCGGTTGAGCGTGCGCGTGCTCATCGACGCGCGCGCCGCGATGTCCTCAAGGGACAGTTCACGCCCCAAGTTCTCCGCGAGCCAGCGCAGCAACGGCTCCAGCGTCGCCCCGTCCGGCGCGGGCGGCTCGTGCACGATGAACTGCGCCTGTCCACCGGCGCGCTCCAACGGCATCACCATCATCCGCGCGGCGTCGGCGGCGACCGCGGATCCGTGGTCGTTGCGGATCATGTGCAGGCACATGTCCAGTCCGGCCGCGGCACCGGCGGAGGTCAGCACCTGGCCGTTGTCCACGTAGAGCACGTTGGGGTCGACGGAGATCCGCGGGTACCGGCGCGCGAGCTCGGCGGTACCGAGCCAATGCGTGGTGGCGCGCAAGCCATCCAGCACTCCGGCCTGCGCCAGAACGAAGGCGCCGACGCAGATCGAGGCGATCCTGGTCCCCGCCGCCAGCGCGGAGCGCAACGCCGACACCACCGGTGCGGCCAGCTCCAGCGACGGGTCACCACGGCCAGGAACGATGATGGTGTCCGCCGCGGACAGCCCGTCCAGCCCCCACGGCGCGCGCAGAGTGAAGACACCCGCGTCGATGTCGTTGCCCGCGCCGTCCTCCGCGCAGACCCGCACCCGGTAGGCCTGCTTGCCGCTGGGCAGCACCACCCGGCCGAAGGCGTCGATCGGCATGGCCAGATCGGAGACCACCACGTCCTGCAGCGCGAGCACCGCGACGGTGTGCATGGCAGGAACATAACCACACGACGGCACCGGGCAACCTCTTCGGCGGAAGAATTTTCCTTGCGCATCAGGCACTGTCGGGCGATTGCCAAAATCCGGTGGTCAGCGGTGTTCTTGCCAGCCGTCCCCGTTGCCGGGTCTCACCCGAAAACGCACCGTTGATCCAAAAGGCGCATATGACTGAGCTGAATGGTGCAGCCGCCCCCTACAATGCGCCCGTGAGTGAGATGCCCGTGATCGCGGCGCTGCGACAGGTCGTCGACGACATGGTCCGCGGCCTGCGCGAACTGTCCGGCCACCAGCTGCCGATCGCCGCGATCTCCGAGCTCGCCCTTCAGTTCGAGGCCGAGCTCGCCGTGATCGAGCCCTCCCTGGCCGCCCTCGCCGCGCGGGACCCGCACGGCCCGGTCGCCGAGACGATGACCCTGCTGGTCAAGGCCCGCGCCGCGCTCTCGGCGGAGACCTTCGATCCCGCCTCGATCCAGCCCGGCATGATCCGGCTGCGCTCGGCGGCCCGGCGACTGGAGGAGACCTCGGTCCCGGTCCCGGTCGGCGCGCACCGCGCGCCCCAGCCCCAGGAGTGGGCACTACCCGGCTAGGTGTATCTGGCCGTCACGTTGGTGACACCCCTGGCGCGATCACCCACGCGCCCCTCATTTCGCGTTTTGTAGGCTTAACGCGATTTGGGAGCGCTCTTTCGCGCATCAAGGTGACAAAACGCGAAAACCCGGCCACCCCGGCCACTCCGGCCAGGCCGCGCACGGGGCGCTGCCCGGCTAGCGGAGGTACGGCGCGATCACCAGCATGCCCTGGGGATCGGCCGATGCCGGGTCGGTCTCCACGCAGGCGGCCAGCCCGGCCCGCACGGCGCCCGCGTCGATCCCGGCGCCGATCATCACCAGCTGGGTGCGGTGCGCCTCGCCCGCCTCCCACCGGGACCGTTCGAAGCGCAGGAAACCGCCGACGGTGTGCAGCACGTGCTTCTGCCGGTGCCCGCGCAGTCCGAAGTGGACGAACCCCTTCATCCGGTACAGGCCGGCCGGGCGGGAGTCGAGGAAAGCCATCAGGCGGCGGGGGTTCAGCGGCTGGTCCGAGCTGAACTCCACGCTCTCGTACCGCGCGTGCGCGTGCTCGGAGTGGTCGTCGTCGAGGTCGTCGAAGGACAGCTGCCGCACGACCTCCTCGCGCTGGGGCCGCTGCTCGAACAGCAACGCGGGATCGACGCGGCCGTGCGCGGTCGGCAGCACCGGCTTCCCCTTGCTGAGCCCGGTGACGGTCTTGAGCAGCAGCCGCAGGTCCTCGTCGCCGACCCGGTCGGTCTTGTTGAGCACCACCAGGTCCGCGTAGCGCAGGTGCTTGTCCAGCTCGGGGTGGCGCCGCCTGCTGGCCTCGAACTCGGCGCCGTCGACGACCTCGACCAGTCCGCCGTAGCAGAGCCGGGGGTTCTCGCTGGCCAGCACCATCCGGATCAGGTCACGGGGCTCGGCGAGGCCGCTGGCCTCGATGACGACCACGTCGATCCGCGCGCTGGGCCGGGCCAGCCGGGCCAGCAGCTCGTCCATGCCGGAGGCGTCGACGACGCAGCACAGGCAGCCGTTGCCCAGCGAGATCATCGAGTCGACCTGCCCGGCGACCTGCAGGGCGTCGATGTTGATGCTGCCGAAGTCGTTGACCACCACGCCGATCCGCGTTCCGCCGCTGGTGGCGAGCAGGTGGTTGAGCAGGGTGGTCTTCCCGGAGCCCAGGAACCCGGCGACGATGACGACGGGAATCTGCTTGTGCCCCAACGACAATCCTTCCGAACGTGATCACGGCCGCTCGACGAGCAGGAACCTGGTCAGGATAAGCCTCAGCATCGCGAGCTCCTCGGCGAGGACGAGGTCGCGGTCCGTCGCCGCCCGCGTGAACACCGCGTCGACCAGCGCGACCACCCACCCCGCCGTCCGGTCCGGGTCCAGCCCCCGGTCGATCCGTCTGAGCCCGGCGGCGCGGCGCAGCAGCCCGGCGATGCCCCCGCGCAGCGCGGCGTCGTTGCGCGCGAGGACCACGGCCAGCTCCTCGTCGCGCCCTGCCTGCGCGATCACCTCGGTCACCAGCCCCGCGGCCCCGGGGTCCTCCAGCGGTCGCACCTGCGCCTCGACCAGCTCCAGCAGCCCGGCCACCGGGTCCTCCGCCTCGGCGGCCCGCGCCACGTGCCCGGCGATCAGCTCGCCGTCCTGTTCGAAGATCGCCACGAAGACCGCGCGCTTGCTCGGGAAGTAGTGGAACAGGCTGCCAGAGCTGATCCCGGCCCGTGCGCAGATGTCGGCCGTCGTGGTCCGCTCGAAACCCTTGCGGGAGAAGCAGAACTCGGCGGCTCCCAGGATGTGCGCGCGCTTGGCCTCGTGCCTGGCCGGATCGACGGTGCGCACGTCAGCGCTTCGCAGTCAGTCGCCAGTACTGGCGCTTCTTGTCGTCGCGGACCACCACTCCAAGCTTGACCAGCTCGGTGCGCAGCAGCCGCACGTCCTCGTCATCACTGCGGCTGATCGCGCGCTTGCGGGCTTTGAGAAGCGCGTCAGCGCCCGTGGGCAGCCCCGGGGTGTCCTCGACCCAGAGCCGGTAGTCCCCGCTGTGGGGATCGCCGTCAGCCAGCCACGTGTACCCGGTCGCGGTGAACGCCTCGCGCAGGGCCTTCGCGTCGAGGTCGGTGTTCTCCGACGCCAGCTCCTGGCCGTCGGCGCCCAGCAGCACGAGTTTCTTGCCGTCCAGGAAGACCGTCCCGACATCGGCGCCATCGATGCTCGTGGTGTCGTCACCGCGTTCGAGCACGACCCGCTCCGCCGAGACGGTCACCCGCAGCATGTCCATCGCGACCAAGAACGCGAGCGCGAGGCCGGCGAGCGCGCCGACGCCGATCAGGACCCAGTCCGGCACGGACTCGGCGAGCTTGAACGGCCCCTGCAGCGGGGCCCACGGCAGCGCGGCGACCCACGCGGCGAGCGGCTTGACCGCCCAGCCGACGCCCGCCCCGAGCACGGGCCCGCCGACCCACGCGATGATCCACTCCCACGCCCTGTGCGCGACGACGCGCTCCCCCGAACCGGTCACGCGCTCATTATTAGAGCGACCGCTCGGTTTAACAAAATCCCTCACGTCCGCAGCGGGTTTTCGCTCCGCCGCAGGGACGGATTCCCTTGCGCACCAAGGCGATCAGGGCACCGGGGAACTAATTTCATTGGACACTGAAGTAATCGCGGAAGCCGAATACGGGGCGTGTTCGTCTGCACGTTGCAGTGCCCGAACGGGCTAACCGGACCCGCCTCCAGGGCGAACGACGGGGTTGGCAAGATACGGCTCTCAACACCGGGCACACGTGGGACGACGGAAGGATCCGGGTGAACTCCGACACCACACAGGTCGACGATCTCCAACTCATCGCGCTGCCCAGCGCCGTGAACTGCACCGATCTCTTCGTGCGCTTCGCGTTGAGCGAGTGGTCACTGCGGCCGATGGTGGAGGAGACGAGCCGGGCCGCGTGCCAGCTGGTCACCGAGGTGGTCGACAACGCCGACCCGCGCGCGCCGGGCCTCATCACGGTGCGGCTGCGGGTGTGCGGGGACCGCCTGGTCGTCGAGGTCGACGACGGCCGCCTGGTCAGCCGTGAGCTGCCGCTACCCGCGGGGCTGACCGGCTCCTCGGTGCCGCTGCCGCGCCGCGAGCGCAGGCGGTCCAGGGCGGCCGAGCAGATCTCGGCCGAGCAGCCGGTGCACGGCGGTGCCGAGATCGGCCACGAGGTGATGCAGCGGATCCTCTTCGGCCTCAACCGCGACCAGGACTAGGACCCGTCCCGCGAGTCGCCCTCACCTGCACGGCCCTCCTTTCGCGTTTTGTCACCTTGATGCGCAAAAGAGCGCTCCCATTTCACATTAAGGTGACAAAACGCGAAAACCCCGGCCACGCCAGCTGGTGCACGCGTGCTCGGGGGCGCGGGGGCGGTGCCACCCCGGGGCATTAGGACGACGTGCAGGACAGGCTCTAGGACCCGTCCCGCGCACCACCGGTCCCGACCGGTGCTGTGGTCCTTCACCCGGCGGCTACTTGGTGGTGTCGGTCAGCAGCGACAGCTCCTGGTCGAAGTCGAACCACAGCGGCTCCTCGTCCGGCGCGACGACCTCGTAGGTCTCGTTGAGGAAGTCGACGAGGTCCTCCGGGTCCACGCCGAAACGCGCCTGCCCGGCCGGCGTGCTGAACTCCAGCACCACCACGTCCAGCTCGTCCATCACCGGCCAGATCCGGACGTCGCCCTCGCCCGCCTCGGCGAGCAGTCCGTCGGCGAGCAGGTCGCGGGCGAGGATCCACTCCACGCTCTGGTCGCCGTAGGGGTTGAACAGCACGCGGACCGCGTACGGGTCGCGGGTGGAGTAGCTGAGCTCGACCTCCACGGCGACCGGCGAACCGGCCAGCAGGTCGAACATCGCCGCGGACCGGATCTCGGAGTGCTCCCTGCTCATCGCCGTCGTCCCTTCCCTCACCGTTGCTCGGACGGGGAGGGGACGAACGAGTCAGCGAACCTTGACGCGGTTCCGCGTGCGTCACACCCGATCGTGCTATCGGAGCGCGGAAATCCCGGGCGCCACCACCGGGACGAGTGACAGACTGCGGCGGTGTTGCTGACGATCTCCTCAACCGCGGGAAAGGCCACTGACCTGGGTTTCCTGCTGCACAAGCACCCGGAGAAGGCGCAGACCTTCGACGTCTCCGGGGGCTCGGCCCACGTCTTCTACCCGGAGGCCACCGACCATCGCTGCACGGTCGCGCTGCTGCTGGAGGTGGACCCGGTCGCGCTGGTGCGCGGCCGTCGCCCTGGTGGGACGGACGGTTTCTCGCTGACGCAGTACGTCAACGACCGGCCGTACGCCGCGTCCTCGATGCTGGCCGTCGCGCTGGGCAAGGTGTTCCGCACCGCGATGGCCGGCCGCTGCGACCTGCGCCCGGAGCTGCCGGAGCAGCGGCTGCCCTTGGAGATCTGTGTTCCCGTCCTGCCGTGCCGGGGCGGTGCCGACGTGGCGAGGCAGATGTTCGAGCCGCTGGGCTGGGCCGTGGACGCCCGCCCGGTGCCGCTGGACCCGCGGATGCCGGAGTGGGGCGACTCGCGCTACGTCGAGCTGCGGCTGACCGGCGAGGTCCGGCTGTCCGAGGCGTTGAACCACCTCTACGTGCTGCTTCCCGTGCTGGACAACGCCAAGCACTACTGGGTCAGCCCTGACGAGGTGGACAAGCTGATCCGCGCGGGCGAGGGCTGGCTCGGCGCGCACCCGGCCCGTGAGGTGATCACGCGGCGGTACCTCGCCCACCGCGGGGAGCTGGTGAGCACGGCCGTGGGCAGGCTCGCCGAACGCGACGACGCCGAGCCGGAGGTGCTGGACAACGCGGTGCCCGACCCCGCCCTCGCGGACGGCGAGGAGGCGGAGCCGAAGGTCTCGCTCGCGTTGCAGCGGCGCGGTGCCGTGCTGGCGGCGTTGCGCGGCGCCGGTGCCGCGCGCGTGGTGGACCTCGGTTGCGGTGAGGGCGCGCTGCTCCGCGACCTGTTGGCGGACGCGAACTTCCGCGAGGTCCTGGGCGTGGACGTCTCGCACCGCGCGTTGGAGTTCGCCGCTCGCAAGCTGCGCCTGGACCGCATGCCCGACCGGCAGCGCGAGCGGCTGACACTGCTCCAGTCCTCGCTGACCTACCGCGACGACCGGCTGCGCGGCTACGACGCCGTGGTGCTGATGGAGGTCATTGAACACGTGGACCCGCCGCGCATCGGCGCGCTCGCGTCCACGGTGTTCGGGTACGCGCGGCCGACCACGGTCGTCGTGACGACGCCGAACGTCGAGTACAACGTCCGCTACGAGGACCTGCCCGCCGGGACGATGCGGCATCGCGACCACCGTTTCGAATGGACTCGCGCGCAGTTCCGCGAGTGGGCCGACGGCGTCGCGGCCACGCACGGCTACGGCGTCCGGTATCTGCCGGTGGGCCCGGAGGACCCGGAGCTGGGTCCGCCGACGCAGATGGCCGTTTTCTCAGTGGTGGGGGCGTGATGAGCATCGATCTGACAATCCCGGAGCTGTCGCTGGTGGTGCTCGTCGGCGCGTCCGGGTCAGGCAAGTCGACCTTCGCGCGGGAGCACTTCGGGCGCTTCGAGGTGGTCTCCAGCGACTTCTGCCGCGGCCTGGTCGCCGACGACGAGAACGACCAAGCGGCCAGCAAGGACGCCTTCGAGGTGCTGAACTTCATCGCGGCCAAGCGGCTCAGCGCCGGGCGGCTGACCGTGGTCGACGCGACGAACGTGCAGCCGGAGGCGCGCAAGAGGCTGGTCGAGCTGGCCCGCGCGCACGACGTGCTGCCGGTGGCCATCGTGCTCGACCTGCCGGAGCAGCTGTGCCACGACCGCAACTCCACGCGCCCGGACCGGGACTTCGGCGAGCACGTGGTGCGGCGGCAGCGGGCGCAGCTGCGGCGCGGGCTGCGCGGCCTGACCAAGGAGGGTTTCCGCAAGGTCCACGTGCTGCGCGGCGAGGAGGAGGTCGGGCAGGCGCGCGTCGTGCGCGAGCGGCTGCTCAACGACTTCCGGCACGAGACCGGGCCGTTCGACGTGATCGGTGACGTCCACGGCTGCCGCTCGGAGCTGGAGGCGCTGCTGACCTCGCTGGGGTACACGATCACCCGCGACGCCGAGGGGCGTGCCGTGGACGCGGCGCACCCCTCGCGGCGCGCGGTGTTCGTCGGCGATCTCGTCGACCGCGGCCCCGACTCCCCCGGCGTGCTGCGCCTGGTGATGGGCATGGTCGGCGCGGGGCACGCGCTGGCGGTGCCGGGCAACCACGAGAACAAGCTCGTGCGGTCGTTGCAGGGCCGCAACGTGCAGGTGACACACGGCCTCGCGGAGACCTTGGAGCAGTTGGAGAAGGAGACGCCCGAGTTCCGCAAGGAGGTCGAGGAGTTCTGCCACGGCCTGGTCTCGCACCTGGTGCTGGACGGCGGGAAGCTCGTCGTCGCGCACGCCGGGCTCAAGGAGGCCTACCACGGCCGCGCCTCCGGGCGGGTGCGCAGCTTCGCGCTCTACGGCGACTCCACCGGGGAGACCGACGAGTTCGGCCTGCCGGTGCGCTATCCGTGGGCGGCGGACTACCGGGGCAAGGCGATGGTCCTCTACGGGCACGTGCCGACGCCCGAGGTCGAGTGGATCAACAACACGATGTGCCTGGACACCGGCTGCGTGTTCGGCGGCAGGCTCACCGCGCTGCGCTACCCGGAGAAGGACGTGGTCTCCGTCCCCGCGGAGAAGGTCTGGTACGAGCCGACGAAGCCGTTCCCGACGTCCACTGTGGACAGTTTGGCGCCGCGTCGTGAGCCGGACGCGCTCGACGTCACCGACGTGCTCGGCAAGCGGGTCGTGGAGACCGCGCACCACGGCCGGATCAGCATCAGCGAGCAGAGCGCGGCGGGCGCGCTCGAAGTGATGAGCCGCTTCGCCCTCGAACCGCGGTGGCTGCTCTACCTGCCGCCGACCATGGCCCCGAGCGCCACCTCCACCCAGCCGGGGCTGCTGGAGCACCCGGCCGAGGCGTTCGACAGCTTCCGGGCCGACGGCATCGCCGAGGTCATCTGCGAGGAGAAGCACATGGGCTCCCGCGCGGTGGTCGTGGTGTGCCGCGACGAATCGGTCGCCGCGTCCCGGTTCGGCGCGTCCGGCGGCACCACCGGCGCAGTCCACACCCGCACCGGGCGGCCGTTCTTCGACCCGTCGCTGACCGAGCGGCTGCTGTCGCGACTGCGTGCCGCGGTCACCTCGGCGGGCCTGTGGGAGGAGCTGGACACCGGCTGGCTGCTGCTGGACTGCGAGCTGCTGCCGTGGTCGGCGAAGGCGGAGGACCTGCTGCGCAACCAGTACGCCGCGGTCGGCGCGGCGGCCAGGACCGCCTTGCCCGCTGCGGTGTCCGCGCTGCGGACGGCGAGCGAACGCGGCATCGACGTCCAGGAGCTGCTGGACCGGACGTCGGCACGCGCGGACAACGCGGAGGCGTTCACCGAGTCCTACCGCCGCTACTGCTGGCCGACGTCCGGTCTGGAGGGGATCGCCCTCGCGCCGTTCCAGCTGCTGGCGACGGAGGGCGCGACCTACTACACCCGCGACCACTCGTGGCACCTCGCGCTGGCCGACCGGCTGGTGGACGCGGACCCGGAGCTGGTGCGCCGCACCGGAAGGCTGCTGGTGGACACCACCGACCCGGCATCGACCGCCGCGGGCGTCCGGTGGTGGGAGGAGATGACGGCCGAGGGCGGCGAAGGCATGGTGGTCAAGCCGCACGCCAACCTCACCCGCGCCCGCAAGGGCCTGGCGCAGCCTGGGATCAAGGTCCGCGGCCGGGAGTACCTGCGGATCATCTACGGCCCGGACTACACCGAGGAGACCCACCTCGACCGGCTCCGCAGGCGCGGGATCGGCCACAAGCGCTCGATGGCGCTGCGCGAGTACGCGCTCGGCCTGGAGTCACTGGACCGGGCCGCCCGTGGCGAACCCCTCTGGCGGGTGCACGAGCCGGTCTTCGCCGTCCTCGCCCTAGAGTCCGAACCCGTAGACCCCCGCCTCTAAACCGGCCATTCGCGGGCTTATGGACGCTTCGCGACGCGCGAACAGGTCCATAAGCCCGCGAATGGCGGGTACGGGGGTGGGCTAGGGGTGGCGGAGCTCGGTGAGGAGGGCCTGGATGTGCTCGCGCTGGCCCTCCGCTTCCTCGGGGACCTCGGCCAGGGCGGCCGTCAGGACCGTGACCGCCTCGTCGCGGCGGTCCAGGTTCGCCAGCAGCCTGCCGCGCAGGACCTCCGCGATCGTCGCCTCGACCGCGGCGCCCAGCTCGCGGAAACCCTTGATGGCGACCAGGGCCCGCTCCAGCGCGGTGGTGAACTCGCCGACGTTGGCGAAGATGCGGGCACCGTCGTAGCTGACCAGCGAGCGCTGCCACAGCGCGTGCGGCTCGCCCTCGGGCAGCGCCGCCGCGAGAGTGTCCGCTGTGGACAGTTCGGCCATGCAGCGCTCCATGTTGTGCGCCCAGTGCCAGGACAACGCGGCCGCGCGGCGGTTGGCCACCTCCTCCAGCGGCATCTCCCCCGCCGCCTGGCACGCGTCCGCCGCCGCGGCGAAGTGGGCAGCAGCCTCGCCGTCGCGGTCGAGACGGTCCAGGATCTCGCCCGCGTTGGTGAACATCTGCGCGGCGCCAGCGAAGTCGCCGCCGGCGACGAAGTGCGCGGAGACCTGGTCCAGCAGGTCGACGGCCTGTGCTTGCTGGCCGAGCACTTCGTAGGCCTTCGCCAGCAGGAAGCGCGCGCGGAAGTCCTCGTCGGTGGCTCCGGCGCGTTCGAGCACGGGCAGGGCCTCCTCTGCGGCGTCGGCCGCGTCGGAGAACCGCTCGTTGTTCAGCGCGGCGGCGGCCAGGTCGACGCGCACATGGGCCGCGTGCACCGGTTCTCCGGCGTTGCTGAACACCGCGACCGCGTCGGTCAGGTGCTCCGTCGCGTGCTCGAAGCGGTTCTGGTCCATCGCCACGCGGCCCCTGGTGTGCAGAGCCGCCGCGCGCAGCACCGGGGACGTGCTGTGCGCCGCCTCGGCGAGCAGGCCGTCGGCCACGTCGAACTCGCCAGCGCCCGCGCGGAGGTTGGCCGCCATGAACTGCGCCTGGCGGAGCCGGTTGGTGCCGGGAACCGTGCTATAGAGCGAGATCGCGCGCTCGGCGAGTGCCAGTGCTGCGCCGATGTCCTGGCGCTGCACGAGCAGTGGCACCATCGCGAGGACGACGTCCGCGGTCAGCTCGGTGTCGCCGGTCGGCTCCACGAGCTCCCGCGCGCGCGTCAACGTCTCCCATGCCTCGTCGACGCGGTTCTGCGTCTGGTAGGCCGATGCGAGGCGGGACAGGGCGCGGACCTGCTGCTCGGCCTCGCCCAGCTCCCCGAGCCGGTCCACGGCGTCGGTGATCATCGGCAGCCCGTCATCGGGACGGCCCAGCAGGCAGCGGATCATGCCGATCCGGCTGCGCACGGCGAGGGCGAGCGCCTCCTCGCCCGCCTCGGTGAACAGCTCCAGCGCGCGCAGCCAGTGCCGTTCGGCCTCCTCGGGCTCCTCGCCAGCGGCGTGCGCGCCGAGTCCGGTGACCCGGCGGGCGAGCAGCAGCGAGTTCGGCTCAGGGCACAGCTCGTCGAAGCGCTCCCAGGCTTCGGCGGACACGGAGTCGTTGTCCCGCAAGAACTCCAGCTCCGCCAGGTCGGCAAGCTCGACCGGGTCCACAATGGACTCCACGACGCCCGCGGCAGGCGTGCTCGACTCGACCTCCTCCAGTAGCTCCGCCCTGCGGGCCACGCCGGAGAGCGGGAGGTACTCCACGATCGGCTCGGCCTCGATCAGCTCGCGGACGCGCTCACCCTGTTCGCCGGTGCCGTTGCGGGCGTCGAAGCGCGCCGCGATCTCCCGCGCCCGCGCGGCCAGCTCCGGCAGCAGGTCGCGGACCTCGACCTCGCCGCCGGGGCGCCGCACGGTGATGTCGTCGTAGCCCGCGTCGACCAGCCGGGCGAGCAGGTTGGCGGCGGCTCCGGCGAACCACATCTCCGCCATCGGGGTCGGTGGCTCCTCCAGCCAGCCGATGTGGCGCTCCAGCAGCTCAAGGCCGCGGGAGTGGTTGCCGGTCAGGGCGCAGAACCGCAGGTGCGAGCCGATCGCGTGCAGCTCGCCGCGGTCGTGCTGCATCGCACGGTAGGCCCTGCGGTGCGCGTCGACGGCCTCCTCCAGCCGACCCGTGCGCAGGTAGGCCACCAGGAGGTTGGTGAGGATTCCCTGGGGCTGCTCGGAGCAGTCGCCGTCGCTGACCAACCCGGGTTGCGCGACCTCGATCGCCTCCTCGTAGCGGCCGAGCCGGACCAGGTGGTTGACCTTGGCACCCGGTTCGCAGCGCTCGCAGTCGGACATGGCGTCGCGCGCGCTCGCGTTCCACAGGCGGTACTGCTCGCGAGCGGTGTCCATGTCGCCGATGTGCCGCGCCAGCATCTCCCTGCGCTGGTGCACCGCGTTCATGCCGTGGCCGGCGATCTTGTAGCGGCGCTCCATGTCGTCGAGCACCGCGCGGGCGCGGTCGAGGGGCACCTCGGGGAAGGTGGTCAGCGAGCCGACCATCCACTTGAAGTACCAGAACAGCTGGTGGTCGAAGCGCGGGTCGGCCTCACCGCGGTCGTAGGCGTTGAGGCACCAGGAGAAGGTGACGAACGCCTTGGAGGGCTCCGCGCCGTACTGGTAGCAGCGGGTCGCCAGGATGCGGCCCGCGTACTGCAGGTCCGGCCACATGTTGGCGTCGGCGTGCTGGATGACCTCCTCGGCTGCCGCGGTGGCCGACGGCCCGAACGGCAGCTGCCACGCGGCGACCATCATCTCGTCGAGCTGCTGGTGGGTCAGACTCACGGGGTGTCCTCCATGGGGACGGCCTGGTCGAGCAGGCCGAGGAACGAGCGGTTCAGCAGGGCGGCGTCGGCGGGCCGGATCGGGTGGTACCCGAGCAGCAACGCCTGGCCGTACAGGGATTCCACGGCGAGGGCGACCAGCTCCGGCTCGCGCAGCCCGCACACCCGCCGCACCAGGGCGTTGCGGTGGTTGAGCACGAGCTGCGGGCGGTCGTCGGCGGGTTTGTCGAACGCGGCGAGCACCCCGGCCCACAGCTCGTCCACTCTGTCCTTTGTGGACCGCAGCTCCGCATGGAACGCGGCGGAGCGGTCCAGCAGGTACAGCACGGGCAGTGCCGCGGGCTCGAAGGACCGCAGCACCACCTCGCACCCGAGCTGGTCCATCGCGCGCTGCGCCGCGGCCAGGAACGGCCGCAGCTCCAGCTCGGTGGCGGGGGCCACCGAGTCGAACCGGGTCATCAGGTCGGTGGGCTCCAGCCGCCGCACGGACTGGTCCGGGTCGAGCACGGGAAGCCGGGCGATGATCTCGGAGTCGTAGGTGTAACCGCCGTTGACCACGGCGAGGCCCTGTGCGGCGGCGACCGCGGCGAGCTGCCGGAAGTCGTCGGTGGTCAGGGTGTAGCGCACGTCGCCGTGGCGGGCGCGGAAGTCGGCGAGCGTCATCCTGCCGACGTTGGTCTCCATCGGCATCCACTGCTCGACCAGCCGCAGCATCTCCTCGTCGTGCAACGCGAGCGCCTTCACCCCGAGGTGGTGGATCTCCAGGAACCGGCCGAGCCGCGCGGGGTCGGTGCGCGCCAGCCCGACGAGCCACCCGCGCAGGTGCTCGCCGAGCGCCTCCCGCGTCGAGTCCAGCAGCCCGTCGGCGTAGAGCGCCTCACGGCTGGCGGTGGGCCGCAGCTCCTCGGCGTCGACCACGCACCGCGCGAAGAACGCCCACCCCGGCAGCAGGCTGTCGGCGCTCTCCGTCAGCAACATGCGCTTGAGGTACACGCGGTGCCCGGCCTGCTCAGCGGGGTTGGCCGGGAACGGCAGCACGTAGGCCACACCGCTCAGCCCGGCTTCCGGCACGTCGAGGTCGATCACGTCGAACGGCGTGAACCCGAGGACGTCCTGTGCGTACCCGACCAGGTCCGCCGTGCGCTGTCCAGGCGCGCGGTCGTCCTCGCGCCACGGCGTGCCCTCACCGCTGATCGCCTTGCCCCGCACCGTGACCGGGAACGGCAGCATCGAGCCGTACAGGGCGCACAGCTCCGTGACGGTCTCCACGGCGAACCACTGCTCGGCGCCCTGGCGCGCGGTGAGCTCCACCGTCGTGCCGGGCAGCTCGCGCTCGGCGGGGCCGATCCGGTAGGTGCCGTCCGCGCGGCCGACCCACTCCACGGCCGCGCCACCGCTGACCGATCGCGTGAGCACGCGGACCTCGTCGGCGACCAGGAAGGCCGACAGCAGGCCGATGCCGAACTGGCCGAGGAACTCGTGCCGGGCGAAGCCGAGCTCGTCGCGCTTCGAACTGCGGCCGATCGTGGCCAGCAGCTCGTGCACCTGCTCCTCGGTCAGGCCGACTCCGGTGTCGGTGACCGTGAGCGTCCTGCCGGTCACCTCGACCGCGATCCCGGTGGGCGCGCCGGAGTCGGCCGCGCGCCGGGCGGTGACCGCGTCGACCGCGTTCTGCATCAGCTCGCGCAGGTAGACACGGGGACTGGAGTACAGGTGGTGGCTGAGCAGATCGACGACGCCGCGCAGATCGACCTGAAAAGTGCGGTTCACAGTCGCTTACCCTAGGTGGGTCACGGCTTCCGGGTTATCCCATTCGGTGAACTGGGCCGTCCCGGTCACCGAGCGGCGCCCTGACCCGGCTGCGAGCGCGGAACGCAGCCGGGCCAGGGCTCCAGGCCGGGCCATTTCGACAGCAGTCGCCCTCTCGCGGACCCGCGCCGGTCCTCACACCGGCGCCGAGACGGCTCCTGCCCACACCGAGCGGCCCACGACATCGGACCCCGAGGAAGACGACCACGCTACCGAGGGGCGGCGCGGCCGTGACAGCAGCGAACGGGCGAACGTGGTGCTCTCCGCACACCCGTTCGCCCGTGCCCGTTGGGCGGGGCCGGGGGCGGGCAGGGCAGACTGCTCTGGATGCTCAGCACCGACGACGGCCTCGTCCTCTCCCCGACCGACCTGGTCGATCTGATGGAGTGCGACCACCGCAGCCTGCTCACCCAGGCGCTGGCCGTCGGACTGCCCGGCGCGCCGCGCCCGGAGCAGAGCGGCGCACAGCTGGTCGCCAAGCACGGCCTCGCCCACGAACAGGCTGTGCTGCAACGCTTCCGCGCCCGCCACGGCGCCGGAGTCGTGGAGATCGGCCAACCCGCGCCGACCCCGGCCGCGCTGGCCAAGGCGGCCGAGGAGACCCGCGAGGCGCTGAAGTCGGGAGCGCTGGTGGTCTACCAGCCGGTGTTCTACGACGACGGCTTCTACGGCCGCGCCGACTTCCTCGTGCTGACCGGCGACGGCGAGTACGAGCCGTACGACGCCAAGCTCGCGCGGCACGCCCGGCCCGCCGCCGTCCTCCAGCTCACCGCCTACGCCGACGCCCTCGCGCGAGCCGGTCATCCGGCGGGACCGGACATGCACCTGATGCTGGGCGACGGCACCCACCACAGCCTGCGCGTCGCTGACTTCCGGCCGTTGCTCACCCACCTGCGGGACCGGCTGCGGCAACGCCTGTCTGCCCCCGTCGAGCTGCCCGAGCGGCTGTGGGCGGACGAACGGCCCGCGTGCGCGTCGTGCCGCTTCGCCAAGCACTGCGACGCGGGCCGGACCGGGGCCCGCGACCTGTCCCTGGTGGCGGGCATGCGCACCGACCAGCGGCGCAAGCTCGCCAGCGCCGGCCTCGACACCATCGACGCGCTGGCCTGCGCCACGATGGAGCAGCGTCCTTCGACGCTGTCGATCGCCACGTTCACCGGTCTGCGCGCGCAGGCCACCCTCCAGATCCGGCAGGACGCGACGCGCACCGAGGACAACCCGGTCGGCGAGGTGAGCTACGAGATCGTCTCGCCGGGCGCGCTCGCGGGGCTGCCGGAGCCGAGTCCCGGCGACGTGTTCTTCGACATGGAGGGCGACCCGTACGCACTCGGCGGCACCGGGCTGGAGTACCTCTTCGGCGCGGTGACCGGTGACTCGGAGGAGTTCACCCCGTTCTGGGCGCACACGCGGGCGCAGGAGAAGAAGGCGTTCGAGGACTTCGTCGACTTCGCCCGCGCCCGGCTCGACGAACACCCCGGCGCACACGTCTACCACTACGCGCCGTACGAGACCTCGGCGTTGAAACGGTTGGCAGCACTGCATTCCACACGCGAGGAGGAGGTTGACGCGCTGCTGCGGGCGGGTGCGCTGGTCGATCTCTACGCCGTGGTGCGCAAGGCATTGCGCGTGTCGCAGCGGTCGTACTCCATCAAGTACCTGGAGCCGCTGTACATGCCCACCGCCCGTGCGGGCGACGTGCAGACCGCCGCGTCGAGCATCGAGGCCTACGAGGAGTACCTCAGCCTCCTGGAACGCGGTGAGACCGACCGTGCCGCGGAGATTCTGGCGGGCATCAGCGACTACAACGAGTACGACTGCGTTTCGACGCACCGGCTGTACCGGTTCCTGCTGAGGGTGCGTGCGGAAGCGGGCATCGAGCCGGACCCGGCCCCCGATCTGTCCACTTTGGACGCGGCGATCGAGTCGGCGGCGGACGAGCAGGCCGCCGAGCGCAGGGCGGAACGCGCGGCGCGGCTGGCGGCGATCGTCGAGCCGCTGATGGCGGACCTGCCGGACAACCCGGCCCTGGCCAGCGACGAGGAGCGCGCCCGCGCGCTGCTGGCGGCGGCGGTCGGCTACCACCGGCGCGAGACGAACCCGGCGTGGTGGGAGTTCTTCCGCCAGGTGGCGGCCCCGCTGCCCGATCTCGAAGCCGACAGCGGCTGCACGGTGCCGATCTCCGTCCACCCCGGGGACTGGACGATGCCGTCCGGCCGGATCCGCACCGCCAAGCGCGTCGTGCGGGCGGTGTGCGACCCGGAGCGACCGCACCCGTTCACCGTCGGCGACAAGGTCCGGCTGCTCTACCCGGGCACCTCGCAGGGCTGGACCCGGGACGCCGAGGTGCTGGAGTCGAGCACGGACGGCGTGGTGGTCCAGGAGAGCGCGAAGCCGACCGACCTCGACCAGCGGGCCGTCCCGGTCGCGGTGCTGCCGGGCAGCCCGGTCCGCCCGAGCCCCAAGGACGAGGCCGTCGCGGACCTCGCCCAGCGGGTCGTCGAGCTGCTCCCCCTGCTCCCGGCGCTGCCGGGCGTCGACCTGCTGGGCCGCACGCCACGGCTGCGCGGCGGACGGTTGCCCGCGCCCGGCCCCGACCTGGTCGCGACGGTGATCGAGGCGGTGGACCTGCTGGAGAACTCGGTGCTCGCCGTGCAGGGCCCGCCGGGTGCCGGCAAGACCTACCTGGCCAGCCGCCTGATCGCGCACCTCGTCGGCACCGGCAGGACGGTCGCGGTGACCTCCACCAGCCACAAGGCGGTGGAGAACGTGCTCAGCGCGGTCCAGCGCACCGGCGCGGTGGTCCCGGCGGCCAAGCGCCCCAAGAAGGCGGCCGACCCGGCGAACCCCTGGGAGCAGCCGAGGAGCACCGCCGCGCTGGCGAGCTGGCGGGCCGACCACCCCGGCGGCCACCTGGTCGGCGGCACCGCGTGGACCTTCGCCAACGCGGCGCTGCGCGCGGACCCCTTCGACGTCCTGATCATCGACGAGGCCGGGCAGTTCGCCCTCGCCGACGCGCTCGCGGTGTCGATGTGCGCCAGGAACCTGGTCCTGCTCGGCGACCCGCAGCAGCTCCCGCAGGTCGTCCAGGGCACCCACCCCGCGGGCGCGGACGCATCGGCCCTCGGCCACCTGATCGGCGATGCGGACGTGATCCCCGCCGCCCTCGGCTACTTCCTGGACCAGTCCCGCCGCATGCACCCGGCGGTGTGCGCCCCGGTGTCCCAGCTGTCCTACGCGGGACTGCTGCACGCCCACCCCAGCGCGGCGGAGCGGGCGGTCGCGGGCGTCTCCCCCGGTCTGCACGTCCGCTCGGTGGAGCACCAGCACAACACCACCAGCTCGACCGAGGAGGCCCGCGCGGTCGCGGAGATCGTGTCCACGCTGGTCGGCCGCACGTGGACCGACGGCGGGACCTCCCGCCCCCTGACCGCGGCCGACGTCATGGTGGTGGCGCCGTACAACCTCCAGGTGCGCGTGGTGCGCCAGGAGCTGGAGAAGGCGGGCCACGGCGAGGTGCGCGTGGGCACCGTGGACCGCTTCCAGGGCCAGGAAGCCCCGGTGGTGATCGCGACGATGACCTCGTCGTCGGCGGTGGACCTCCCCCGTGGCCTGGAGTTCCTGCTGTCCAGGAACCGGCTGAACGTGGCGCTGTCCCGCGCCCAGGCGGTGGCGGTGGTGGTCTGCTCGCCGAGGCTGGTCGATGCGGACATCCGCACGGTCGACCAGATGCGCCTGGTGTCCGGCATGCTCGGCCTGCTCGCCGACGCCACGCCGTGGCGGACAGCCGTTCCCGGCTGACTCGTTCGCCGAAATGTGACATCACGCTCGCGGCATTCACGTTCATGCAAACGTTGGCGACAATTCGCCGCACTCCGAACCGACACAAATCATGTGGCCCACAACACGCGAGAGAGCGCTTCCATTTCACATTCGACGGACACAAAAAGAGCCCCCTGCCGCGCCATCACCCTTTCGGGGAGGCGGAGCAAAGGGGGCTCGAATGACGCGGCGCGTGCGCCGTCAGAAGGAGGGCCAGCCGCCGGGGCGGCGGGAAGCGGGCTCCGGGGAGACCGGACGCCTGGAGCGGGGCGAGCTCAGCACGGAGCCGCCCACACGCCGCCAGGGATCGCCCAGCTCACGGGTCTTGGCGGCGACGCAGGCGAGGAAGCAGTCCGTGGTCTCGCAGCGCCTGCCACCGCAGGCCGTCGCGGCGCGCGGGGCCGGCGCGCACCGCACATTCGATTCGGGCTCGTTCGACGGTCGACTCATTGCCTCAACTCCTCCTCGCGTGGGGACGCATATCGCCCGCCCCGCTTCTCAAACTTTTTGCATTTGGCTTGCTAAAAGGTGGCAGGAATCGCGACCATCGTCAACCTGGGCTTAACCTCCGCTTGATAACACTTGATCTAGTCTTGATTACGTTCCAGGCCACCCTGAATCGATGCGCGCATTTCGCCAGGTCGCACACGAGAATTGCTCAAAAAGCGAGGAGCGTCACTGCGCGGCAAACGGGTGACGCGGAGGGCCGACGCGGGGCTACGGGCGAGCGAGGCGGTGCACGCCGAGCCGAAGGGTGTCCCGCAGGAAGCGCTCCGCCGCCTCTTCCTCCGCCGGGGAGCAGCCCACGAGCAGCTTCACCTCCACGTCGCCCTTGCCCGGGTCCGCCGTGACCAGCGCGGCGCGCACCCCTCCACCCGCCGTGCCCAGGAAGGCGTCCAGCTCCGCGCCGTCACCCCCGGCGGTCCCGGGCACGTGGCCGTAGTCCACCGGGTAGACCGCGTCCGGGAAGCGGGGGTGCGCCGAGCCTCGGCGGCGCTCGACCACCACTCCGGCTCGGCGCACCAGGTCGTCCACCACGGCGAAGAAGTCGGGCATCAGGCCAGTGTGACGACGTCGTCGTAGGCCAGCCGGGGCAGGCGGTCGAACCACGGGTTCTCCCCCGGCTTGCCGATGTTGACCACGAGCAGAGACCTCAGCCGTCCCTCCGGGAAGAACTCGCGATCGACGCCCTCGCGGTCGAAGCCGCCCATGGGGCCGGCCGCAAGGCCCGCCGCGCGGACGGCGAGCAGGAAGTAGCCCGCCTGCAGCGCCGAGTTGAAGTGGGCGGCATCGGTGCGCATCTTCTCGTCGGCGGCGAAGTACTCGCGCGCCTCCGGCCGGAACGGGACCAGGTGCGGGATGTGCTCGTGGAAGTCGGTGTCCGCCGCGAGGACCGCGACCACCGGGGCGCTGGCCGTCTTGGCCCGGTTGCCCTCGGCCATGTGCGGGACGAGGCGGGACTTCGCCTCCTCGGTGCGCAGGTAGTGCACGCGCAGCGGGTTGGTGTTGAGCGCCGTCGGCGCCCACTGGGCCAGCTCCCAGATCGCGCGGAGCGTCTCGTCGGGAACCGGCTCCTGGCTGAAGGTGTTCGCCGTGCGAGCCTCGGTGAACAGCAGCTCCTGGGCGGCCTTGTCCAGCAGCAGCGCGGAATCGGTGTTCGTGGTCATGTCGGTCCTCCTCGGGACGACCCCGGTAGGCAATCCGGAGTCACTTCGGAAAACGTAGCACTACTGGATTCGAAGCGGCTACGATCCTGATAGTTCATCTAGGATGAGCCGGTGCCCACACCGCCGAAGGAAGCCCGCAGCTGCGACGGGGCGCTGGCGCGCGCCTTCGACTTCCTGGGCAAGCGCTGGAACGGCGTGATCATCGGCACGCTCGCGCACGGACCGGCCGGCTTCGCCGAGCTCAAGCGGGCGATCGGCGGGATCAGCGACTCGGTGCTCTCCGACCGGCTGACCGAGCTGACCGCCGCGGGCCTGCTGGCCAGGGAGGTCAGCCCCGGACCGCCGCTGTCGGTGAGCTACCGGCTGACCGGCAACGGCGAGAACCTCAGCCCGGTGCTGGAGCAGCTCGCGCAGTGGGCATCGGCCAACCTGCCGGAGAAGAGCTGCCGCGAGCGCCGGTAGCCGATCACCTAGTCTGCACCTCCGACGAGATGTGCACACGCAAGGGATGATCGATGACCGACGCAGTGATCACCGGCCTTGGCGCGACCACCCCGCTCGGGGGTGACGTCGCCACCACATGGGCGGGGTTGCTGGCCGGGCGCTCCGGCGCGGCCGCGCTGACCGAGGAGTGGGCCGAGCCGCTCAAGGCCCGTATCGCCGCCCGGATGGCGGTGGACCCCACCGAGAAGATCGACCGGGTGGTCTCCCGGCGGCTGGACCGCTCCACCCAGGCCGCGCTGGTGGCCGCGCGGGAGGCGTGGGCCGACGCGGGGCTGACCGAGGGCGCGGTGGCTCCCGAGCGGCTCGCGGTGGTCATGGCGACCGGCATCGGCGGCATCACCAGTCTGCTGGAGAACAACGAGGCGCTGGTCACCAAGGGCCCGCGCCGGGTGTCCCCCCGCATGATCCAGATGATCATGCCGAACAGCGGGGCCGCCGTGCTGAGCCTGGAGTTCGGCGCGCGCGGCGGGGCGATCACCCCGGTCAGCGCCTGCGCCTCCGGGGCGGAGGCGGTCGCGCACGCGCTGGACCTGATCCGGCTCGGCCGCGCGGACGTGGTGATCGCGGGCGGCACCGAGGCGTGCGTGAACCAGCTGACCATGGCCGGGTTCGGCCAGGCGCAGGCGCTGTCCACCCGCAACGACGAGCCGGAGACGGCCTCGCGGCCCTTCGACAAGTCCCGTGACGGGTTCGTGCTCGGCGAGGGCGCGGCGGTGCTGGTCATCGAGCGCGCCGAGGTGGCGGCGGCCCGGGGGCGCACCCCGTACGCGCGGCTCGCGGGCGCGCGGGTCACCTCCGACGCCTACGACATGGTGGCCCCGGCCGCCGAGGGGCAGGTCCGGGCGATGCGGCACGCGCTGGACGAGGCCGGTCTGTCCACAAAGGACATCGTGCACGTCAACGCCCACGCGACCTCGACGCCCACCGGCGACGGCAACGAGGCCCGCGCCATCCACGAGGTCTTCGGGGACGCGGCGCTGGTGTGCGCGACCAAGTCGATGACCGGGCACCTGCTCGGCGCGGCGGGGGCGCTGGAGGCGGTGGCGACCGTGCTCTCGGTGCACCACAACGTGGTCCCGCCGACGCCGACCCTGCAGGACCCCGACGACGACCTGCCGGTGGAGGTCACCAGGGAGAAGGCGCGGCACATGGAGGTCGGCGCCGCGCTCAGCAACTCCTTCGGGTTCGGCGGTCACAACACCGCGCTGGTGTTCTCCACCGTCTAATGTGGATTCCCCGCGTGGGTCAGGGTCTGCCACGCGAGGAACAGGTTGTTCGAGCCTTCCGGGCGCTGCCGCTCCACCAGCCGCCGGGTGTTGTCCATCGGGATGCCCAGCCGGTTCGCCAGCGCGTTGAAGCCGACTTCCAGCACCGGGCCGAGGCCGCGCTTGACGCTGCCGCCGCACAGCCACGACGGCGCGGCCTCGCCCAGCTGGTACCGGGAGTGCAGGCCCAGCGCGTGCCGCAGCCGGTCGGAGATCTCCGGGTAGAGGTCCTGGCCCTGGTGCCGCGCGGTCTCGGCGATGTTGGCGATGGAGGCGAGCCCGTAGCCGGTGTGGGTGAAGTCGCGGCAGGTCTCCTGGCTCAGGCCGTCGACGAAGGTGCTCTGGCCGTGCCAGTAGTTGATGATCTCCTGCCGGGTGTCGATGCCGGAGCCCGGCGGCGTCTTGGGCAGCGCGCCGTCACTGGTGAGGTAGATGTAGGCGGGAACCCTGGTGCGGAAGATGCCGATCGCGCGGTCGTAGGCGCCGCGGTCTTCGAGGAAGACGGCGATGCCGACCGCCGCCTCCATCATGGTCAGCTCCCAGTTGCCGTTGGTGCCGGGGCGGCCGTTGGCCACCTCCGGCAGGTAGACGGTGCGCAGCATGGTGGCGAACCGGGTGACGCCGCCGGCCTGCCAGCCCGGTGCGGTGTGCCGGATGATCTCGGCGGCGCGCGTCCACGACGAGGCCGACCACGCCGTCTGCAACGGCGCGTTGGAGTTCGTGTGGTCCCGGATCACCGCCGACCACGCGTCCATGATCGAAATGGCTTTGTTCGCGTATTTGGCGTCCTCCGTGACATACCACGCGAGGGAAAGCGTGTACGCCGCGATGGCGTCCTCGCGCTCGTCGGTGCACCCGTTGTTCGGTTTCGAGTAAGGGCCGCATTCCACCACCGCGCGCGGTTTCGGAGTGCGCGACAGCGACGCGTACGGACTGGCCAGCAGGCGGTCGAACGCACCGCGCCACGGTTGCGCGCCCTCGTTCACCTTGCCCCGGACGAAGTCCAGCTGAGGCTTGCTGACCAGCACTCCTGGGTGCTGGAAGACCGGTGGGGCCGCGGCGGCGGGCTGGGCGGGCACCACCGTGACCGCCAGCGCGGCAACGGCGGCGGTGGCCGCAGACAGCATTCTTCGCGCCAACTCGGGCATTGTTCTCCTCGTGGTCCGCTGACGTTCTCCTAGGCGGCGGCGAGCAGAAACAGATGCCTTCCATTGTGCGGCACGGACCACAATGGTCAAGCGGCCAGAATGGCTAAAGCCTTTTCACGACCATGAACTTTCGCATTCATGAATAGGCGGTCTTCCGCACGGGGCGCTCGCGCGGCGCGCCGCGGCCACCGAACTTCCACTTATGGCCCATGCCGACGGTCGCGGG
Organism: Allokutzneria oryzae; assembly: GCF_042429765.1. NCBI lineage: Bacteria > Bacillati > Actinomycetota > Actinomycetes > Pseudonocardiales > Pseudonocardiaceae > Allokutzneria > Allokutzneria oryzae. The sequence goes on along the minus strand of NZ_JBHLZU010000034.1, from coordinate 10,725 downwards.
CCCCGGATTAGCTGACCGCCATGACGTTCAGGGTCGCAGTCGACTTCGCCTTCGGTCAGTGCAGGCTGAAGCTGACCTCCGGCACGGCCGCGTGCACACTCGTCGCCCACGCCGAGCCGAACTCGTTCACCGACCTGGTGACCGCGGTCGCGGACCTCGCGGAGGGCCGCCGAAGCGTCAGCGTGCGCTGGACCAGCGGGGACGGCTCGGCCGCTGACAGCTTCCTCGACCTCGCGCTCGCCCCCACCGGCCACGTCGGCATCGCGGTGCACGACTGCGTCACCGTGGACGGCGAGTGGAGCCCGGCGCGCGGCGAGGCGAGGTTCCTCACTCGGGTGTCCTACGACGAGGTCATCACGACCTTCGCCGCGGCGCTGTGGCGCACGCGGGTGCGCTACGCGGACGACTTCGGCTTCATCGAGCAGTGGGGCTGGCTGGTGCCGAGGCACCAGCTGGACTCGATCATGACGCGGGCGGGGCTCATCGGCTTCGCCCCGGCCTCCCGGCGGGAGGACGCGTGCTAGGCCACGCCCATCCGCAGGGCGAGCTGGGTCCGGCTGGTGCAGCCGGTCTTGGCCATCGCCTGGGACAGGTGCTTCTTCACGGTGCCCACCGAGACCCCGAGCCGCAGCGCGATCTCCCGGTTCGCATATCCCTCAGCGGCGAGCCCGGCGACCTGCGTCTCGCGCTCGGTCATGGGGACGGCCCCCTGGTGCGGCTGGCCGGGGACCGGGTGCTGCCTCAACAGGGGCGTGAGCATCCGGGACAGCTTGGTCAGGACCGCCCGCTCCCGGGGGCCGTCCTCCGCGAACACGCACAGCCCCAGCGCTCCCCTGCCGCCGCCGTCCACGGCGGTGTGCAGTACCTCGCCCATCCGGCGCGGGCGGATGTAGGTGTCGAAGTAGTGGCGCACCTCGCGGTCGGCGACCTTCGCCATCTCGGAGTGCGTGACCAGCCCCCTGCGGGACACCCCGGCGCCGATGGACGGCCCGAGCGGGTGCCGATCGCCCCAGCGCTCGACCAGTTCCTCGATCAGGTCCCGCCGCACGGTGTGGCTGAAGCGGGTCCGGTGCAGCCTGACGTTGCCGGACCGGAAGTCCACGAGTTCGGCCGGAGAGAGCTGGAAGACCAGCGACCGCCAGCCGAGGTGGGTTCGCAGCTCCTCCGCCACCGTCCGGGAGAACCGCTCGGCGGTGTCGAGCCGGTCGACGCTCTCCAGCACGCGGAACATCGCGCGGTAGTCGACCGCGTCCAGTGGATCACCCGACATCGCGCCCCCGGCCGGTCACAGTGGAGACCGTTCGCAGGCTACCCGGAACTGGACCATTCGGACCAACCCTTCACCCAGGCCTGAACGCCTGGCTTTACCGATTCCGGTGCCGCGACAGTGTCCCGGCGCCGATCCGCCGATCTCGTACTTCGCCAGGAGTCGTCCGTGGTTCACTCGCTTTCCTGTCCGGTTCCCGCAGCTGGTCCTGTCACGGCGTCCATCGACACGGCCGCGGTGACCGAGCTGATGGCGGACCAGGTCCGGGACCGGATCCCCGCGCTCGGCACGCTCGCCGAGGAGGACCGCCGGTCCATCCTGCGCTCGCTGCGGTTGGTGCTCGAACGCGCGGCGCAGCTGGCTCCGGCGCGGTCGTGGCCCAGCGCCGACAAGGACTTCTTCACCTCGTTCGCACGCCGGTGCGCCAAGGGCGGACTCCAGTTCAACGAGATCATCACCATGGTGCACACCGCGCTCTGGACGATGCTGAGCCACTTCTGGGAGAACGTCAGTCCCTGCGACCACGCGGTGCTGCCGGAGCTGCACCGGTGGGCCGGTGAGAACGTGCGCACCGTGCTGGCGTGGACGACCGACGGCTTCCGCGACGCCGTGCGACTGACCAAGGACGACGCCAAGGCGCTGCTGGCCGAGTCGGTGCTGCGCGGCGGCGGCGACCCGACGCTCGCCGCCTCCACCGGCCTGCGCCTGGCGGAGCGCTACCGCGTGCTCGCGGTCGCCAGCGACGTGGTGGAGTCCGCGCGGCGGGTCCGGCAGGCGTTCGCCGCCGTCCCCGACGTCCTGGTCTGCCCGTGGGGCGGGGCGATCGTCGCGCTCTGCCCCGCCGACGTGGAGACGGACACCGAGCGCCTGGCGCGGACGGTCCGCGGGGCGTTCCCGCCGAACTCGGTGGCCGTCGCCGCGGTGGGTCCGGTCGAGGCGCGGGGGGCAGGCGCCGCCGGCACTCAGGCGCACGAGCACGCGCTGCTGGCGAAGGCAGTCGGCATGACCGACCGCGTCGTCGGCGCCGACGACGTCCTGGTGGAACGGCTGCTGACCGCGAACCGGGACCTCGCGGGCAGGCTGGCCGACCTGATCCGTCCGCTCGCCGAGCACCCGAGCCTGCTGAACACGCTGGAATCGTTGTACCGCAACGATCTCGACCGCACGGCGACGGCGGGCAGACTGGCCATCCACCGCCGCACGCTGGCGTACCGGTTGGACCGCGTCACCGAGCTGATCGGCATCTCCCCCACCTCCGTGCGCGGCGTGCAGCTGCTGACGACCGCGCTCACGGCGGCGCGGCTGCGCGGCGGGTTCGCCCCCACCTCAGCCACCGACCAGCTCGGGACCGCGTGCTGAGCGGCTCAGCTCGCGAACCCGGGACGAGGCGAGGAGAAACGCCCCCAGCAGGAGCTCGCCGACGCCGGTGAACACCATCAGCCCCGCGCTGCCGACCGCATCGGCGAGCACCCCGCCGAGCAGCACCGCGAGCGGGTACGGGCCCTGACCGAGCAGTCTGCGCGCGCCGAAGACAGTGGCCTGGATGTCCGAGGGGACCCGCTCCTGCCAGATCGCGGTCAGCGGCGCGTTGGCCACCTGGGCGCAGGCGCTGCGCGCGGCCGATGCGGCGAACCACACGACGGGTGCGGTCGTGGCGGCGAGCCCGATCCGGCCGAGCAGTCCCGCGCCCATCACCGCGCCACCGATCAGGCCCTGACGCGGCACCCTCCTGGCGAGGACGACCACCACGGTGGAGCCGAGCAGCAGCCCGGCAGCGGCGGCGACGCCGACGGCGGCGAGGTTCCACGACGCCGCACCCGCGCTGGAGGCGGCCACCACGAACGCCGTCGCCGAGGCGACCGAGAGCCCGTTGAGGAAGTTGACCCCGGCGAAGGTGAGCTGGAGCTGCCGGAACCCCGGGTCGGCCAGGATGCGGCGCACCCCGCCCGCGGCCCCGGCGAAGGGGCGCAGCGGGCGACCGGTCGCACGCGGACGGCCCTGCCAGCGCACGGCCGCGACCGCGGCGGCACAGGCGAAGAACGTCAGGCCGTCCAGCAGGAACACCAGCGACGGGGTGAACTGCGAGTGGACCAGCGCGCCCAGCAGCGGTCCGGAGAAGGTCGGGATCCCCTCCAGGAACGACGTGATCCCGTTGACCCTGGTCAGGTCCGCCTCGCCGCGCAGCTCCCTGACGGAGGCGGCGAGGGTGACCGAGAGCATCGCGGCCAGCAGCGACCCGGCGAGCACAAGGCAGAGCACCACGGGCAGGTGCCGCCCGGCACCGAGCGCGGCGACCCACGCCAGCAGCAGCGCGACCGCCCCGGCACCGAGGTTCCCCACCAGTGCGGCGGTTCTGCGGCTCATGTGGTCGGCGACGGCACCGCACACCGGCGCGAGGTAGATGCTGCCGAGCGTGCTCACGGCGGTGATCAACGCCAGTGCCGCGGTGCTGCCGGTCTCGGCGTACACGGTCAGCCCCAACGCGAAGGACGCCGCGCTCGAACCGGCCAGCGAGAGGAGCTGACCGCCCCACAGCACCGCGAACGCGCGGGTCTTGTTCCCCGGCATCTAGACCTCCAGCAGTCCGGTTTCGAGGGAGTCGAGCGTGAGCCGCAGCAACGCGCCGCGGTTGTTGCTCGCCTCGACGATCCGGCCGACCGTCAACGCGCCTTCCGGCGTGAAGTGGCCGATGTGCTCGACAAGGGCGTCGCACAGCGTGGTCAGCGCGCCGATCGACTCGGCGGCGGCCCGCGCGACGAACGAGCGGTGCTCAACGCCGGAGGTGGGGTCGGTGAGCTCGGCGTGGCGCCAGCGCAGCAGGTGGCAGTACACGGCGGCCGCGTGCAGCACGCGGTCCAGCTCCCATTCCCGGTTGCGGGCGGCGTTGCCGGCTCCCGACCGCCAGTAGATCGGGATCTTCGGGCTGGTGGCCGAGCTGTAGGACGGGGCGAGCAGGTCGCGGGTGAGCAGGCTGTGGTTCACCGACTGGTGCACGGCCTCGTGGTAGATGTTCTCGGCGGCCAGCCGCGCGGACTCGGTCCTGCTGACGCTCAGCGGTGGGATGTGCACGAAGGCGCGCGGGGACAAGAACACGCACAGCGGGAAGTCCGGCAACGAGCAGGACGTGATCTGCCCCTTCTCGCCGTCCGGCCTCGTCGCCAGCGCGAACGTGGTGACGTACGTGGTGACCAGCGCCATCGCCCACGGGCGGGCGGCGATCAGCTCCAGCGCATGGACGACGCCCGCCTCGACCGCCCGCGACGGCCAGCCGACGCGGTGGCCGTCGAGACCGACAGCGGCGTCCAGCGCGGTCGAGCCGGTCTCAGCGGGACCCAGCCACCAGAACCGCGCGCCCCCGGCCAGGAACGGGCGGACTCGACCGGCCTTCGCCGTCGAACCCTCGGGCCTGCCGAGCAGGACCTCGTTGAGCGACAAGGGAAGCGTTCCCTCGGCGTGGCCGACGCGCAGGCCGAGCGACTCCGCGACCAGCTCACGGGTCGGCAGGCTCGGCCCGGTGGTCAACAGGCTGGGCCGCGCCGTGTCGACGATCAGCTCGGTGCCGGTCACACCCACCTCCTCGGCGAGACGCCCACGTCGGTCGAGCGGTAGTCGCCGAGGCGCTCCAGCCGCTGGATGGGGCGCAGGCCCTCGCCGGGGACCAGCTCCTCCAGCCGGGCGACCAGCCGTTCGAGCCTGGCCCTGCTGTCCAGCCCCGGGTCCGGCACGAGCTGCTCCAGCCGCTGGCGCAGCTGGTAGAGCTTGCTGCGGGCGGTGCGGCGGTGCGCGGTGACCAGCTGCGAGCCGGGCACCACCCTGGCGAGCCGTTCGAGCCGCTCGTCCGGGCTCAGCGAGGGGTCCGGCAGCAGCCGCAGCAGCCGCACGGACAGGTCGACGAGCTCCTGCGCGACGTCCTCGAAGTCGTCGTCGAAGCGCGGGCGGTACTCCTCGTCGGTGAACGGCTGCGTGCGCTGGGTGTCGTCACCGGGCATGAGCGGGTCGAAGACCACGTCGATGTGGACGGGTGTGATCGGCATCGGTCTGGCTCCGTGGGATGTGCGGGCGGGTCAGCGGAGGAGGAGCTCCGGCGCGGGCAGCGGCCTGCGGCGGCCGGACAGCTCGACGCCGAGTGCGCGGAAGCCCAGCGTGAGCAGCAGGACCTGCTCCTCGCCGGTGGTCGGGGTGCGGCCGTGCGGGGTGAACGCGCCGTCGAAGACCAGGAGCGCCCCTGCCTGGGCCGGGAAGTGCCGGTATCCGGAGCTGTCGATCACGACGGTTCCGCTGGCGGCCGTGCTCTCCCCTGCCGAGGGGCTCGTGGCGGGCCGGTGCCGCAGGCACAGGATCGCGGTGATCTCGCCGAAGCCCTGCTTGTCGAGGTGCAGCGACAGCGAGTCCCCCTCGTCGAGATAACCCAGGTAGGTGCCGCCGTGCGGTGGCGCGACGTGGACCCCGGTGAGTGCGTGCACCACGGCGGGCAGGTCCACCCGGTCCAGCATCCGCTCGGCGACAGGGCCGGGCCCGCAGTTCCACTTCCGGCCGAGGCCCCGGCGCTGCCGCTCGGTCGCGAGCAGGGCATCGGCCTCGACGGCCAGTGCCTCGACGAGGTCGGCGGGCACGTGGGCGCCGCTGGTGTCGTACACCGGCGGGGTCAGCGCCAGCGCCGCGAACGTCCGGGCCGCGCGGGTGGCGTGGCGGAAGACCTCCCCGCCCGGCGCTGGCAGGTCCTCGACCGGACAGGACCGCTCGAACCAGGAGGTCCAGCGCTCGTGCCATTCCGGTGTCGGTGGTTCGAGTGGCTTGGTCAACTCGGGCTCCAGTGCGCTACCGGGCGGTGGACGCCGGCTCGCGCCGACGCCCACCCGATCCCGGGACGGGATCAGCGGTACTCGGGGACCATGTGGTCCAGGCGGCGGGTCAGCCGCTCGACAACGGGCCGCTCGGCCTCGGCCGCAGCGTCGTTCACCACCGGGTTGGCGTTCGCCGACATTGTTTTCTCCTTGTTCGGGAAACACATGAAAAGTGCCAGGAAATGCAACAGCAGAGATTTCATTTCCCGGCAATACGAACATTACCCAGACAACAAAGAGCAGGTCAACGAAACTTCTCAGATGCGCAAAGCGGAAGGGGGCCCTTTCTGCTTTAATCAGTTGCTTCAGTTTTCTCGACGTTGTCCCCGGAACGGAGGACAGGTACGGAGCGCAGCTGGGACCGCCGGGCGACGCCGAGCTTCGGAAAGATCTTGTACAGGTGGTAGCCGACCGTGCGGTGGCTGAGGAACAGTCGCGCGCCGATCTCCCGGTTGCTCAGCCCGGCGGCCGCCAAGCGCGCGACCTCCCATTCCTGCGGCGTCAGCGCACCGTTCTCGGCGGGACCGGAAACGGCTCCGCACGCGCGGAGCTCCATTCTGGCGCGCTCGGACCACGGCGCGGCGCCGAGTCCGTCGAAAAGCTCGACGGCCAACCGCAACAAAACCCGCGCCTCGCTCACCTGCTTGTTCCTGCGCAGTTCCTGACCACGCCGCAAAGCGACGCGCGCCCGTTCGAAGGGGTGTTCCACGTTGTCCTGAGCCGCTTGGCGCGAAACGAGCTCATGCGCCTGGGGAAGGCCGGGGGTGGACAGCGAGGCCACCCGTTCGTCCGCCGCCTCCTGATCACCGAGCCCCTCGTCCAGCAACGCCAGCGCCCATGTCGCCCGCGCCGCCGCGAGCCGGTCCCGCACCGCGGTCGCGATCTCCACCGCGTTCGCCGCGTGGCCGCGGCACACCGCGGCGGCGCCGCGTCCGGCCGCGAACAGCGCCAGCACCGCGTGCGCGTTCGCCTCTCCCGGGCGCTGCCCGGCGTCCCGCGCCGCGCGCAGGCTCTCTTCGGCGTGCGCGATGCCCTCATCCCACAGTCCGAGCCGGTACTCCGTCTCTGCCAGCCAGTACAGCGGAACGGCGTGGATCGCCAGCATGCCCCGCTCACGCAGGTCGGCGACGGCGGCGAGCCCGAACTCCCGCGCCTGCCGGAGGTGCGGACCACGCACGCTGATCGCCATGGGCACCAACCACCGGTGCGCGCCGGAGCCCCGAACCGCCGCCGGGGCGGAGTCGAAGACCTGCCACGGCTCGGGCACGTCGTGGCCCCACCCGGCGAGCCAACGCCCGAAGTCCTGGTAACCCGGATCGGGCCCAAGATCGACCACCGTGCCCGCGAGGGCGACGGCCTCGTCGAGCAGCCCCGCGTGCACGGCCGCGTCGGCTGCCATGAAAGCCAGGTCGGCCGCTTGCTCGGGCGCCTTGTCCCACAACGACTTCGACGCGCGGGAGAGCTGTTCGAACGCGGTGACCTGGTCGCCGCTGTACAGCTCGATCAACCCGCGTAGACGCGCCAGCGTGCGATCGGTGACCTCGTCGGGAGTGGTGCGCGCGACGAATGACCTGGCGAGGTCGGTGTGACCCGACTTCCACGCCGCGTGCGCCGCCGCGGCCAGCCTGCGGCTCCGCGCCTCGGCAGTACCGCTGAGCCGCGCCGCCTCGGCCAGCACGGACACCGCGGCGCCGACACCACCGCGCGAGCCCGCGTCAGCGGCGTCGGCTTCCAGCTCCGCCGCAAGGGTTTCGTCCGCCGTCCCGGCCGCGAGCGCCCGATGCCACCGCGCGGCGGCACCAGTCTCCACTTTGGACAGTGCACCGTGTGCTCGTTGCCGACGTTCCCTGCTCGCGGCGCTGTAGATGGACGAGCGCGCGAGTGGATGGGAGAACCGGCCGAGCGCATCGGTGGCTTCGGCTGGCAGCCCCAGCTCCGCGCAGGCCGCCAGCACCGTCTCCAGCCGCCCACCGCTTTCCGCCGCCGCGACGAGCAACGCGTCCTGGCTGGCCTCGGGCAACGCCGAGATCCGGCCGACAAAGGCCGCGCGCAGCGCTTCCCCGACCGGGACCGTGCCGGTGACAAGAGCGTTCAGCAAGGCGTGATCGGGCTCCAGCTCGCGCAGTGCGAGTGGATTGCCGCCGGTGGCCCGCACCAGGACCGCGAGCGTGGCGGGCGCGAGCCCGGGGAGCAGCTTCGCGGCGGCGGTCTCGTCCAGTCCGGACACGGTCAGCTCCGGCAGACCGGCCGTGTCCAGTCCGCGCACGTCCGGGTCACGCACACCGAAGAACATCGCGACCCGGCTGTCGTGGAGGCGGCGCGAGGCGAACAACAACGCCCGCACCGACGCGCGGTCCACGTTCTGCGCGTCGTCGACGACCACGACCAGGGGTTCCGCCGCCCGCAACAGCGCGCAGACCGCCGCGCACACCAGCAGGTCGGTCGTCTCGCCCGCCGCGAGCCCCAGAGCGCGGCGCAGGGCGTCCGCCTGGACGTCCGGCAGATCACCGAGCCGCCCGAGCACCGGCCCGAGCAGCTGGTGCAGACCGCTGAACGCCAGCTCGACCTCGGCTTCGACCCCGCACGCCCGCAGCGACGCGGGCACGTCGCCGAGCAACGTGGTCTTGCCCACCCCGGCGGGACCGCGCAGCACCAGCGCTCCGCCACGTCCAGCGCGGGCCTCGTCCACGAGGTGACCGATCCGGCGCTGCTCAAGCTCCCGGCCGCACAACACGCCGTCCACCCTAGTGATCCGTCGTCGCGACGGGTCGTTCCGCGCGACCGGTCAATCTGACAGATGCCCAACCACGGGGAGGGCAGCGAGTCTGACCACGTGGACGAGAAAGAGACACCCGAGAAGCGCTTCTCCCGTCGCCGTGTGCTGACCACCGGCGGTGTCGCGGCGGGCGCGGGCGCGGTCGCCGGGCTCGCGGCCGGAGTGGCCCTGGTGCGGGGCGGCGCCCCGACCCCCGAGATCACCCCGTCAGCGGCCCGCCGCTTCGCGGGCAAGGTCGTGGTGATCACCGGAGCCACCAGCGGAATCGGCAGGGCCGCCGCGCTGCGCTTCGCCGCCGAGGGCGGCAAGGTCGGCTTCTGCGGCCGCCGCGAGAACCTGGGCCGCGAGGTGGAGCAGCAGATCCGCGCGGCAGGCGGCGAAGCGATGTACGTGCGAGCGGACGTCCGGGTCGAGGAGGACGTGCGACGCTTCGTCGACCACGTCGCCACCACCTACGGCGGGCTGGACGTGTGCTTCAACAACGCGGGCATCACCATCCAGAAACCCTTGCACGAGTACAGCTCCGCCGAGTGGGACGACGTGGTGAACACCAACCTGCGAGGCTCCTTCCTGGCGTTGAAGTACGAGGTGCCGCACCTGCTCCGGCGCGGCGGCGGCACCGTGGTGATCACCTCCTCCAGCAACGTGAAGTCCAGCAGCGAGGCCAGGAGCGCGTACGCGGCCTCGAAGAGCGGCATCGTCGGTCTCGTCCAGTCCGCCTCGCTGGACTACGCGGCACAGGGAATCCGCATCAACACCCTGGTTCCGGGCACCACCAACACCGAACTGGTCCGCCGGGTAGCAGGAGCGATGAACCTGCCGGACCCGGTATGGGACACCATGGCGGCGACCTGGGCGAAGTCCAACGTGCGCGGCCTGCGCCGAATGGCAACGGCGGACGAGATCGCGACCTTCGCCCTGGCGCTGGCCTCCGACGACTTCCCGTTCCTGACCGGCTCGCACCTGGCGATCGAAGGCGGCTCGGGAAGCGCGTAGTTTCGGTGGCTCGGTTCCGAGGTGGGGGCCTGTCGCGAGTTCCGCTGCGTTTAGTGTGTTGCGAGGCGGGTGTCGTTGGGTTGCGCCCCGTCCTTCCAGCGCGCTGAGCATCGGCTCGGGCAGGGTTCCCAGGTCAACCACCGTTGCGTGCGCCCACAGTCCGAAGCCCGTTGAGCATCCTCCCGCCCTCCCAGCAACCCCTTAGCTTTCACAGCAAACCGATCTTTGGACTCAGCCCCGGCAGGCCAACCCACCCAGGAACCCAGCGGTGAGCAGGCGTGGTCACCCGTCCAGGACGACGGCACCCACGTGCGGCAGAACGATCCGGGACCCGCCAGCCCACTACCCAGGGTTCTCGTACCGACCACCGCCGGTCGGCAGCATCGTCTGCCACGCCGTCCGGATATTGCGCCGGGGTTGTCGCGCCGGGTCGACCCAGGAAGGTGGGATGAACACCGGCAACCCGTGGTCGAACTCGATCTCCCAGTCCCCCTCGTGGATCACCGTGTGGTGATGTCGGCACAACAACACCGTGTTGTGCAGGGCCGTCGGGCCGCCTTCGGACCAGTGGATCACGTGGTGGGCGTCCGCCCACGCGGCGGGCATCGTGCACCCGGGGAACGCGCACCCCTTGTCGCGGACGGCGAGGGCGGTGCGCAGGGGCCCGGTGACGGTGCGCTGGGCCTGGCCCACGTCCAAGGGAATACCCATGGTGTCGAGCACCACGGGGATGATCTTGGCGTCGCAGGCCATCCGCCGGATCGTCTTCGCCGTCATGGGTCCGCCCCAGGACGCCCAGCCGCTGGAGAGGCCATCGCGGAGGTCGGCGTAGTCGATGGTGA
>NZ_JBHLZU010000006.1:201403-410474 GCF_042429765.1 Allokutzneria oryzae | reverse complement strand
CGGCGCAGGATGGCGATGACCGCCCCGTGTTGGAGCCCGCTGAGGGCTCGGATGTCGAGCTTCCGGGAAGGCGGCGCAGGATGACGATGACCGCCGTGCGCGAGCCGCTGAAGTCTCCGCAACGGCTCGCGCGCAAGGGCCCGCTCGGGCTGGAGCGCGACGCCTGGTTCCTGGTGCTCCCCGTGCTGATCCCCATCCTGCTGCTCAGCGTCGGCCCACTGGTCTACGGGCTGTTGCTGGGCTTCACCAACGCCAGCTTCGGCCGCGACGCGGTGTCCGCGGTGACCGGGGTCGACAACTACGTCGACCTCGCGCGGGACTCGCTGTTCTGGAGCTCGTTCAAGATCGGTCTGGTGTGGGCGGTCGTGGTGACCGCGTTGCAGTTCGTGCTGTCCTTGGGGCTGGCGTTGCTGCTCAACCAGAACCTGCGGCTGCGGTGGCTGGCGCGCACGCTCGCGCTGGTGCCGTGGGCCATGCCGGAGGTCGTCGTCGGCATCATGTGGCGGCTGGTCTACCACTCCGACGCGGGCATCCTGAACCACACCCTGCGCGATGTGGGGCTGCTTGAGGACAACGTGGACTGGCTTGCCAGCTTCGGCCTGGCGCTGCCCGCGGTCATCGTGGTCGGCGTGTGGGCCGGAATGCCCCAGACGACGGTGACGCTGCTGGCGGGTCTGCAGAACGTGCCGAAGACACTGCACGAGGCGGCCGCGATCGACGGAGCCGGGCCGCTGCGCCGGTTCTGGGTGGTCACCTGGCCCTCGTTGCGCCCGGTGGTCACCGCGATCACCGCGCTGAACTTCATCTGGAACTTCAACTCCTTCGGACTGGTCTACGTGCTGACCCAGGGCGGGCCCGGCGGCGAGACGCGGCTGCCGATGCTCTTCGCCTACGAGGAGGCGTTCAAGTACGGCCAGTTCGGTTACGCGGCGGCGATGGGCTCGGTGATGGTCGCGGTGATCGCGATCTTCCTCGCGGTCTACCTGCGCTCCCGGCTCAAGGAGGTGGACCAGTGAAGCGGACGGCCCAGTACGCAGCCCTCGTCGGCTACCTCGTCTTCCTCGGTTTCCCGTTGGTGTGGCTGGTTTCCACGGCCTTCAAGGGGCCGCGCGAGCTCGCCTCGATCGACCCGACCTGGATTCCCCGTGAGGCCACCACGGCGAACTTCACCTCCGCGTTCTCCGAGCAGCCGCTGGTGGAGGCCGGGATGAACAGCCTCACCATCGCGGTGTCGTCGTCGCTGATCACCATGGTGCTCGCGGTGCCCGCCGCGTACGTGCTCGCGCGCTACCGCTCGACGCTCACCCGGTTGACGACCGGCTGGATCCTGGTGAGCCAGATGTTCCCGTTCGTGCTCGTGATCATCCCGTTGTTCCTGCTGCTCAAGAGTTTCTACCTGGTGGACTCCCAGGCCGGGCTCGTCCTGGTCTACGTGGTGTGGAACCTGCCGTTCACGCTGTGGATGCTCCAGGGCTACGTCCGGGCGATCCCGCCCGAGCTGGAGGAGGCGGCCTCCGTCGACGGCGCCTCGCGGGGGAAGACGTTGCGGCACATCGTCTTCCCGTTGCTCACCCCCGGCCTGGTCGCCACGGTGATGTTCTCCTTCATCAGCTCGTGGAACGAGTTCTTCTTCGCGCTGGTGCTGCTGAAGACCCCGGAGAAGCAGACGCTTCCGGTGCTGCTGACCCGGTTCCTCGGCGCGGAGGGGGTCGCCGACCTCGGCCCGCTCGCCGCCGCGGCGTTGCTGACCACGATCCCGAGCCTGCTGTTCTTCATGTTCATCCAGCGCCGGCTGACCGCCGGCATGCTTACCGGGGCGGTGAAGGGATGAAGCGCGTTCTGGTCCTCCTGGTGCTCGCGCTCGTCGGGTGCTCCACCGCGCCGAAGCCGGACGTGGTGAAGCTGCGCTTCCTGAGCCTGGCCTGGCAGAAGGAGTCCGTCGCGGTCAACAAGCAGATCGTCGCGGAGTGGAACCGCACGCACCCCAAGGTGCAGGTCGAGTACGTGCCCGGCAGCTGGGACAGCATCCACGACCAGCTGCTGACCTCCTTCGCGGGCGGCGAGGCCGCCGACGTCATCCACAACTCCTCCGACGACCTGTCCGAGTTCGCGCACGGCGGCTACCTCGCCGACCTGACCACGCTCGTCCCGCCCGCGCTGCGCAAGGACATTCCGGAGCCCACGTGGGACACCACGCGGTTCGGCAATGGCATCTACGGCGTGCCGTTCCTCCAGGAGCCGAAGGTGATCCTCGCCAACCGGGCGCTGCTCACCGAGGCCGGAGTCCGGCTCCCCACCCCGGAGACGCCGTGGACCTGGGACGAGTTCGCCGAGATCAGCAAGAAGCTCACCTCGGACACCAACGGTGACGGCAAGACCGACCGGTACGGCTTCGCCTGGCCGATGAAGCAGCCCGTCAGCACGATGCTCAACCTCGCGCTGAACTTCGACGGGCGGTTCTTCTACCAGCAGGACGGCAAGGTGCTCGCCAGCTTCGGCCCGGCCGAGCGCGAGGTCCTCCAACGGGTGCACGCGCAGCTGCACTCCGAGGCCTCGGCCGCGCCCGGCGCGTTGGGCATGAGCGGGTCGGACTCGCTTCCCGGTTTCTTCGCGGGCAAGTACGCCATGGTCTTCCTCGGGCTGTCCTACCGGCAGCAGATGCGCCAGCAGGCGCCGAAGGGCTTCGACTGGGTGACGTTGCCCCCGCTCACCGGGACGGGGCCGGAGCAGGGCGTCAGCCCGCAGACGCTGTCGATCTCCGAGGACAGCCCGCACAAGCGGGAAGCCATGGAGTTCATCGACTATCTGGTCAACCCGCGCAACACCGCGCGATTGGCACTGGGGGACTGGATGCTGCCGACCAGCACGCGGGCGATGGCCGCTCCCGAGCTCAACGTCGCGGAGTTCGGGTGGAACGTCGGTGTCGCCGCGGGCGCGTCGTTGCGGACCTCGCCGTCGCAGAAGGTGCGCGGCTACGCGGAGTGGAAGGACAAGATCGCCACACCCGCCTTCCAGCAGTACTTCCGCAACCAGATCAGCATCGACGAGCTGGGGCGCAAGCTCACCGAGGACGGGAACCGAGTTTTGGCCAGGTACCAGCGATGACAGAGACGAAGGCCCGAGGCGCGTTGCTCGGTCTCGCGGTCGGTGACGCGCTCGGTGCGCCTGCGGAGAACCTGTCGCGGGAGGAGATCGCGCGCCGTTGGGGGCGCATCGAGGGCTTCGTCTCCGACGACCCCGTCGGCACCGACGACACCGAGTACGCGGTGTTCTCCGCGCTGCTGCTGATCGAGCACGGATCGGCGCTGGCAACGGCCGACGTGGAGAAGGCCTGGCGTGAGTCCATTGTGGACCAGCCGCTGAAGGGCGCCGGGTTCAGCGAGCGCGGCACGGTGGAGAACCTCCAGCGCGGCCTCACCGCCCCGGTCAGCGCACAGCACCGGCACGGCTGGAGCGACGGCCTCGCGATGCGCGCGGCCCCGTTCGGCGTGTTCGCGGCCGGTGATCCGGAGGAGGCCGCGCGGCTGGTCGCGGTCGACGGCGCGGTGAGCCACGAGGGCGAGGGCATCCTCGGCGGCCAGGTGGTCGCGGCCGCGGTGGCCGCCGCGATGGGCGGGGCACCGCTCACCGACGCGGTCGCGGCAGGCCTCGCGGTGATCCCCGAGGACTCGTGGACCTCCCGAGCTGTCCGCAGGACCATTGCGGCGCAGTCGGAACAGGAGATCCTGGACGCGGTGGTCGTGCGCGGCTACCCGTGGACCGACCTGGCACCGGAAGCGGTCGCGCTGGCGTTCGGCGCGCTGGTCCACGCGGGCGGTGACGTCCGCGACTCGATCCTCACGGCCGTCAACCTCGGCCGCGACGCGGACACCACGGCTGCCATCGCCGGCGCCGTCGCGGGCGCGCTCTCCGGCGAGTCGAGCATCCCCCGGGAGTGGGCGGAGCAGATCGGCCCCGTGCGCGGCAAGTGCATCAGCGCGGTCGCGGGCCACCACATCACCACCATCGCCACCACGCTGCGCTCCACCCCCCGCCACGAGGTCCCCGCGCGCCATTCGCGGGCTTATGGACCTCCTGTGGCGCGCGCGCACGTCCATAAGCCCGCGAATGGCCGGAAGGGCAGCGGGGTGGGGGCGTTGTTGGGGGTTGCGGTGGGGGACTCGCTGGGGTGGGCCGCCGCCAAGCACCGGGCGGGGAGCCTGCCGGCGTGGACCCGGAGGCTCGCGCGGGAGTTGGACACCTTCGCCGAGGAGCACGGCGTGACCAGCCTTCCCGTGCCGATGACGCTGAACCAGCCGACCGGGGCGCTGCGGCTGGGGCCCTCCGATGACGCCGAGTGGGCCACGTGGGCCGCGCTGGTCGCTATGGACGGAGCCGACGCGCTGCGGGGCGCGTGGCTCGACCTCGCGGAGAAGGTCCACCAGGGCGAGCAGCACCTGCGTGCGCGGATCTCCGTGCGGACCGGGCTGGCGAACCTCGCGACGGGGCTCCGCCCGCCCGCCAGCGGGCACGACAACCCGCACTTCTTCGACGACGCGGCGTGTTCGCGCGCGATCGGTCTCGCGACAGTGGCGCCTGGTGACCCCCAGGCCGCTGCTGAGCTGGCCGAGGTCGACGCGCGGCACACCCAGGACGGCGACGGCGTGCACGGAGCACGGGCCATGGCCGCCGCTGTCTCGGCAGCCCTGGGCGGTGCCTCGCCCGCCGAGGCGGTGGACGCCGCGCTCGCCGAGCTGCCGGAGGGCACCGAGATCGCCCGCAACGCCGACCGTGCCGTCCACTATGGACGGAACAGTGACGCGTTCGGCCTGGTCCCGTTGCTGGAGAACGGGATCGTCGACCACGTGTACAGCTACGGAGTCGCCGCGGCCGAGACCGTTCCGGCCGCGCTCGCCCTGGTGCTGGCGTCCGGGGGCCGGTTCGGCGAGGCGGTCTCGGCCGCCGCCTGCCTGTCCCGGCTCGCCGACTCCGCGCCCGCGCTGACCGGCGGGCTCGCCGGGGCGCTGGCCGGAGACGTCCCGCAGACCTGGCGCGCGAGCTGCCGGGAGCTGCGGGGCCACACCCTGCCGTGGCTGGCCGGAACGGACCTGATCGACCTTGCGGACCGCATCACGGTCCACAGTGGATAGAGGAGGATGACGCGCAGTGTCGAAACCCCTGGAGGACCGCGCCAAGGGCTGCCTGGTCGGGGCCGCCGTCGGTGACGCGCTCGGTGGACCCGCCGAGGGCTGGACGCCGGAGGACCTGGTCGAGCGCTACGGCGGTCGCATCCAGGGGATCGTGCCGCCGTTCTACGAGAACTGGCGTGACGCCCGTCCGATCGCGCCGTACCACAAGGGCGACGGCAACGTCACCGACGACACCCTGATGACCCACGCCCTGGTCCGGGTCTACGACCGGGTGCGCGACCACCTCGACGCGTACTCGATCGCCGACCACCTGGTGCCGGAGCTGATCGGCGCCAAGGTGTGGATCCCCGAGCTCGAAGCCGAGGCGTTGCCGCTGCAACGCATCTTCCTCGCCGAGAAGTGGATCGTCGCGCGCCTGCACTAC
The DNA here is from genome assembly GCF_042429765.1 of Allokutzneria oryzae. Lineage (NCBI taxonomy): Bacteria > Bacillati > Actinomycetota > Actinomycetes > Pseudonocardiales > Pseudonocardiaceae > Allokutzneria > Allokutzneria oryzae. Next base: position 404,921 of record NZ_JBHLZU010000006.1, on the reverse strand, counting down.
GGGCACGTGGACCCGCGTGAGGCCGGGGTCGGCAACATCGTCAACTGCGGCGCCGCGATGTACATGGCGCCGGTCGGCGTGGTCAACGCGGGCAACCCGGACGCCGCCTACGCCGAGGCGGTCGAGGTCGCTGGTGCGCACCAGTCCAGCTACGGCAGGGAGGCGGCCGCCGTCTTCGCCGCCGGGGTCGCCGCCGCGTTCCGCCCCGGGGCCACTGTGGACAGTGTGGTCCAGGACTGCCTGCGGCTGGCCAAGGACGGCACCCGCGCGGCCATCGAGGCGGTGTGCGAGGTCGCGGCCAAGCACGATGACTGGGAGAGCGCCATTCCGGCGCTGCGCGATGCCGTCGAGCCGTTCGACACCGTCGGTCCGGAGTACCGCAAGCCCGGACTCGGCGCGCGCAGGCCGAGCCGGTTGCACGCGATCGAGGAGCTGCCGATCGCGTTGGGCATGCTCGTCGTCTCGCGCGGGGACACGCGCGGCACCATCCTCGGTGGCGTGAACTACGGACGTGACTGCGACTCGATCGCCAGCATGGGCGGTGCCATCTCCGGTGCGCTCAACGGCCTCGGCGACGTGCCCGCCGACTGGCGGCAGCGGGTCGCCGACGCCAGCAAGCTGGACCTGGAGGCCCCCGCGGTCGTGCTGGCGGAGGTCGCCCGCGAGGTCTTCGAGCGCGATGTCCGCCGTCGCCGTGAGCACGAGGACGCGTTCAGCGCCCTCGCCGGGCGGGTCTGATGCGCCTGTCCTGGGTACAGCCCGAGGACCTGGTGGGGCACGAGCTCCGGCAGGCGGAGGAGGACGGCCGTGACGCCTCCGTCATCGCGAAGCGGTGGCTGGCGGCAGGGGGCGAGCTGAGCCCCGCGCTCGCGGGCGCCTCGCCGGAACCGGCCTCCGCCGAGCTGCGCGAGCTGGCCGGGTCGGTGCTGGACGCGCTGGCACTGCTTCCGGGGTCCGCGGTGGAGCCGACCGCGCTCGACGAGATCGAGGCGCTCTGTCCACAGTGGATTGATGACCTCGGTGCCCGCGAGCCGGACCTCGACCAGGTGCACGGGGCCTGGCTGGGCCGGGCGGTCGGGTGCCTGCTCGGCAAGCCGGTGGAGAAGATCCCGCGCGAGGGTATCGAGGAGATCGCCCGCGCCACCGGGAACTGGCCGATCCGACAGTACTTCACCGAGGTCGGGCTGCCGGAGGACATCGCGGCCCGCTGGCCGTGGAACCGGCGCAGCCGCCCGACCAGCCTGGTCGAGAACATCGACGGGATGCCCGAGGACGACGACCTCAACTACCCGTTGCTCGCGCTGATGCTGCTGGAGCGCACCGGCCCGGACTTCACCACCGAGGACGTCGCGGACCTGTGGCTGGCTGAGCTGCCCGCGGGGCGCACCTTCACCGCCGAGCGCATCGCCTACCGCAACCTGTTGCTCGGGCACTCGCCGCCGGCGACCGCGAGCTACCGCAACCCGTTCCGCGAGTGGATCGGCGCGCAGATCCGGGCCGACCTGTTCGGCTGGATCCATCCGGGCAGACCGGGCGCGGCCGCGCGGGCGGCATGGCGGGACGCGGTGCTCAGCCACACGGCCAACGGCGTGTACGGGGCGATGTTCGTCGCCGCCTCGGTCTCCGCCGCCGCCGTGCTGGAAGAGCCGGTCCAGTGGCTGGAAGCCGGGTTGTCCGTGGTCCCGCCCGAGTCCCGCCTCGCGGAGGCTGTGCGCTACGCAATCGTTGCCGCACAAGAGGAACAGGACTGGAGTCGAGTTCTCGACCGCATCCACGACCGCTACGGGCACCTGCACTGGGTGCACGCGGTGAACAACTCCGCGCTGGTCGCGGCAGCCGTTGTGCACGGGGGAGGGGACTTCGAGGCGTCGATCTGCCGGGTCGTCGCCGGTGGCTGGGACACCGACTCCAACGGCGCGACGGTCGGATCGCTGCTCGGTGTGCGCGCCGGGGTGTCGGCGCTGCCGCGGCGCTGGACCAGCCCGCTGCGCAACCGCCTCGCGACGACGGTCGGCGGGATGGACGGAATCGGCTTCGATGAGCTTGCCGCGCGCACGGTCGCGCTGGCCGGGAAGGGAAAGCCATGATCGTGGTGCTCGGCAGCGCCAGCATGGACCTGACGACGTACGTTGCCGTCGCGCCCGTGCTCGGTGAGACCGTCATGGGCCGCGAGTTCCGCACGGTTCCCGGTGGCAAGGGCGCCAACCAGGCCATCGCGGCGGCCAGGGCCGGTGGACGGGTGTCGATGATCGGCGCGGTCGGCGACGACTCGTTCGGCGATCCGGTCCGGCGCACGCTCGCGGAGTCCGGAGTGGACACCGCGGGGATGCGGACGGTCGAGGGGCCGACGGGGACCGCGCACATCGTGGTGGACGACAACGGTGGGAACTCCATCGTGGTGGTGCCGTCGGCGAACGCGACGATCACCGGGGCCGAGGAAGGCGACGCCGAGCGGATCGCCGGCGCGGACTTCCTGCTGCTCCAGCTGGAAGCACCGATGGCGGCGGCCATCACCGGGGCCGAGGTGGCCAGGGCGAACGGCACGACGGTCGTGCTGACCCCGGCCCCCGCGCAGGACCTGCCCGACGAGCTGTTGTCCAACGTGGACATCCTGGTGCCCAACGAGCACGAGGCGCGGGTGCTGTCCGGAGTGGACGATCTGGACAAGACGATCGAGTGGCTGCTTGAGCGGGTTCCGGTCGCCGTCGTGACACTGGGCGAACAGGGCTGCCTGTACGCGGCGCGCGGTGGGGAGCGGGTCACGGTGCCCGCGTTCCCGGTCACCCCCGTGGACACCACGGCCGCCGGTGACACCTTCGTCGGTGCGCTCGCGGTCGCCCTCGGCGAGAAGAAGCCGACGGAGGAGGCGTTGACCTGGGCCAGCGCCGCCGCGGCGATCGCGGTGCAGCGCCCAGGGGCTTCGAGCTCCATGCCGACGCGCGGCGAGATCGACCAGCTGGTGGCGTCTCGGGCATGAAAGCCCAGCCAAGGCCGCAGGAGCTGCCGACCCGGGTTCCCCTTGGCATCGACGCTGATCTGTCCACTCTGGACAGCGCGAAGATGTTGGCAGCTCCTGCGGGCCCGAGGGACTGGACCGCGTGGTGGGAGGCGTTGCTGCGATGGGGCTCCGACGCACGCCGCCGGCGCGGGTGCGACGGTGGTCTGCGCGAGGAGAGCCGGTGGGCGACCGATGCCGTCGCTTGGTTATGGGACGAACTGCTCAATGACCATGAATCCCGTTCGTTCACAGTGGACAGGTGTCCGGACGAGGTGATCGTGTTGCGGAACGCGTACCTGGGGCTGGACGAGCGTGAACAGTTCGACTTCTTCACCGAGGTGCCCGAACTGCCGCAGGTCGTTGCCGCGTACCACGCGCGTGGTGCGCGGGTGGTCGTGCCGTGGGGCACCGGCACTCGCGACCGTGCGACAGCGCTGGTCTCGTTGCTCGGAGCGGACGGCGTTTTCCTTGACGCGCAACGGCAGGGTGAATCGGAGTTGATCGACGCCGTTGGCACGGCCCGCCTCGGCGCCGTCTTCGAGACCGAGTCGGCCGTGTCCACCGACCGCATCCCCGGTGTCGTCGAGCTCGGCGATGTCGCAACGGAGTTCACCGCCCTGCTCAACCAGGAACGCGCCGAGGCGCTCCGGGGGAACGGGGACACCACACGCGTCATGAGGAATGTCACCGTGATTCCACAAAGGACTTCCGCGAGGAGGACCGTGCCCGACGGCATGGTCGCCGTCGCCGCGGTGGCGCGAACGCTGACCGTGCGCTACCGACTCCGCGAGCAGGGGAGGCCCGGCCAACCGCCGTTCGTGGACGAGTGGAAGCCGTTGCCGTCGGAGCTGCATTCGATGCGCAGTGAGGAGAAGCGGGTCGAGCTCGGTCCGTTCGCCATCGACCGCGCTGAGATCAGCAACGCCGAGTTCGCCCGGTTCGTTGCCGAGACCCGGCACGAGCCGAGGTGCCGCCACGGCGCGTGGGACCAGTGGCCGCCGGAGGAGCCCGCCGTGCACGTGGACCTCGACGACGCGAAGGCGTACGCCCGCTGGGCGGGCCTGCGGCTGCCGACCGCCGAGGAGTGGCAGGTCGCGGCCGAGGCGGGCGTGTTGGAGCGACGCGAACCGTTGGTGTGGAACTGGACCGGCAGCCTCAGCACGGACGGCCGCAGCCGGTCGGTCGTGCTGAAGGGCGGCGCGGCCTACGCGGCGGCCGGGTCGGAGTGGTACGTCGAGGGCGGGCCGAGGGAACCCTCGTACTCGTTGAGCCTGCCGGTGCCGGGCGCCGCACTGGCCTGTGTGTCCACAGCGGGCTTTCGCTGCGCCGTCGATCTCACGGAGACAAAGGAGGGAGCGCGATGACCGGGCCGCTCAAGGGGCTGCGCGTGCTGGACATGTCCACGCTGTTCGCGGGTCCGCTGGCCGCGACCCTGCTCGGGGACTTCGGCGCCGAGGTGATCAAGGTCGAGCACCCGCGCAGGCCGGACCCCTCGCGCGGGCACGGCCCCGCCAAGGACGGTGTCGGGCTGTGGTGGAAGCTGCTGGGGCGCAACAAGAAGACCACGACCATCGACCTGTCCTCAGCGGACGGTCAGGAGCTGGTGCTCAAGCTGGTCGCGACCTGTGACGTGGTGATCGAGAACTTCCGCCCTGGCACCCTGGAGCGCTGGAACCTCGGCTACGAGCGGCTTTCCGGGGTCAACCCGGGTCTGGTGCTGGCGCGCGTCACCGGCTTCGGCCAGTTCGGCCCGTCGGCGCGGCGCGCGGGCTTCGGCACACTGGCCGAGGCGATGAGCGGCTTCGCCGCCATCACCGGCGAGCCGGACGGCCCGCCAACGCTGCCGCCGTTCGGCCTCGCCGACTCGATCAGCGCGCTGACCACGGCGTACGCGGTGATGGCCGCGCTCAACGGCCGCGCGAGCACCGGCCGCGGCCAGGTGGTCGACCTGGCGATCATCGAGCCGATCCTGACGGTGCTCGGGCCGCAGCCGGTCTGGTACGACCAGCTCGGCTACGTGCAGCCGCGCACCGGCAACCGCTCGATGAACACCGCGCCCCGCAACACCTACCGGACCTCCGACGACAAGTGGGTCGCGGTGTCCACGTCGGCGCAGAGCATCGCGGAGCGGGTGATGCGCCTGGTCGGCCGCGAGGACCTGATCGAGCAGCCGTGGTTCGCCTCCGGGGTGCAGCGCGCCGCGCACGCCGACGTGCTGGACGAGGCGGTCGGCGGCTGGATCGCCAAGCACACCAGGGACGAGGTGATGGCGGAGTTCGAGCGCGCGGAGGCGGCGGTCGCACCGATCTACGACGTGCGCGACGTGCTGGAGGACCCGCAGTACGAGGCGCTGGGCACGCTCACCCGGGTGCCCGACCCGGAGCTGGGCTCGGTGCTGATGCAGAACGTCCTGTTCCGCCTCTCGGAGACCCCCGGCGAGATCCGCTGGGCCGGGCGGCCGCACGGCGCGGACACCGACGAGGTGCTCGGCGGCCTCGGCCTCGCGCAGGAGGAGATCGCCGCGCTGCGCGAGCGAGGTGTGGTGTGACCGCGCTGACCTGGCTCTACGTCCCCGCCGACCGGCCGGACCGGGTGGTGAAGGCCTTCGCCTCCGGAGCTGACGTGGTGATCGTCGACCTGGAGGACGCGGTCGCCCCTGACCGCAAGTCCTACGCCCGCGACGCCGCGAAGGACCTGCTCTCCGACCCGGCCCCGGTGCCGGTCCAGGTCCGCGTCAACGCGCTCGACGGCCCGCTGGCCGCCGCCGACGTCGCGGCGGTGGCCGGCCTGCCCGGGGTGAGCGGCCTGCGGCTGCCGAAGGTCACCGGTCCCGAACAGGTGCGCCGCGTCGCGGAGCTCGCCGAGGACCTGGCGCTGTGCCCGCTGCTGGAGTCGGCGCTCGGGGTGGAGCTGGCCTTCGACATCGCTCGCGCCCACCCCGCGGTGAGCGGCGTCGCCTTGGGCGAGGCCGACCTCTCCGCCGACCTCGGAGTGCCGCCGCAGTCCACAGAGGACGGTCTGGCCTGGGCCCGCGGCCGGGTCGTGGTCGCGGCCCGCGCCGCGGGACTGCCGCCGCCCGCCCAGTCGGTCTACCCCAACGTCCGCGACCTGGAAGGCCTGCGCCGCTCCTGCGAGCGCGGCCGGGCACTGGGCTTCCTCGGCCGCACGGCGATCCACCCGGCGCAGCTGGAGACGATCGCCGACGCCTACCGCCCGACGGAGGCCGAGCTGGCCCGTGCCCGCGAGATCGTGGTGGCCGCCGTCACGGACGCGGGAGCGCTCGCCCTGCCGGACGGCCGCTTCGTCGACGCCGCCTTGGTCGAGGGCGCCCGCCGCACCCTCTCCCTCGTCGGCGAGTGACTCAGGCCGGGGTGGCGGCGCGGGCGGCGAGGACCTGGGGGATGTGCTCCTCCGCCCAAGCCTTCAGCACCGGGAGCAGTGAGGCCCCAGGTCCGTCTGCTCGTCGTCCACGCGGACCGGAACGCTGGCGGTGACCGTGCGGCGGACCAGGCCGTCGTGCTCCGCCGAGCGGAGCGTGCGGGTCAGCTCTTCTGGCTCGCGCTCGGCAGCGCGGCGCGCAGCTCGCTGAGCACCAAGGCCGTCCACTTGTCGCCGATCGTCGCGAGCAAGTGGTGTGTGGGGCGGGCCGCGAGGAATGCCTCGTGCTCGGCCTTGTCCATCTCGCGTCGCTGCTATGCGGTCATCGTCACGACACCTGCTCCTCCCCAAGCGCAGCACGCTGGACGCCGTCACAGGAGGGAGCAGTGCAGGTCATCGAACTGTCCGAGTACGGAGGACCCGAGGTGCTGCGCCGGGTCGAGCGGCAGGAGCCCGGTCGGGTGCGGGTCAAGGTCGACCGTCGACCTCGCGATCCGCTCCGGCGCCGTGGGGGAGTTCCCCGCGCCCCTGGTCCTGGGCTGGGACCTCGCAGGCACCGTGCTGGAGGCGGCAGGCCAGCGCGTCGTCGGCATGGTCCCGTGGTTCGCCGCGCTGGCCTGCGGGCGCGCGGGCACCTACGCCGAGGTGGTCAGCGCCGACCCGGAGTGGCTGGCGTCGCTGCCCGACAGCGCGGGGCTGACCGAGGCCGCCACGCTGCCGCTCAACGCGCTCACCGCGAGCCAGGCCCTCGACATCACCGGCGTCCATAGTGGACAGAATCTGGTGGTGACCGGCGCAAGCGGCGCAAGCGGCGGGGGCGGACGTGGTCGCGGTCGCCTCCGCCGGGGACGAGGACCACGTGGCCTCGTTGGGCGCCAAGGACGTCATCAGCCAGGCCGAGCTGCCCGGACGGCGTGTTCGACGCCGGGGTCGCCCGGGCCCCGCTGGTCGGCGCGGTCCGCGACGGTGGGGTGTTCGTGGCGGTCGTCCCGCCCGGAGTTCCGGAGCCCGAGCGCGGGATCCGGGTCGAGCGCGTCGAGGTCCGCCCGGACGCGGCGCGGCTGCGCGAGCTCGTCGCCGGCGGGCTCAGCACCCGGCTCGCCGCCGTGCTGCCGCTGGCGGAGGTTGCCGAGACGCACCGCAGGGCGGGCGGCGCGGGAAGGTCGTGCTCAGCCTGTAGTCGTTACCATCCGCTGATGGAACAGAAGGTGCCGTTCACCGGCGAGGAGAAGGAAAGCCTGCGGATCAGCCTCGACCGGCACCGCGACGTGGTGCTCTGGAAGGTCGAGGGACTCGACGACGAGCGGCTGCGCCAGCGGGTCACCCCGTCGGGGACGAGCCTGCTGGGGTTGGTCAAGCACCTCGCCTACGTCGAGAACGGGTGGTTCAGCGAGACCTTCGGCCGCCCGGTCGAGCCGGTGGACTTCGACACCGACGACCCCGAGGCGGACCTGCGGATCGAGCCGCACGAGACCACCGCCGACGTGCTGGACTACTACCGCCGCGCCCGCGCCGCCTCGGACGCCGTCATCGCCGAGTTCGGGCTGGAGGACACCGGCACCGCCTGGTTCGGCGAGAAGGTCACCCTGCGATGGGTGCTCATCCACCTGATCGAGGAGACCGCGCGGCACGTTGGCCACATGGACATCCTGCGCGAGCTGCTCGACGGCACCACCGGGTCGCACCGCCGGAGCAGCGCCGGCTAGCCGCGTCCCCGTGCGCACGTGGGCCGGCTGGCGTGGTGGGGTTTTCGCGCTTTGTCACCTTGATGTGCGGATGAGCGCTCTCTTTTCGCATTAAGCCTACAAAACGCGAACTGGTGGGCGCCGGGGTGCGGTGAGGTGGTGCCGCCACGTGCGGGACAGCGCCGGCCACCGTCGCAGGGGTCGCGGGGCCGCTAGTCCAGGATCAGGCCGCCGCCGGGGCCGTCGAAGTGGGCGACCAGGCGGGGCCGCTCGCCGTCCACGACCGGGTAGGCGATGCCCAGCGAGCGCAGGGCCGCGCCGAAGCGGACGGGGTAGGGGTGGCGCACGGTCAGCGACAGCAGCCGCAGCCCCTCCGGCAGGGCCTGGCTCGGGTGCTCGGCGCGGCCCCAGTCGATGAACGCCGGAGTCAGGTCGCCGGCCAGCGTGCTGGTCAGTCGCCACCGCAGCTCGGCGCCGTCGGGGCGCTGGCGGGACATCTCCATGGGCTCGCCGGGTTCGAAGCCCATGCCCCGCGCCCTGGCGACCATGCCGGGCAGGTCGGTGGTGCGGAACACCCAGCCCGCCAGTCTGGGCTGCTCGATCCCGTCCACACCGAACGGTCGCGGCCTGCGCGGGGCGGGCTGGCTCGGGTCGGGGGCGATGACCTCGAGGAAGGTCCGGTTGTCCAGGCCGAGCAAGGCGTTGTGCGTCCCGAAACCCTGGTGCCGCCCGCCCGATGTCGCGCGCAGGCCGGTCAGCCGCGCCAGTTCGGCGACTCCGTCCTCCAGGTTGGGTACCGCATAGACGAGGTGGTCCAGCATGGGCTCCTCCGGGGCTGCGCGGGAAGCGCCGACCGTAGCGGGCGCGGGTGACCGTAGCCCACCCCTTCGCGGAAATCCCCGGAAAACTCCTTAAGAGTCCACAGTGGACAGACGGGCGCGACGTGGACCGTGACCAGGAACTCCACGGCCGGCCTTGGGTGTGGCCGGGATTGTTCGATACTGTTTTCGGTATGCCGAAAAACCGGGTCGCGCCGTACCGAAAGCCGGTCGCGGGGCTGCTGGCCGCCGCGCTGCTGCTGATCGCGGGCTGCTCCAGCGCCGAGGGCGGCCAAGGGAGCCGCAAGCGCGTGCTGACCACCTTCACCGTGCTCGCCGACATGGCGCGCGCGGTCGCGGGCGATGCCGTCTCGGTCGAGTCGATCACCAAGCCCGGCGCGGAGATCCACGAGTACGAGCCGACGCCGAGCGACCTGAGGAAGAGCGCCGGTGTGGACCTGGTGCTGGAGAACGGACTCGGCCTCGAACGCTGGTTCGACCGGTTTGTCCGTAGCGCCAACGCCAAGCGCGCGACGCTGAGCACCGGGGTCGAGCCCATTCCGATCCGCAGCGGGCAGTACGAGGGCAAAGCCAACCCACACGCGTGGATGTCCCCGGCCAACGCGCGGATCTACGTGCGCAACATCGTGACCGCGCTCACCGAGCTGGACCCGGGCAACGCCGCGGTCTTCAAAGCCAATGCCGAGCGCTACGAGGCGCAGCTGGCCGAGATCGAGACCTTCCTGCGTTCCGAGCTCGGCAAGCTGCCGCCCGCGCAACGCGCGCTGGTCACCTGCGAGGGAGCGTTCTCCTACCTGGCCCGCGATTCCGGGCTGCGCGAGGCGTACCTGTGGCCGGTGAACAGCGACGAGGAGGGCACACCGCAGCAGATCGCCGCGACGGTGACCTTCGTGCGCGAGAACTCCGTGCCCGCGGTGTTCTGCGAGTCCACTGTCAACGACAAGGCACAGCAGCAGGTCGCGCGCGAGACCGGGGCCAAGCTCGGCGGCACGCTCTACGTCGACTCGCTCTCCGAGGAGGGCGGGCCGGTGCCGACGTACCTCCGCCTGCTGCGCTACGACGCCGAAACCGTGGTCGCGGGGTTGACCGGAGGTGCGAGATGAGTGCCGTGACAGCGACCGGGGTCACCGTCCACTACGGTGACGTGCTCGCGCTGGACGACGTCGACGTGACCATCGAGCGCGGCCGGATCTGCGGGCTGCTCGGCATGAACGGCTCAGGGAAGTCCACATTGTTCAAGTCGCTGATCGGCCTGGTGAAGCCCGACCGCGGCACGATCACCTTGCACGACAAGGACCCCGCGCTCGCGCGTCGCGAGGGGCTGGTGGCGTACGTCCCGCAGTCCGAGGCGGTTGACTGGGCTTTCCCGGTCCGGGTGCGCGACGTGGTCGCCATGGGCCGCTACGGCGGGCTCGGCGGCGCGCGGCGGTTGAAGGCGGCTGACCGCGAGGCCGTCGGCGCCGCACTGGAGCGGGTCGGGCTGGCCGACCTCGCGGGCAACCAGATCGGCGAGCTCTCCGGTGGGCAGCGCAAACGCGCTTTCGTGGCAAGGGGAATCGCCCAGGACGCGAGGCTGCTGTTCCTGGACGAGCCCTTCGCCGGGGTGGACAAGCGCTCCGAGGCCACGATCGTGGAGCTGCTGCGCTCCCTGCGCGACGAGGGCCGCACCGTGGTGGTCTCCACCCACGACCTCGCGGGTGTGCCCGCGCTGTGCGACGAGGCGATCCTGTTGCGGCAGCGGGTGTTGCTGCACGGCGACATCGAGACCGCGCTCGCCCCCGACAACCTCGGCCGTGCCTTCGGACTCGACGGGGTGGTGGCGTGAACGTGATCGTCGACTGGCTCACCGAGCCGTTGCAGTTCGACTTCATGCGGCGGGCCCTGCTGGTCAGCGCCACCGCCGGGCTGGTGTGCGCGGTGCTCTCGTGCTGGGTGACGCTGATCGGCTGGTCGCTGCTCGGCGACGCCATCGCGCACGCGGTGCTGCCCGGCGTGGTGCTCTCCTACCTCCTCGGCCTGCCCTTCGCGGTAGGCGCTTTCCTCTTCGGCGGGCTGGCCGTCACGCTGATCGGCGTGGTCCGCGACACCACCCGGATCAAGGGCGACGCGGCGATCGGCGTGGTCTTCACCGGGCTGTTCGCGCTCGGCCTGGTCCTGGTGTCCAAGACACCGAGCCAGATCGACCTCAACCACATCCTGTTCGGCAACGTGCTCGGCGTCTCCGACGGCGACATCGCGCAGGTGCTCGGCATCGGCGCGCTGACCCTGGCAGTGGTGCTCCACAAGCGCCGCGACCTCACGCTCTACGCGTTCGACCCGGTGCACGCGCACGCGATCGGCCTCAAACCGAAGCGGCTCGGCGCGTTGCTGCTGATGCTGCTCGCGCTCACCGTCGTCGTGGCGTTGCAGGCGGTGGGCATCATCCTGGTCTCGGCGATGCTGATCACGCCCGGCGTGACCGCGTACCTGCTGACCGACCGGTTCGAGCGGATGCTGGCCATCGCCGTGGCGATCTCGGTGGGCAGCTGCGTGCTCGGCACCTACCTCAGCTTCCATGCGGACAGCTCAACCGGCGGCACCATCGTGCTCTGCCAGGCGGTCGTCTTCGCCGTGGTCTACCTGTTCGCGCCGCGCAGGGGAGTGCTGGCGCTCGCCGTGCGGAGCAGGAGGCAGCGGCGGGCCCGCACCTCCGTACAGTGAGGACATGGCGACCAAGCGGCCCTCGTCCTCGATCGAGGACTACCTGCGGGCGATCTACGGTCTCACCGAGCGCGGGGTCGAGGTCAGCAACGCCACACTCGCCAAGCGGCTGGGCGTGAGCCCGTCCTCGGTGTCCGGCATGGTCGCCAAGCTCGCCGACCTCGGCCTGGTCACCCACGTGCCCTACCACGGCGTCGAGCTCACCGCTCCTGGGCTGCGCGCCGCGTGCGACGTGCTGCGCAGGCACCGGTTGATCGAGCTCTACCTCGTCGAGGAGCTGGGCTACACCTGGGACGAGGTGCACCAGGAGGCCGACGTGCTCGAACACGCGGTCTCCGACGAGCTGGTGCGGCGCATCTCGGCCAAGCTCGGCAACCCCAGCCACGACCCGCACGGCGACCCGATCCCGGCGGCCGACGGATCGGTGGAGCAGCCCGCGACCCACCTGCTGCGCGAGCTCGAACCCGGGGCAACCGGGGAGATCGCCAGGGTCTGGGACACCAACCCGGAGATCCTGCGCTACCTGGCGCACAACGGGATCACCCTGGGCGCGCGCATCGAGGTGGTGGAGCGCCAGCCCTTCGGCGGCCCGCTCGTGGTGCGCGTCGGCGAGCGCACGCACTCCCTCGGCACCGAGGTGACCGCCGTGCTGCTGGTCCGGGTGACCACGTCCGGCTGAGGGTCATCTCTCGCTGACGGCGGGCGGGTTCGGCACGGGGTAGCCGGAGGGCCCGAGGTTCTTCTCGATCGATCTCCGCCACTCGCCGCTGGAGATCATCTTCTCGATCGCCGCGTTGACCCTGGCGCGCCCGTCCGCGTCGTCCTTGCGCAGCCCGACGCCGTAGCGCTCCTCGCTGAACGGCTTGCCCACCAGCTTCAGCAGCTCCGGGTGCTGCGCGGCGTACCCGGCGAGGATCACGTCGTCGGTGGTGACCGCGTCCACGGAGCGCACCAGCAGCGCGTTGACGCACTCGCTGTAGCGGAAGTACTCGACCAGCTGGACGTTCTTGGCGTACCGGTCCTTGACCTTCTTCGCCGACGTGGAGTCCTTGACCGAGCACAGCTTCTTGCCGTTGAGCGACTCCGGCCCGGTGATGTCGTCGGTGTTCTGGCTGACCAGCAGCCCCTGACCCGCGACGAAGTACGGCCCGGCGAAGCCCACCTGCTGCTTGCGCGCGTCGGTGATGGAGTAGCTGGCCACCACCAGGTCCACCCGGCCCTCCTGGATCAGCGCCTCGCGGTCGGGGGTCCGCGCCTCCTTCCAGGTGATGTTGTCAGAGGAGACGCCGAGCTCGTTGGCCACGTAGGTGGCGACGTCGACGTCGAAGCCCTCGAACCAGCTGTCGGTGATCTTGCGCCCGAGGCCCGGCTGGTCGTACCTGATGCCGATCGTGAGCTTGTCGGTCGAGCTGGCCCTCGCCACCACCGAGTTCTGGTCCCCGGTGGTCGCACAGCCCGCGCCGACCATCGCGACGACGAGCACCACAGCACCCAACCGGAATGTCACCACTGCGCTCCTCGAATACCGGTGCACACGAACGGCCGCGTTCTCCCGGGGTATTCCGAATTGGTCCGGAAGGGGCAGAGAAACGTCCCTTGTCCGATTCGCGGGCACGTTCCCCTGCTGGGAATCCGCACTCCTACTCGAAAGTATGTCGCGCCGCGCGAGGTGGTCAAGTCGGCTCACGGCGCCGTCTCCCGACCGAAACAAGATCGTGAATTCCGACCGTGAAAAGTGCGTACCACTCGTGTGTATCTTTCCGGTTACCGCCGAAGTGCGTTCACAAAGAACGGCGGGCCGGGATCGTCGTGATCCCGGCCCGCCGTCCTCCGCGTGCGGCTCAGTCCAGCTCGGGCGCGCCGAACAGCTGCCGCCGCTCGCCCCTGACCTTGCCGTCGATCCACCAGAACGCCTCGATGACGACCACACCCACGGCCACGCTGACCAGAGCGGGAACCACCACCGCCGGGTTGGACGGGTCGAGCTGGAAGAAGCTCTGGCTCGCGGGGATCAGCAGCAGCCCGAGGTACATGCCCACCATCGCCGCCAGCAGCACCAGCTTCCACCACGCGTACGGCCTTGCCACGATCACCAGCACCCACAGCGCGATCCCGCCCAGCGCGATGAACGTGCCCGTGCTCGCCTGCACCACGGTCACCCCCGGACTGCCGTGCGCGTTGAGGTAGGTCACGAACGCGGCCACCGAGATCACCGCGCCCGCCGGGATCGCCATCCGCATCACCCGCGAGACGAAGCCGCTGCGCGCCCGCTCGTAGTTCGGCGCCAGCGCCAGGAAGAACGCGGGCAGGCCGATGGTGAACCAGCCCAGGATCGTCACGTGCCTCGGCAGGAACGGGTACGGGAGCTGCGCGATGCCGACCATGAAGGCCAGCAGCACCGAGTACACGGTCTTGGTGAGGAACAGGTTGGAGACGCGCTCGATGTTGCCGATCACCCGGCGGCCCTCGGCCACCACGTGCGGCAGCGTGGCGAACTTGTTGTCCAGGAGCACGATCTGCGCGACCGCGCGGGTGGCCGGGCTGCCCGCGCCCATCGCGACGCCGATGTCGGCGTCCTTGAGCGCGAGCACGTCGTTCACGCCGTCACCGGTCATCGCCACCGTGTGGCCCTTGGACTGCAGCGCCCCGACCATCGCGCGCTTCTGCGCCGGGGTCACCCTGCCGAAGACCGCGCCGCCCTCGACGGTGTCGGCGAGCTGGTCCTGCTTGTCCGGCAGCGTCCGCGCGTCCACCGGGCGGTCAGCGCCGGGCAGGTCGAGCGAGCCCGCCACCGCCCCGACCGACAGCGCGTTGTCGCCGGAGATGACCTTCACCGCCACGTTCTGCTCGGCGAAGAAGTCCAGCGTGGCCTTGGCGTCCGGCCGGACGCGCTGTTCCAGCACGACCAGCGCGGCCGGCGTGACCGTGCCCGGCGCGTCCGCGTCGTCGACCGAGGCGTCGCTGCGGCCCAGCAGCAGCACCCGCAGCCCCTGCGCGCCCGTGCTCTCCGCCTCGGCCCGCACCGGGTCTCCCTCGGCCAGCAGCACGTCCGGCGCGCCCAGCACCCAGTTGCCCTCGCCGTCGAAGCTCGCGCCGCTCCACTTGCGCGCCGAGGAGAAGGCGGCCGCGGCGGTGATCCGCCAGCCGGGGGAGTCCGGGTGCGCCTCGGCGATCGCCTCCAGGCTGGCGTTGGGGCGCGGGTCGGCGACGGCGAGCGCGCTCAGCGCCTCGTGCACCTTCGCCGTCCGGTCCAGCACCCGGACCTCGGCCAGCCGCATGCCGTTCTCGGTCAGCGTGCCGGTCTTGTCCGCGCACACCGTGTCCACGCGGGCAAGGCCCTCGATCGCGGGCAGCTCCTGCACCAGGCACTGGCGCTTGCCCAGCCGGATCACCCCGACCGCGAAAGCCATGCTGGTCAACAGGATCAGGCCCTCGGGCACCATCGGCACCAGCGCGGCGACCATGCCGCTGAGCGCGTCGGGCAGCGCCTGGTTGTTGTTGAACAGCTGGTTGTAGACGCTCAGCGCGCCCGCCGGGATCAGCAGGAAGGTGATGAAGCGCAGGATCTTGTCGATGCCCGAGCGCAGCTCCGAGGAGACCAGGGTGAACTTGCTGGCCTCCTCGGCGAGCTTGGCGGCGTAGGCCTCCCGCCCGACCTTGGTCGCCCGGTAGCTGCCGCCGCCCGCGCAGACGAAGCTGCCGGAGAGGATCTGGTCGCCGGGGCTCTTCACCACCGGATCGGACTCACCCGTCAGCAGCGACTCGTCCACCTCAAGGCCGTCACCCGCAAGGGTGATGCCGTCGACGACGATCCGATCGCCTGGGCCCAGCTCGATCACGTCGTCGAGGACCACCTCGTGCGGAGCGACCTCCACGGAGGCGCCGTCGCGGCGCACCACCGGCTTGGCCTGGCCGACGATGGCGAGCTCGTCCAGCGTCTTCTTCGCCCGCAGCTCCTGGATCATGCCGATGGCGCTGTTGGCGATGATCAGCAGGCCGAACAGCCCGTCCGGGACGACCCTGCCGATCGCGACGATGATGCCGAAGAGCACGGCGAAGATCGCGTTGATCCGGGTGAACACGTTGGCTCGGACGATCTCGCCGACCGTGCGGCTGGCGCGGGCGGGCACGTCGTTGGTCTGGCCCTGCTCGACCCGCCTGCGCACCTGGTCCGCGGTGAGACCGCGCAGCGGATCGACCTCGTCGGTGGTGACCGGAGTTCCCATAGTCGACACGTCGCGATCGTACGGCCGCGAGGGGTGAGCGGGAGGGGGTTCGCGGCGCCCCGGTCACCACCGTGAAGACTCTCAGTCCGGGCGGCCTACGATTCCGCCCCCGAAGCAACCCGGACACACCGCACGGAATCACTGGGGGACCGCCACCATGATGAGCTCCGACTGGATGCCCGCATCGCCCTGCGGCCAGGACTGCATCGACGCGCCTGGCGACGCGCCCCGGGTGTGGGCGCCGACCAGGCTGTTGCGCGTGCTGATGGCGCTGGGCGTGCTGCTGGCCGCGATCCCGGTCCTCGGGGTGCAGAAGCTGGTGGACCCGGTCCGCGGCCGCAGGCTGATGTCCTCGTGGTGCCGGATGCTGCTGCGCTCGCTGGGCATCCGCCTGGAGGTGCACGCCGACGCCGCGGAGGCCGATCCCGCCCTGCTGGTCGCCAACCACGTGTCGTGGCTCGACCCGGTGGTGCTGATGGCCGCCGTCCCGGTGCGGGTGGTCGCCAAGACCGGCATCGGCGAGATCCCGGTCATCGGCAGCATCGCCAGGGGAGCGGGCACCATCTTCATCGACCGGCTCCGGCTGTCGATGCTGCCCAGTGTGGTCGGCCAGGTCACCGCGGCCCTGCGCGCGGGGACCAGCGTCGCGGTCTTCCCGCAGGGCACCACCTTCTGCGAGCCCGCCAAGGGCCGCTTCCGCCCGGCGATGTTCCAGGCAGCGGTGGACGCGGGCGTCCCGGTCCGCCCGGTGCTGCTGGACTACCGCCTCACCGACGGCAGGCCCACGGCGGCGGCCTCCTACCTCGGCGACGAGAGCATGGGCACCGCGATGCGCCGCACCATCGCCGCCCGCGGCCTGGTCGTGCACCTGCGCGCGATGCCGAGCGTGCCGCACGAGGGCGCCGACCGGCGCGCGCTGTCGCTGGCCGCCCAGGAGGCGGTGTCCGCGGTCCCCGCGTGACTCCCCGCAGGTCGGCACCGGGTAACATCGGCCGCTGCTGGTCGTTCCCTTCTCGTGATGGTGGTGCCGCTTGTCCAGGCGTGGGCCCAGTTCCGCCGCATCCGGTCTCCACTTCCTCCGTTCCAAGCAGGTGGGCGCCGAGCTGGTCGCCTCCTCGGGGGTGGGCCCGAACAGCCTCGTGATCGACTTCAGCGCCGGTGTCGGGTCGATCACCACCCCGCTGGCCGAGACCGGCGCCCGGGTGCTGGCGGTCGAGCGCGACCGGGGCTTCGTCGAGCGGCTCACCAAGAAGTTCGGCGACGCGGACAAGGTGCGCGTCGTCGACGGCGACTCGCGGTCGATCCCGTTGCCGCGCAGGGCGTTCTGGGTGGTCTCCAGCCTGCCGAGCCTGGTCGCCAACGACGTGCTGCGCCGCCTGCTCAACCCGCCGGGCAGTCCGTTCGCCGGTGCCGACCTCGCGCTGGAGTTCGGCTTCGCCAAGAAGCTCACCGCGACCCACCCGAAGACCCTGGAGGTCGCCTGGTGGGCGTCGCGCTTCGACATCCGCGTCCGCAAGCGCCTGCCGGCCAGCAACTTCCAGCCGCAGCCCCGGGGCGACGCGGCGCACCTGACGATCCGCCGCCGCGAGGGCTTCACCCGCCAGACCGACCGCGTGCTGTGGACCCTGCTGCACGCGGCCTACGGCGCCCCCGAGCGCGGGGCCCGCACCGTGCTGGCGAACTCGATCCCCGGCAACCGCGCCAAGCGGATGATGACCGAGGTCGGTGTGCCGGGCGGGGCGGCGGCCGAGGTGGTGACGATCCAGCAGTGGAGCCAGATCGCCAAGGTCCTCGGCGAGGACAAGACCCTCTCCTGGGTCCCGATCCCCAAGGCGCTCGACAAGGTCTGACCCGGCCCGCCCGCCTCAGCGGCGGGGCCGGGCAGGGGCCGGGTTGAGCGCCCGGTAGAGGTCCACCCAGACGTCGGGGTGGGCGAAGGCCACCACCGTGTCCTGTCGCAGGCCGACCTGGTCGAAGGCGTTCGCGACCCGCTTCGGGGTGTACATCTTCGACAGCGAGGCGCGCAGCGTCCCGCCGATGCCGGTGAAGCCCAGCGCCACCAGCTTCTCGTAGTCGCGCAGCTCGCGGGGGCGCAGCAGCGGCTTGTCGCGGCGGGCGATGTGCAGGATGCCCGAGTCCACCTTGGGGACCGGGCGGAAGTGCTCGCGCGGGACCTTGCCGCACAGCTCCCAGGAGAACAGCGGCCAGGTCTCCACCGTGCGCTGGCTCCACCTGCCGTACCAGCCGCTGCGCTTGCGCGCGTACTCCAGCTGCGTCATCAGCGTCGCCGAGGTCAGGTACCGCGCGTCCAGGCACCAGTCCACGATCGCCGAGGTGATCGCGTACGGGATGTTCGCGACCACCTTGAACGGCTCCGCCGCCGGCAGGACCTCCAGGAAGTCGCCGAAGTCCAGTTCGACGTTGTCCCACCGGCGCAGCTTCGGCTCCAGCGCGCGCGCCAGGTGCGGGTCCACCTCGTGGGTGACGACGTAGCGCGCGCTGTCGGCGAGCACCTCGGTGAGCACGCCCTCGCCCGCGCCGACCTCGAAGACGAGGTCCTCCCGTCCGACGCGGGCGACCTCGACCATCCGCCGCAGGGACTTGGGGTCGCGGAGGAAGTTCTGCCCGTAGACCCTGCGGTTCTGGTCCCGTTCACTGCGGCGCGTCGACACCCCCCAAGCCTCTCACGTGCGTCAGGACTGCGGCGCCGAAGCCTCCGCCGGGGGCGAGAGCCGGTCAAGGGTCCAGCGGATGACGTTGTCCTGCAAGGAAACCCGCAGGATCGCCGGAACCTCGGTCGCGCCGTGCTTGGCCAGCAGCTGCACCAGGTGCAGTCGCATCTCGGCGGCGGCCGCGTAGGGCAGCGCCGGGGTCAGGGCGTGGGTGTGCAGGTCCCCGTCGTCGTCGGTCACGCCGAGCTCGGCGTGCAGCGTGACGTCCTGCGGAGTGTCCGGGCGAGCTCGCTCGCCGTACTTGGACCGCAGGGTCAACAGGGTGATCGCCGGGGGCTGGATGAGGTTGCCGTCCATGTCTGCGAGCCAGAGGTGCTGCAAGGTCATGGCTAGATCATGCCCACATTCCCTCGGTTCGGACACTGTCGGTGCCGTACGGCATCCTGCGCCGTGGCACTCGTCATCGGCGAAGACGCCCGTACGACGACGTCGCCCTGAGAACCAAGGAGAGGCAATGCCCCCAACATCCACACTGTCGGGTCTGTCCGAGCAGGACATCGCCCACGTTCGCTCCGAGCTCGAGTCGGGGCGTCTGCCGGTCGTCTGGTTCACCGAGGCCGCGGTGGGTGTGGAACAGGGGCGTTCCGGCAAGATCATGGCCCTCACGGATCCGGACGAGGGTGACTTCATCCAGATCCGCCCGACCGGCTCGATGGACGTGCTGTCCTTCTCGCCGGTCGAGGTGAGCATGGTCAAGCCGCCCCGCAGGAACCCCAGCCCGACCGCGCACGACCGAGAGGACAACACGGTGACCGCTCCCACCGAGCAGCAGGCACCCGCCACCACCCCCGCCGAGGCCCCGGCCGCGGCCGGAGCGTCGGAGTCCGGTGCCGAGACCGCAGCCGCCCCGGCCTCCGCCGCCGAGCCGGCCCCGGCCCCGGCGCCCGCCAAGCCGAAGGCCGCCAAGCCCGCGGCCAAGAAGCAGGCCGCCCCCACCTCGGCCGAGCTGACGGTGACGATCAGCGCCAACGCCGAGGGCGAGTGGACCATCGAGGTCCTCTCCGGCAAGAAGAAGTCCAAGCCCGCCCCGATCACCCCGGCCGCGGTCGGCCAGGTCGCCAAGGCGCTGGACGAGGAGGCCGCCGAGGCCATCGAGTCCGTGCTGGCTGCCGCCCGCGAGCGGCACCAGGCACGCGTCGAGGCGCTGCGCGCCGAGCTGGCCGCCGCCGAGGAGGCGCTGCAGGAACTGGAGAGCTGAGCAGGGACAGGTGACCTCGGTCACCATCTTGCCGGGAACGGTGTCACCCGTTCGGGGGTCGAACCCCGCGTGGTGCCGTTCCCGGCACTTTTATGCCCAGCCGTGAGGAGTCTCCAGTGCCCACGACCGCCTTCCGCCCCCGGCACACGGGGTCCCTGGTCGCTCTCACCGCCGCCGCGCTCGTCCTGACCGGCTGCGCCTCCGCCCAGGTGGGCGAGCCGGTCGCCATGCCCGGCCCGCCGCCGACGAGCGCCAAGCCGACCAGCACCTCGCGCACCCCGACCCCGACCGAGCCCGCTGGCAAGGCGACCAAGCCGCTCACCCCCGCGGGCGCCGCGCTCAAGTTCGGCGAGGAGGGGGTGGTCGAGTTCGAGTCCGGCTCGAAGGTCTACACCGTCGGCGTCAGCCCGACGAAGGTCGAGAAGGGCAGCTTCGAGGAGCTCGCCTCCGCCGGGCTGAAGATCGAGGAGAAGACCTCGGCGGGCAAGGTGCCCTACTACGTCAACTACAAGATGGTGAACCGGATGGAGGGCTCGGTCAGCAGCATGACCACCCCGTCCCGGTTCGGCGTGCTGGACAAGGCGGGCAGGGCGGGAAGCCGCATCCTCGTGCTCGGCGTCGGCAGCCGCCTCAAGCTCGACAAGTGCGCCATGCCCACCGTGCCGCGCGACTGGAGCACCGACCAGGAGTACACCGGCTGCGACATCCACCTGCTGCCCGAGGGCCAGGAGGTCGCCTCCGTGCTGTACCGGCTGGAAGGCAGCGGCAAGACCCCCATCGCCTGGACCGCCTGAGCCGCGGTCGCTCGCCCGCGACGAGCGGGCGTTCGGCCGCGCTGATCGGTCCGGCCGAACGCCCACCCACGCCGTCCGGCAGCTGGTCATCGGTGAACGGCGCTCCTCCAGGTATCCGTGTGACCGTCGCGACTTTTCGCGCGCTGCTGCTGGGCGACGCGCTTCGTCCGGTGGGCGCTGCCAGGCGGAAAACGCGGTCCCGCCGTTCCCGGCCGGTCCACAATTCGTGTGTCGCTGCTAACACCTCCACGGTGACGGCCGACACCACCAGGGACCCACAGGCACCCACCAGGGAGCCCGTCACCCAAGGAGCAAGTCCGCCATGAGCGCCGAGTCAGCCACCGCGATCGCCGACGACCCGGTCACAACCAGGGGTGCCAGCCTGCCCACCGCGCCGTGCAGCGTGGTCTGGAGCGGCGGTCACGCCTACGTCCTCGAAGGCGGTCACGGCCGCAGCCGCTGGGTCGGTGTCGACGACCGCGGCCGTCCCACCCTGATGAGCCACGCCGACCTGCAGCGCCGCGGCTGGAGCCGCACCCGCCTGTAAGCAGGCATCCGGCGCGCCAGCGGCCTCCCGCGCCGCGCGTCCCGCCGTGTGGCAGGCTTGCCGCCGCGGGACGACCTCATGCTCGGCCCCGCGAAGCGGGTCCCGGCGAACGCGGCGCGCCGCCCCCGTTCTCCACCGTTGCGCCGCGCTGCACCAGCGGTGAGGAGTCCAGGGTGGGACGCGAAGCGGTGACCGCGGGCCCCGAGCACGGGGACCTGCCCCAGTCCGACCGCGTCTGGACCATCCCGAACATCCTCAGCATGCTCCGCCTCGCGGGCGTGCCGCTGTTCCTGTGGCTGCTCCTCGGGCCGCGGGAGGACCTGCTCGCGATCATCGTGCTCGCCGTCGGCGGTTTCACCGACTGGCTCGACGGCAAGCTCGCGCGCTGGCTGAACCAGGGCAGCAAGCTCGGTGCGATGCTCGACCCCGCCGCCGACCGGCTCTACATCCTGGCGACGCTGATCGCCTTCGGCATCCGCGAGATCCTGCCGTGGTGGGTGATCGCCGTGCTGGTCGGCAGGGAGCTGGTGCTCGGGCTGAGCCTGCTGGTGCTGCGCCGGTACGGCTACGGGGCCTTCGAGGTGCACTACACCGGCAAGGCCGCCACCTTCGTGCTGCTCTACGCCTTCCCGTTCCTGCTGGCCGCCGACGGCACGTCGCTGGCCGCGGAGATCGCCAGGCCGATCGCCTACGGCTTCACCATCTGGGGCGTGCTGCTCTACCTGTGGGCGGGCGTGCTCTACCTGGTCCAGCTGGCCGCCGCGATCCGCAAGGGCAAGGTCGGAGGGGCGCTCGGCGGTGCCTGACGCCCAGCGGCCGCCGGGGTCGGAGCGCCCGCGCTACGACCTGAGCAGCTCGCTGCTGCGCCAGCTCCTCGGCGACCACCTGGACTCCGGTTACGCCGCCGCGCACCGCAGGCGGGCCGGTCAGCCCGTGCCGTGGCTGGCCCAGCGCGTGTGGTTCGCCGTTGGCGCGCTGCTGCTCGGCTCCGTGCTGGGCGTGGCGGCGGTCAACGCCGCCGAGCGCCAGCCGGGCGCGGAGGAGACCAAGCGCGGCCTCGTCGCGGGCGTGCGCGCCGAGCGGGCCGACACCGAGGAGCTCGCCCGCCGCGCGGCGGAGCTGGCCAAGCGGCTCGACGAGGCGCGCACCGCCGCGCTCGCCGGGGACGGCCAGGGCCGCGCCGTGCTCGACGAGCTCGCCCGCCTCGAACGCGCCACCGCCGCCGTCGCGGTCACCGGGCCCGGCCTGCGGGTGACCGTCGGCGACCCGCCGGAGCGGCGCGGCACCCGCTCGCGGGAGAACATCCTCGACCGCGACCTCCAGCTGCTGGTCAACTCGCTGTGGGCGAGCGGGGCCGAGGCGGTCGCGGTCGGCGGCCACCGGCTCCAGCCCCGCGCGACGGTGCGCCAGGCGGGCGGCATGCTGGTGGACAACCGCCCGGTCAGCCAGCCCTACGTGCTGGAGGCGATCGGCAACCCCGAAGAGCTGGAGACCCGCTTCGTCGGCAGCGACGGCCACGGCCGCTTCGCCACCTTCACCCAGCTCTACGGCACCACCTTCGCCGTCGAGCGCGTCGCCGAGCTGCGCCTGCCCGCCGCGACCGCCGCCGAGCCGAGGATCGCCGTGGCCCCGGCCGCGCCGATCGCCCCGCCCGGTGTCCCGCCCACCGCCCCGCCCGGTGTCTCACCCACCGCCCCGCCCCGTGTCCCACCCGCCGCCCCACCCAGCACCACGGGAGGTAACCGGTGATCGGCGTGATCGCCCTCGCCGTCGGAGTCGTGCTCGGCCTGTGGCTGGACCCGACCGTGCCCGACTGGGTCCAGCCCTACCTGCCGATCGCCGTTGTGGCCGCGCTGGACGCGGTCCTCGGCGGTCTGCGGGCCCGGCTGGACGGCATCTTCGACGCCAAGGTCTTCGTGGTCTCCTTCGTCTCGAACGTGCTGGTCGCCGCGCTGATCGTGCTGCTCGGCGACGAGCTCGGCGTCGGTGGCCAGCTGTCAACGGCGGTGGTGGTCGTCTTCGGCATCCGGATCTTCGGCAACGCGTCGGCGATCCGCAGGCACCTGTTCAAGGCCTGAGCCGTGACCGGGTCGGAACGGGAGCGCGCGCCGCAGCACCGGCTGCTCTCCGGCGCGCTGATCGCGGTGCTGTGCCTCGCGCTGGGCGTGGCGCTGGTCACCCAGGTGCGCCGGACCAGGGCCGGGGACACCCTCGCCGACCAGCGGCCGCAGGACCTCGTCGTGCTGCTGGACGGGCTGCGCCAGCGGGAGGCCGCGCTGCACAAGGAGATCGCCGACTCCGAGGCCACACTGCGGCGGTTGCGCGAGAGCGGGGCGGGCTCAACGGCGGCGCTGGAGGAGGCCAGGCGCAAGGCCACGGCGCTCGGCGTGCTGGCCGGGACCGTGCCCGCCACCGGGCCCGGCGTTCGGGTGGAGATCACCGACCCCCGGGGCAAGGTCGGGCCGGAGACGCTGCTGGACGCGCTGCAGGAGCTGCGCGCGGCCGGAGCCGAGGCGGTGCAGGTCGCTGGGGTGCGGATCGGCGTCGACTCGGCGTTCACCGGCGCCGCGGGGCGCATTCGTTTGGATTCGGTGGACCTGTCGGCGCCCTACGTGATCGTCGCTGTCGGTGACCCCCCTACGCTTGCACAAGCGCTGAACATCCCCGGCGGCGTCGTGGACTCCGTGGAAAGGGCCGGTGGTGGCTCCCGTGTCGTGCAGAGCGACCGTGTGGAGATCACCGCCTTGCGGCCCGAGCGGAGCCACAAATACGCTCGCCCGGCCGGTTGACAGTCGCGAGCCGGTTTGCGTACGGGACGGGAGGAGAACGCTCGGTGGTTCCCGAGGACTTGAGGTACACAGAGCAGCACGAGTGGATCGCCCGCACGGGTGAGGGCGTCGTGCGGATCGGCATCACCGACTTCGCCCAGCAGCAGCTGGGTGACGTGGTCTTCGTGCAGTTGCCCGAGGTCGGCAAGAAGGTCGCGGCCGAGGACGTGCTCGGCGAGGTGGAGTCCACCAAGAGCGTCTCGGACATCTACGCCCCGCTCGCCGGCGAGGTCGTCACGATCAACGAGGCCGTGGTGACCGCTCCGGAGACCATCAACACCGACGCCTACGGCGATGGCTGGCTGGTGGAGCTCAAGCTCGACGACCCGTCCGCGGTCGACGGGCTGCTCGACGCGGCCGGGTACCGTGGGAAGATCAACGAAGGCTGATCGGCGAAGCGTGATAGCGATCTTTCGACGGCTGTTCGGCAAGCGGAGGAGCCACACCGGGCCAGGCGAGAGCGGCACGGTAGGTTTGACCGACACTTCGCAGGATTCATCCAGGACGAGGAGAGCTCAGGTGAGCCAGAACGACGGGCCCGGCGGCGTCCCGCCGGAGCGGGCGCCGGAACAGACTTCGGTCTTCCGCGCCGACTTCCTCGCTGACGTTGAGGGCGCCGAGGCGCCTCCTGCGCCCGAACCCGCGGTCTCGGGTGTCGAAGCCCTGCCTGCCGGTTCGGCGCTGCTGGTGGTCAAGCGCGGTCCCAACGCGGGCTCGCGGTTCCTGCTCGACCGGGACACCACCAGCGCGGGACGGCACCCCGACAGCGACATCTTCCTCGACGACGTCACGGTCTCCCGGCGGCACGCGGAGTTCCGCCGTGAGGGCGCGGACTTCGTCGTGGTCGACGTGGGCAGCCTCAACGGCACCTACGTGAACCGGGCCCCGGTGGACACCGCGGTGCTGGCCAACGGCGACGAGGTGCAGATCGGCAAGTTCAGGCTCGTCTTCCTGACGGGTCCGAACAGCTGAGGGCACGTCCACGATGACGGCGGCGGCCGGACGGTCCCACGGGGGTGGCTCGAGCATCGGAGCGGTGCTCGCGCAGCTCCGGTCCGAGTTCCCAGAGGTGACGATCTCCAAGATCCGATTCCTGGAGTCGGAGGGGCTGGTCCGTCCGGCGCGCACGTCCTCCGGCTACCGCCAGTTCTCCGCCGCCGACATCGAGCGGCTGCGGTTCGTCCTTGTCGCGCAACGGGATCACTACCTGCCGTTGAAGGTGATCAAGGAGCAGCTGGACGCGGCGGACCGGGGGGCCGACCCCGAGTCGGCCACCGCCGCACCGCTGTCGGTGGTGCCGAGGGTGCCCGCGGCGGAGGACTCCCCAGCGCAGCCCGTCGAGCTCGGCGCCGAGGCGCGGCAGCGCAGGCTGACCAGGGAGGAGTTCCTCGACGCCGCCGGTGTCGGGGAGGCCCTGCTCGGTGAGCTGGAGCAGTACGGGCTGGTCCGTCCGGGCGCGGCGGGCTTCTACGACCCGGAAGCGGTGCTGATCGCGCGGACGGCCAAGGCGATGACCGACTTCGGCATCGAGCCGAGGCACCTGCGCGCGTTCCGCTCCTCGGCCGACCGCGAGGTCGGGCTGCTGGAGCAGATCGTGGCCCCCGTGCTGCGCCAGCGGGACCCGCAGGCGCGGGAACGGGCCGAGGAAATACTGGGCAGGCTCGCCGCGTTGTCGGTGACACTGCACACGATGTTGGTCAAGGTCGGCCTGCGCGCCGTCGCGGGCCCCTGAGGCCGGGTGGCGCCCAGGACTTCGAAAACATGTGCCAGGAAAGGTAAATCCTGGTGGTCAAGGGGATCAACGGACAAGCGTGCCAGCCATATCGCGGGTAGCGTCGGCGGCACCGGTGCGGGATCCTCGGGCGGGCGAGGGTTTTTCAGACGTGGAGAGCACTGGAGGAGGCGAGATCCGATGAGCGAGATGCGCGTCGTCGGGGTGCGGGTCGAACTGCCCCACAACCAGCCGATCCTGCTGCTGCGCGAGACCGAGGGCGATCGGTACCTGCCGATCTGGATCGGCTCGGTGGAGGCCACCGCCATCGCACTGGAGCAGCAGGGGGTGCGGCCGGCGCGGCCGCTGACCCACGACCTGCTCAAGGATGTGATCGGCGCGCTCGGCCGTGAGCTGGAGCAGGTGCGGATCACCGACCTGCAGGAGGGCACCTTCTTCGCCGAGCTGGTCTTCGACGGGGACCTGCGGGTCTCCGCGCGGCCGAGCGACTCGGTGGCGCTGGCCCTGCGGATCGGCGTGCCGATCCACGCCGAGGAGTCGGTGCTCGCCGAGGCGGGCCTGGTCATCCCGGACGAGCAGGAGGACGAGGTGGAGAAGTTCCGCGAGTTCCTCGACAACGTCTCCCCGGAGGACTTCGCCGCTCCCGAGAGCTGAGCGGGACCGGCCTCAGCCCCTCCGGGCGAGGAACGACAGGACCCGGTCCGCGAAGGCCTCGGGGCGGCGCAGGGGCAGGAAGTGGTCGGCCCCGGTGAGCACCTCCGTGGTCACCGAGGGCAGTCGGTCGGCAAGGGTCGCCGCCATCGCGGTGATCTCCGGCCGGTCCTGGTCCCCGCGCACCACCAACGTCGCACCACGCAGATCCGCCAGCCGGTCGAGCGCGCTGTCCGCCGCGACGGCCAGCCCGGGAGCGGCCAGCCGCCTGGCGGCGTTGTCCCAGACGATCGAGGAGATCAGCGCTCCGTCCGGGCCCGAGGTGCCCAGGGGCGCCCACAGCCGCAGTTCCAGCTCGGCCAGCTCGCGCGCCCGTCCCGCACGCTGCGCGGCGCGGTAGGCCGCCAGCTCCGGCGAGTCCGGCCACGGATGGCCCGCGACCCCGGGATTGACCAGGACCAGCCCGCTCACCCGCCGGGAGCCGGTGAGCGCGTAGTCGACGGCGGTCTCCGCGCCCATGCTCAACCCGACCAGCGCGACGTCGTCGAGGCCGAAGCGGCCGAGCACGTGGCCGAGGTCGGCGGTGTCGGAGAACGGCGTGGTCGGCGCGGGGGAGTGACCAAGGCCCCGCGCGTCGTAGGCGTGCACGGTGTGCCGCTGGGCGAGGATGGGGGCGACGGCGCGCCACACCCGGAGGTCCATCCCGGCCCCGTGCAGCAGCACGACGGGTGGCCCCGAACCCCACCGTCGAAGATGCAACCAACCATCTGCACATTTCACTCGATGGCTGCTGCCGTCCATCGGATCCTCCCTGCTCTGCGCGCTGACCGGGGTCGTGCCAGGCTAGGCGCGATCTTGCTCCCGCGACCGGATGCCGTCGCGGAGACCGCCGGAGGAACCCTCAACCCAGAGTTGAGGGTTCCTGTTGCCCGCGCGTCGCGTTGACCGCCCCCCTGGCCGGTTCTACCGTCGAGTGCGAGCGAGTCCTTCCGGCGCACTCCGCCGGCGGGGTGCCGCGGCCGGCGGACCGAGGTGGATCGGTCCACACAGCCGGTGACGCCGGTCTGCTGGCCGGCCGAGGGGAGGCAGGCGTGGGCGAACAGGCGCCAATACAGGTGGGCGCTGGCGAGCAGGGCGAACTCTTCCCTGACATGGCCCTGCCTGACGAGATGGTCGGCTACCGAGGTCCCGCGGCGTGCCAGATCGCCGGGATCACCTACCGGCAGCTGGACTACTGGGCCCGCACCGACCTGGTGGTGCCGACCATACGCAGCGCGCACGGCTCCGGCAGCCAGCGGCTGTACTCGTTCAAGGACATCCTGGTGCTCAAGGTGGTCAAGCGGCTGCTGGACACCGGGGTCTCGCTGCAGAACATCAGGGTCGCCGTCGAGCACCTGCGCAGCCGCGGCGTGCAGGACCTGGCCAGGATCACGTTGTTCAGCGACGGCACCACCGTCTACGAGTGCACCTCGCCGGAGGAGGTCGTCGACCTGCTCCAGGGCGGGCAGGGCGTCTTCGGCATCGCGGTCAGCGGCGCCATGCGGGAGATCAGCGGCACCATCCACGCCTTCCCCGCCGAGCGGGCCGACGGAGGCGAATGGCTGCCGGAGACCCCCGACGAGCTCTCCCAGCGCCGCGCCCGCCGCATCGGCTGACCCCGGCGCGGGCGGAGCGCTCCCAGGCGCGACGAGCGGACAGGGCGCGACACGGGGAGCGGGGCGTCACACTTCACCGGAACGGCGCAGCGCGCCAGGTAGGATCCGCGCGTAGTCGCTGATCCCACGCGGGAGAGACCGTGACGGCCGGGTAGTGCACCGGCCGGAGACCGGCGCCGAAGGAGCAACTCCTCCCCGGAACCTCTCAGGCACCCAGGACCGCGTGGGCAGACGCCTCTGGAAAGTGGGCGTGCCCGTGTGTCCCAGCGCGGGCCGAGCCCCGCCGACGGTGCAAGCCCGGAGCCCCGGGCGAAGCTCTCAGGCGCCCGGTCCCGGGCACGGACAGAGGGGGAGGGCCCCACCGGGCAGCCGCCCGGCCGCGCGCCCTGAACCCCTTGCCGGAGGCGAGAGACGCATGACGCAGCCCACCCCCGACCGCATCCCGCTCGCCGCGCTGGAGCACGGCACCCCGTTCGCCGACCGCCACGTCGGTCCCCGGCCCGCCGAGCTGGCCAGGATGCTGGACGTGGTCGGCGTCGGCTCGCTGGAGGAGCTGGCCCAGCGCGCGGTGCCGTCGAGCATCCACGAGCGCGACCTGAGCCTGGACCTGCCCGCCCCGGCCACCGAGGCGCAGGCGCTCGCGGAGCTGCGCGAGCTGGCCGGGCGCAACCGGCTGGCGGTGCAGATGATCGGCCTCGGCTACTACGGCACGATCACCCCGCCGGTGATCCGCCGCAACGTGCTGGAGAGCCCGGCCTGGTACACCGCGTACACGCCGTACCAGCCGGAGATCTCGCAGGGCCGCCTTGAGGCGCTGCTGAACTTCCAGACCATGGTCGCCGACCTGACCGGCATGGACGTGGCCAACGCGTCGATGCTGGACGAGGGCACCGCCGCCGCCGAGGCCATGACGCTGCTGCGCCGCGCGGGCCGCTCGAAGTCGGCGAAGTTCGTCGTGGACGCCGACACCCTGCCGCAGACCCTCGCGGTGGTCGAGACGCGCGCCGAGCCGCTGGGCATCGAGGTCGTCGTCGCCGACCTGTCGCAGGGCATCGAGGGCCTGGGCCTCGGTGGCGACTACTTCGGCGTGCTGCTGTCCTACCCGGGTGCTTCCGGCGTGGTGCGCGACCACACCTCGGTCATCGAGGAGGCGCACGCGCAGGGCGCGCTCGTCGCCGTCGCCGCCGACCTGCTGGCGCTGACGCTGCTGCGCGCTCCGGGCGAGCAGGGCGCGGACGTCGTCGTCGGCACCTCGCAGCGCTTCGGCGTCCCGATGGGCTTCGGCGGCCCGCACGCCGGCTACATGGCCGTCCGCAAGGGGCTTGAGCGCCAGCTGCCCGGCCGCCTGGTCGGGGTGAGCGTGGACGCCGACGGCAATCCGGCCTACCGCCTGGCCCTGCAGACCCGCGAGCAGCACATCCGCCGGGAGAAGGCCACCAGCAACATCTGCACGGCGCAGGTGCTGCTCGCGGTGATCGCGTCGATGTACGCGGTCTACCACGGCCCCGACGGCCTGCGGAACATCGCCACCCGTGCGCACCGGATGGCCACCGTGCTCGCCGCCGGGCTGTGCGAGAACAACGTCGAGGTCGTGCACGGCGAGTTCTTCGACACCGTGCTCGCCAAGGTCCCCGGCCGCGCCGCGGAGATCGTCTCCACCGCCCGCGAGCTCGGTGTGAACCTGCGGCTCGTCGACACCGACCACGTCGGCATCGCCTGCGACGAGACCACCACCCGCGAGCACCTTTCGCTGGTGTGGAAGGCGTTCGGCGTCGTCGTCTCCGACGTGGACGTCCTGGACGCGGACACCGCGGACGCGATCCCCGCCGAGTTCCGGCGCACCTCGGAGTACCTGACCCACCCGGTGTTCCACACGCACCGGTCGGAGACCGCGCTGCTGCGGTACCTGCGCTCGTTGTCGGACAAGGACGTCGCGCTGGACCGCAGCATGATCCCGCTGGGCTCCTGCACCATGAAGCTCAACGCGACCGCCGAGATGGAGCCGATCACCTGGCCCGGCTTCGCCGAGGTGCACCCGTTCGCGCCGATCTCCGACGCCGCCGGCTACACCGGCCTGCTCTCCGACCTGGAGGGCTGGCTGGCCGAGGTCACCGGCTACGACGCGGTGAGCCTGCAGCCCAACGCGGGCAGCCAGGGCGAGTTCGCCGGTCTGCTGGCGATCCGCGCCTACCACCGCAGCCAGGGCCAGCAGGCGCGCGAGGTCTGCCTGATCCCCTCCAGCGCGCACGGAACCAACGCGGCGAGCGCGGTCATGGCGGGCATGCGGGTCGTCGTGGTCCGCTGCGACGACAACGGCAACATCGACATGGACCACCTGCGGTCCACTGTGGACGAACACCGCGACGACCTGTCGGCCATCATGATCACCTACCCGTCCACGCACGGCGTGTACGAGGACACGGTGCGCGAGGTCTGCGCCCTGGTGCACGACGCCGGCGGCCAGGTCTACGTGGACGGAGCGAACCTCAACGCGCTGATCGGCTTGGCGCGCATGGGCAAGTTCGGCTCCGACGTCTCGCACCTGAACCTGCACAAGACCTTCTGCATCCCGCACGGCGGTGGCGGTCCCGGTGTCGGCCCGATCGGCGTGCGCGCGCACCTCGCGCCGTTCCTGCCCAACCACCCGTTGCAGCCCACCGCCGGTCCGGCCACCGGCGTCGGCCCGATCTCGGCGGCCCCGTGGGGCAGCGCGTCGATCCTGCCGATCTCCTGGGCCTACGTGCGGATGATGGGCGGCGACGGCCTTCGCCGGGCCACCCTGACCGCGGTCGCGGCGGCCAACTACGTGGCGCGGCGGCTCGACGAGCACTTCCCGGTGCTCTACACCGGTGAGGATGGGTTCGTCGCCCACGAGTGCATCCTCGACCTGCGGCCGATCACCAAGACCACCGGCGTGACCGTGGACGACGTCGCCAAGCGCCTCGCCGACTACGGCATGCACGCGCCGACCATGTCGTTCCCGGTCGCGGGCACGCTGATGGTCGAGCCGACCGAGAGCGAGGACCTTGCGGAGCTGGACCGCTTCTGCGACGCCATGATCTCCATCAAGGCCGAGATCGACCGGGTCGGTTCCGGCGAGTGGCCGGCGGACGACAACCCGCTGCGCAACGCCCCGCACACCGCGGAGTGCCTGACCGGCGAGTGGTCGCACCCGTACACCCGGGCCGAGGCCGTCTACCCGGTCGGCACCGGCGCGCCGAAGATCTGGCCGCCGGTCCGGCGCATCGACGGGGCCAAGGGCGACCGCAACCTGGTCTGCTCCTGCCCGCCGCTGAGCGCCTACGGCGACTGATTCTCCTGGCCGGCTCATGCGGGGAGGGGCTACTCTCCCCGCATGAGCTGGCGACATTGATCCGGTAGCCGAGGTCCCCGAGGACCGCCGGACGCGGCCGTGTGCCCGTGTCCGTGCCCCTCCTCCTGGGAAGACCTCAATGACCGCACCCCCTTCGCGTGCCCGCAGACTGCCCGGCACGTTGTACGCCTACATGTTCACGAGTCACCTCGTGCTGCTCTACCCGGTGTACTCCCTGTTGTTCGTCGACACCGGCCTCTCCGTTCCCGAGATCTCCTCGCTGTTCGTCGTCTGGAGCGTCACGGGGATCGTGCTGGAGGTCCCGTCCGGCGCGTGGGCGGACACCTTCTCCCGCCGGTGGCTGCTCGCGCTCGGCCCGCTGTTCGCCGGGGCGGGCTTCGCGCTCTGGGTGGCTTTCCCGTCGTACTGGGCTTTCCTCGTCGGGTTCGTGCTGTGGGGCGTCGAGAGCGCCTTGACCTCCGGGTCGCTCGAAGCCCTTGTCTACGAAGAGCTTGAGCGCGTCGGCGCCGCTGACCGCTACGCGCGGGTCATGGGCAGGGCGAGGGCTGCGAGCGAGTTCGGGATCGTGACCGCGATGGTCGTCGCCGGACCGGTGCTGGCGCTCGGTGGCTATCACACCGTTGGTATCGCGAGTGTTCTCGCCTGCATGGTGGCGGCGGCGATCGCGTTGTTCTTCCCCGAGCACCGGGAGCGCGCCGATGCCGACGACCAGCCGGGTTACCTCGCCACTCTGCGCGCCGGAGTGCGTGAGGTGCGCGTCGATCCTGCCGTTCGCCGCGCCTTGCTGGTGCTGCCGCTGGTGATGGGGGTGTGGGACGCGCTTGAGGAGTACGTCCCGATGCTCGCGCTGGAGAAGGGGGCGGCACCGACCGCGGTTCCGTGGGTCATGCTGCTGGTGTGGCTGGGCGTGACGTGCGGCGGACTCCTCGCGCCCTTCGGGGAGCGGCTCGGCGCGAAGGGGGTCGCGGGCCTGCTGGTGGTGGGTGCGCTCGCGCTCGCCGCGGGATCGCTGTTCGGCGCGCTCTCCGGCTTTCTCGTCGTGGCGGCGGGATTCTGCGCGTTCCGGCTGGCGAGTGTGGTGATCGACGCGCGCTTGCAGGATGCCATCGCCGGGCCGAGCCGGGCGACGGTGACCTCGTTGGCCGGCCTGGGGTCCGGGGTGCTGACGGTGCTGCTCTACGCGGGCTACGCCGCCGCTTCCGCCGGGATGTCGCACGGCGCGATCTTCGCGATGTTCGCGGCGCCGTACCTGGTACTGGCGGTCGCGCTGGCCGCCGCCGAGGAACGGCGGCCAGCGCGGGTTCAGTAGAGCTCGTCCCACGCCCGGTGGTAGGCGTCGATGAGCCACTTGTCGGCGAGCGCGGTGTCGGGGCGCTCTGGCAGGGACGAGCTGGTGACCAGCCGCGCCAGCTCGTCCTCCAGCCCGGCGGCGATCTCCACCGCCTCGGTGATCTCGTGCCTGCCCAGGCGCAGGTCCACCAGCCAGGTGCGCCACGGTTCGGGCACGGGCAGCGTGATCCGCCCGGTCTCCAGCAGCTCGACGCCCTGCAGACCCAGGCGCACCATGTGCATCGCGTGCTTCACCGCGCGGTCCCCGGTCGCCATCCGCCTGCGCTGCGAGCGCAGGTAGCCGAGGAACTTCTGCCCGGCCTGGCGCGAGACGACCAGCTCCGGCCGCGCCCGCAGCTCCCGGCCGAGGTCGGTGATCCGCACGATCTCGTCCTCGGGAACGAACAACGACAGCAGGACGGTCGGGTTCCCTTGCAGCGCAAGGCGAAGCCACTTCCGCAGCGAGTAGACGACCAGGTCGAGATCACCCGGCCCGGACCGGCTGCCCTCGGGCTGGGTGCGGAAGATGTACTGGTCGAACCGCTGGAGTCCGATGACGTACTCCGGAGGTTCGACGCAGATGCCCATCTCATCGCGGTCGTCGGTCCCGGCGATGGCGGTTCCGTGCACGCCCGACCCCACCTGGCTGAGCAGGATCGTGCCGCGCTCGGCGATCTCGGCGAAGCGGGGTTGGCTGTGTCTCATGGCAGGATTTGTACGCGCCGCAAGCCTTTGCCGCAGCCGAATTTCCTCGTTTGTCCTTTGTGGACGGTGTCAGGACAGTCGGAACAGCCTGCGGGCGTTGCCGGCCAGGAACAGGCCGCGTGCCTCGTCGTCCAGGCCCAGCTCGTCCAGCCGGGCGAGGCAGCGGGCCGGGCTGATCATCGGCCAGTTCGTGCCGAACAGCACCCGGGACCGGCCCCGGCCGCGCAGGAACCCCACCAGGTCGGCGGGCAGGCGGTGCAGGGCGTAGGCCGAGGTGTCCACGTGGAAGTTCGGGTACTTCGTGGCCAGGGACAGGACCTCGTGGATCCACGGGTAGCCGACGTGCCCGCCGACCACCACCAGCTCCGGGAAGTCCAGCAGCACCTCGTCCAGGTACGGGATGGGCCGTCCTGGCTCCGACGGGCACAGCGGGCCGGTGTGGCCGATCTGGGTGCAGAACGGCACGCCGAGCTCCACGCAGGCCACGTACACCGGGTAGTAGCGGCGGTCGTTGGGCGGCAGGTTCCACAGCCACGGCACCACGCGGACGCCGACGAAGCCGAGCTCGGTGACGCAGCGGCGGATCTCGCGGACCGCGCCCATCGGGTCGGTGAGGTCCACCGTGGCCACGCCGCGGAACCGGTCCGGGCGGGCCGCCACCAGCTCGGCGACCTCGTCGTTGGAGATCAGCGAGCCGGTGGGGGCGTGCCAGGCGGACATCAGCGCGAGGCTGATCCCGGCCTCGTCCATGGCGTCCACGGTGGCCTGGACCGGCATCGCCGCCAGGCCCTCCTGGCGGGTCCAGCGCAGCAGCGTCGCCAGCCACGGCGCTGCCATGAAGCGTTCGGTGGGGTGCTGTGACCAGGCGTCGACGATGTCCATCCCGTCAGTGAACCGCACCGGAGGGGGCTCAGGGGTTGGGGATCCCGGGATCGCGTTGCCACCTGCCGGTCCGCGCGGTGCCCTTGATCCAGTCCACGAACGCGGAGACCTTGGTGTACACGGCGGGTCTGCTCTGGTCCCCGCACACCACGCCCCACGACACGGTGCCGACCAGGTACATCCGCCCGGCGATCGCCGCCATCAGCGGTCCGCCGGAGTCGCCCTTGCACACGTCCTTGCCGGGCGCCGCCGCACAGGTCTGCACCCTCGGGTCGAAGGTCAGCCGCAGCAGCGGGTACAGCCGGGTGCAGAGGAGGTCCTGGTTCAGCAGCGGCACCTCCAGCAGCTTCACCGAGGCTTTGCCCTGGTAGGTGGTCATGCCCCAGCCCGAGGCGACCGCGCTGGCGAAGCCGGTGCCCGGCTGGGGCAGCGCGATCGTCTGGATGCGGCGGTCGTTGAGGGGGATCTCCTCGGCCAGCTCGATCATGCCGATGTCGCTGGTGAGCCTGCTCGCCTTGTTGACCTTGGGGTCGACGTACCCGGGATGGCTGACCAGCCGCGACGCCGCCGCGAGTCGGACCGGCTGCCGCCAGTCGTTCGCGCCGAGCGCCACCAGCACGCCGTCGGCCCGCCTGCCGGTCAGGCAGTGCGCCGCGGTCACCACCCACCTGCTGTTGACCAGGGAACCACCGCAGAACTGGGTTCTGCGGCCCGCGTCGATGATCGCGACCATCCACGGGTAGCGGTTCGCCTTGACCTCCGTGCCGCCGACGATCCGTGGCTCCGGGTCGGCGGACGCGGGCGGAGGGGCGGACAGTCCTAGTAGGACGGTCGCCGCGACGAGGACCTGCGCGAGTCGTCGCACGGGAAGCTCCTTTCCTTCACGGGACAGGGCACTTCCCGATCGACCTAACCAAGCGGTGCCGGGGCGCAGAACACCCGTGCGTCGATCGCGTGATCATTTCCGCCCGGGAGGGTGGGCACATGACTGCGGTGCGTGTCCGGACGGCGTACCCCAGCGCCCGCCGGGGTGGTAGACATGGCCCGGTGGGCAACGGGCCGGATGCGGCGGCCGGCGTCGACACGGCGCTGGCCGACGTGGTCGCGCGGCTGCGGCGGGCGATGCGGCGCGCGGCTCGCGGCGCCGACCCCGGCAACACCCTCTCCGTCGCCCAGCTGGAGCTGCTGTCCTGCCTCGCCGAGCACCCCGGTGCCCGGCCCGGTCAGCTGGCGCGGATGCTGAAGCTGGCGCCGAACTCCGTCACCACCCTGGCCAACGGCCTGCGCGCGCGGGGGCTGATCTCGCGCAGCTCCGGCTGCGCCGATCGGCGCACCGTGCACCTGACGCTCACCGAGCCCGGCACGGACGCCGTCACCAGGTGGCACTCGGTCAACGTCGCCGTGCTGAGCGCCGCCGTGGACACGCTGCACCCCGGCTGGCAGCACCTGCTGGCCGCCGCGCTGCCTGCCTTGTCCGAGCTGGCCGGCGCCATCGACGACCTCGCGGAGCGGGGGGCTGACGGGCCGCCGACGTGACCGGTCGTCAGGGTGGACCGGGGTTTGCGAGGATGCACCGGTGACCGACTTCGCGGAGAAGCACCTGGTGTACTGCTGGATCGAGCGCGGTGACGCGGTTCTGTTCATCCGCCGCAGTGCCAAGGGGTTCCTTGGCGGCAGATGGGAGCTACCTGGCGGCACGGTCGAGCCGGGTGAACCGCAGGAGGCCGCCGCGGTCCGCGAGGCCGCGGAGGAGACCGGCCTGTCGGTGCGGGTGGTCGGCGAGCGGAGCAGGCACACCTGGATGGACGTGGAAGGCCGCCCGCTGCGCATCCACGCCCGGGTGTACCGGGTCGCCGACGACGGGCACACCGAGGTCGTGCTCAACCCGGACGAGCACGACGAGTGCGTGTGGCTGCCGCCCGCGCGCGCCGTCGAGCTGGACCTGGTCGACCACGTCCGGGAGTCGCTGACCCAGACCTGACCGGGGGTGTTGCGCGCGGTGTTACGTTGCCCTGATGGGTGATCAGCGGGCAGTGACGATCTCCGCGCGCGGCAACGGCACCACCGACAGCCTGCGCTCGCTGCGGGGGTGGCTGGTGGAGACCGGTGAGCTGCGCGGGCCGTTGCACCTCGGCCACCAGTCCCGCGACGGCAGCGGGCCGGGCGCGGTGCTGGACGTGCTGGTCGTCGCGACGGACACCGACGGCGCCACCGCGGTGCTCGCATCGGCCGTGCTGTCCTGGCTGCGCCGCCGTGAGGACGGGGTCGACCTCCGGCTGGCCGGCCCCGACGGCACCACGGTCGAGCTGCCCGCCGACCGGGTCCGCGCACTGGACGAGGACGGCGTTCGGGTCGAGTCGGAGCGGCTGGCGCTGGCGCTGGCCCCGACCGTCCACTGAGGACTCTCCGGAAAAACCCCGTGACAGCCCCGATCCCGGGGTGTCACCCTGACGCCATGTTCACGACGGCCGATCTCGCGACGCTGGCAGGCGCATGCCTGCCGGGCGCGCTCGCGGCCGTCTCGGCGACGCTGGCCGGCGCCCGAAGCTGACCCTCCTCCCCTCTGCCAAGAACCACGGAGGAGGGTGTCGGCTCCCGCGGGACCCCGCGACGGGGGACCGCGCGCGCCCAGGTTCTTGACCCTCACGCGAGGTGAGGGTTCAGCCTTGTCTCAGCACGCCCGACGCGGGCCGGACGGCCCGCCACGCCAAGGAACAGCCATGAGCAAGCAGGAGCACCTGCGGACCAAGCCCCACCTCAACATCGGCACGATGGGGCACGTCGACCACGGCAAGACCACGCTGACCGCCGCGATCACCAAGGTGCTCGCCGAGCGCGACGGCAGCACCCGCTACGTCGCCTTCGACGGCATCGACAAGGCCCCGGAGGAGATCGCGCGCGGCATCACCATCAACATCGCCCACGTCGAGTACGAGACCGAGACCAGGCACTACGCCCACGTGGACATGCCGGGTCACGCCGACTACGTGAAGAACATGATCACCGGTGCCGCGCAGCTGGACGGGGCGATCCTGGTGGTCTCCGCGCAGGACGGCACGATGCCGCAGACCCGCGAGCACGTGGTGCTCGCCCGCCGGATCGGGGTCTCGCACATCGTGGTGGCGATGAACAAGGCCGACGCGGTGGACGACCCCGAGCTGCTGGACCTGGTGGAGCTTGAGCTGCGCGAGCTGCTGTCCACCTACGGCTTCCCCGGCGAGGAGGTCCCGATCGTGCGGGTCTCCGCGTTGCGGGCGCTGGAGGGCGACCCGGCGTGGACGCCGAGCGTGGTCGAGCTGCTCGACGCGGTGGACAGCTACGTCCCGGAGCCGGTGCGGCACCTGGACCGGCCGTTCCTCATGCCCATCGAGAACATCCTGACCATCACCGGCCGCGGGACCGTGGTCACCGGCGCGGTGGAGCAGGGCGTTGTCGGCGTCGGCGACGCGGTCGAGGTGGTCGGGCTCGGGCCGACGGTGACCAGCGTGTGCACCGGCATCGAGACCTTCGGCAAGTCGCTGCCGAGGGCCGAGGCCGGGGACAACGCGGCGTTGCTGCTGCGCGGTGTGCGCAGGGACGACGTCCGCCGCGGCCAGGTGGTCTGCCTGCCCGGCAGCGTCCAGCCGCACACGCGGTTCCGGGCGAGCGTCTACGTGCTCTCCGCCGAGGAGGGCGGCAGGCGCACGCCGTTCGGCACGAACTACCGGCCCCAGTTCCACTTCCGCACCAGCGACGTTGTCGGTGTTGTTGAGCTGGAGGAGGGGCAGTTCGTGCTGCCCGGTGACTCGGTGGAGCTCACCGTCGAGCTGGGCAAGCCGGTCGCGATGGCCGAGGGCCTGGGCTTCGCGATCCGCGAGGGCGGCCGGACCGTCGGCGCGGGCACCGTGCTGGAGATCCTGTCCTGACCCCTCGGTGGGGCGCCACCCCTTCGGTGGCGCCCCACCCCGCACCCCGTTCCTCCCGTTAGTGGTCCACGCGCCCAACCGCGACAGGTCTCGTGGACGTTGCGTAGGAGCGGGTCATCTCCAGGAACAAGCCGAGCGCCAGGATTCCGAGGACGCCATGGTGCCACTGCCAGCCCACGCCGATGCCGACGAACGCGTCCAGGATCATGACCCCCGCGCCGCCGCCGACGGCCAGCAGCATCCCGGCCAGCACGAGCAGCATCAACGTTCTCGGCACCCTGCGCCCCAGCGCCGTGACGGTGGCGATGGCGACGCACGCGCCCACCACACCGGAGGCGCTGGCGAACCACTGCGCGGTCGCCGCGTCCATGAAGTAGCTCTCGGTCTCGGTAACCGACACGGGCGGGCCGCCCGGGAACCCGAGCCGGGCCTGCAGGGCGAAAGCTGCCTTCCCCACGGCATAACCGAGGAACAGCACCGCCACCGCGTACGCCGGCCAACGTCGTGAGCGACCAGGATCAACCATGCCTGCGACGGTAGGGGCCGCGCGCCGGGCACCACTCCCCAGAGCGAGGAGAGCGGCTCCCCCGTGAGAGGGAGCGCGCTGCTAGCGCCTGTCCTGCAAGTGGTAGCACCACCTCGCCACCCCTGGCACCCTCACTCGCATGCCCCTCATTTCGCGTTTTGTAGCCTTAACGCGATTTGGGAGCGCTTTCTTGCGCAATAAGGTGACAAAACGCGAAAACCTCGACCACGCCAGCCAGCGCACGGGGGTACGGAGGCGCGGGGGTGGTGCCGCTTCGGGGGATCGGGGCGACTTGCGGGACAGGCGCTAGCCGCTGGTGGTGGCGCGCCAGGTGGCGATGGTGGCCTCGACGTCGACCTGGCGGGTGCGCATGGGCGGGCCGACCTGCGGGGCCAGCTGCGCCTTGCGGATCCGCTCGTTGAGGTCCAGCAGCAGTTCGCGCACGGTTTCCTCGGAGCGCTCCTTCGCCAGCCGCTTCGGCAGGTCCTCCACCTCCTTGGCCAGCGCGAGCGACGGCGGGAGCAAGGCGGAGGTGTCGACGTTCTCCTTGCGCAGCTTCTCCGCCACCCACTCCAGGGTCCCGCCGGTGCGATGGGGGATCGGCTTGCCGTGGCCAGGCAGGTTGGTCATCTCCCCGCGTTCCTCGGCCTCGCGCACCTGCTGGTCGATCCAGGTCTCGAACGAGGTCCCCGCGGGCTTGCGCTCCGTCATGACGTCCCCCTTCATGTCGTGCCGCCTGAATCCCATCCTACGGAGCGGCGCGTCCGGCTGGCCTCTGGCCGTGAGGCGGAGACGGGTGTCACCGGAACCGCTTGGACCACGACGAATCCCGTGGAACCTGGAACGGCGTCAGTGGTGCGCGACCCGCACGGGCTCCTTCGCGCGCTGCCGCGCACCCAGCGCGCCGAACGCTGCGAAGACCGTGGCGAGTGACAGTCCGCCCGCCGCGCCGAGCGTCAGCAGATCCGGTGCGAGCAGGGGCTGGCCGCGCAATGCCTGCCACACAACGAGGATGAAGAGCCCCAGGTAGGCGCCGGAACCGACGAGCACCAAGCGGGTCCGAGTGCGCTCGTCGCGCAGTGCGATGACCTTTGTGGACAGTGCGGCCAGCGCGAAAGCCAGCAGCGGCAACAGTTGTAACGCGTGCAGGCCGACGAAGTGTCCGATGCGGAGGTCGCCGCCGGTGGTGCTCCAGTTGGTCAGCGGCATGCCGGGACCGCCGTCGGGCACGCCGACGCTGTGGCCGCCGACGGCGGTGCCGGTGCCCGCCTTCACGGCCTCCAGCTGGCCGGGCTGCGCGTTGAAGATCATCAGGAATCCGGTGCACATCCCCAGGAACGCCACCGCAAGGCCACCGCGGACCGCCAACGTCATCGGACGGTCGAGGTGGTTGCGCAGCGACAGCTGGATCGACAGCAGCACGACGGCCACGAGCATCACCTGGGTACTCCTGCCGAAGATCGGCTGGAGCAGCTGGTTGATGCCCTCCTCGCGGTTGTAGTGGCTCAGGCGGGCACGCGCGGCCTGGAAGACCACGATCGCGATGTCCACGCTCAACGTCACCGCGACCGCCGTGCCCAGCCACCAGCCCCACCGCCTGCCGCGCCGTTGCAGCGACAGCAGCCAGCCCAGCGTGCCCGCGTAGACCGTCGCGGAGACCCCGAACTTCAACGGCTTCAACCACACCGGCGCCCCGGTGAGGACGCGGTCGTCGACGAGCAGTCCCACCGCCGAGACGACGGTCAGCGCCGCCATCGCCACAGCCATGATCATCAGGGGACGGTGCCAGCGTAACGCCGTCGCCACAGCGCGCATCGGATCTCCCAGGCTCAGCAGGATCGCAACACCGTCGATCCTGCTGGCGCACATGGAAGAACTCGCTGGTGCGCGCCTCCGAGCCCGGGTGGGGCAAACCCCCGCTCTCAGCCGCCGAACGCCGGATACGACGGCATTGACGGCACGTCCCACTTCTCCGTCGCGGCCAGCAGCCGCCGCATCAGCTCCGCGGTCGCTGGCATGTCCGGAACCTCCGGGAGCAGGCTCTCCCAGCGGTAGCGCAGCAACTGGCGGATCGTCGGCACCGGCCGCCGTGTCCGGTGCAGCATCCGGTCCTCGGTGAGCACCCGCCGCACGAGCGCGGACGTCGCGTCGAGCGTCCACGCGACCATGCCCAGCCGCATGCCCTCGCGCCACACGTCGTCGTCGAGCAGCTCCGGGTGGCCCTTCGCCACCTCCGCGCGGTAGGCCGACTCGACCTCGGCCTGAACCTCGCGCGGCAGGCGGAAAACGCACCAGCACGAGGAGAACGGCATCCTGGTGTAGACCGCGTCGATGAACACCGAGTGGTAGTTCGCGCCCTCGAAGTCCAGCAGGCGCACCCGGTCGCCGAAGAGCAGGTTGTTGTCCGGGCAGATGTCACCGGGGGAGTAGACCGGGTAGTCGGGCAGCCGCAGGATCGACGCGGTCTCCGCCTCCAACCCGTCCGGGGCGATGACCCCGAGCGCTTCCGGCAGCCCGGCGACCGCCTCGGCCGGCCAGGGATCGGCCTCCCACCGCTGGTTCCCCCGGTCGTGGCGGGAGCGCAGCGCGGCGAGCTCGTCCTCGCGGCCGATGGTCTCCGCCGCGAGCCGCCCGTACGCGCCCGCCCACGCCAGCAGCGCCGCGCGGGCCGCGTCGGCGGAGTCCCCGAGCAGCACGTCGGCCAGCGTCGGCGCCGTGCCGAGGTCCTCCATCACCAGCAACGGGAACGCGGTGTCGACCGCGAGCAGCCTCGGCCCCGATCCCGCGCCCAGCGCCAGCCCGGCCGCCTCGGCGGTGAAGCAGCGCAGGGCCTCCGGCTCCTCCTTGTACGCCTTGACGATCACGCTGCCGCCGTCACCGGTCGCGCACCGGAGCACGGTGGACCGAGCGGAGCCACCGAGGTCGGCGGGGGCCGAGACGGTGGTGCCCAGCAACGCCGACGCGGCACGCAGAACCGATTCCATGGCGGTCATTCCACCACGGGCGTTCAGCGGCTCCCGGACAACAGCTGGCCGAGCGCCGGGTCGAGCGCCTTCCCCGTGGCGGCGACCGACACCGTGCCGCCGTTGGCCCTGGCGATCTGGTTCAGCGGCGCCCGCTCGACCTCGCCGGCGAACGCGACGAAACTGATCGAGATCGGTTTGTCGGGATCGCGCAGCCGGTTCAGCTCCGACTGCAGCTGCTGCAGGCTGATCCCGCCGTCGTTGGGGCCGTCGGTGACCACCACGATCCGGTTCGCCCTGCCCCGCTGGTAGTTCTCCAGCGCCGAGCGGTAGACGGCGAGCACGCTGGTGTACATCTGCGTCGCGCTGGTCGGCTTCAGCTCGGCGACCGCGTCCAGCAGCGCGTCCCGCTGCTGCGAGACCGCCTTCGTCGGCGCCAGCTGCCGGTAGGGCTTGGTGCCGTCGAGGGACCGGGAGAACTCCCACAGCCCGAACGACCCGCCGACGGAGCGCTCCACCTGACCGCGCAGCGACTTCTTCAGCCACGTCATCCGCGACTGGCCATCGCCGCCGTCCTGCGTCATCGAGCGGGACACGTCCACGAGCACCGTCACGGCCTGGGCGCCCTCACCCGCGGAGGCCCACGCCGCGGAGATCTGCTGTGTGCTGTCGGCGTCGGCGGGCTCCAGCGCCTCCGGCGTGGCCGCCCAGCGGATGCCCGGCGCCGGGTTCGGCCGCTCCTGGGTCGCCGACACCCGCACCCCGGACTGCTGCGCGAGCAGCCGCTGCTGGTCCGGCTCCTTGAGGAAGTTGCTGAACCGCTGGGCCGCGCGCACCTGCACGTCGTTGGCCAGGTCGCCGGACAGCGCGATGAACGGGTAGTCGGCGGTCGGGTTCGGCCCGCCCGCCTGCACCCCGGCCAGCGGGCGCGCCGAGGTGGCCGCGCCGTCCTTGCCCACGTTGCGGCGGTACAGGTCGGCCTCGAAGACCGGGACCGCCTCGAAGGACGCCTTCGCGATGTCCTCGACCTTGCCGAGCTCGACCAGGGCGTCCAGTGTGGTCGCGGGGGGCTTGGCGGTGTTGGCCGTCGCCAGCCGCTGCATCGTGTCCTTGACCTGCTGGGAGGCCAGCATCTCCGTGGTGACCGGGCCCCGGCCCTGCGCGCTGGCGCCCGCGAGCGCCGACTGGATCGCCAGCGCGCTCGCCGGGTTGCGCGCCGGGTCCGGGATGGTCAGCGTCAGCCCGCCCCACTCCGGCTTCTGGAAGCGGCTCCACCCGTCCTCGGCCGAGGCCAGCTCGGGCAGGTCGGACCAGCGGAAGGAGCTGCCGGAGAGCATCGCCGTCCCTGCGGCCTCCGGCACGGCCAGCAGCACGGGGCTGGTCGCGACCGACTCCGGGTTGGAGCCGATCAGCGCGGCGTTGGCGGCCTTGAGCTGGTTGACCCACAGGGTCGACTCCGGCAGCCACGCCGACGGCGCAGGGCCGAGCTTGCCCTGGTCCCAGCCCTGGCTGAGGTTCTGCAGCGTGGTCGCGGAGTCCATGGCCTGGACCTCGACCTGGACGCAGTGGTTGAGCACGACCGGTCGCTGCGCCGCCCACGCCGTCGCGGCCTGTTGCACCGGCTCGGCGACGGAGGGTGCGACCGCGACGCGCAGGGTCGCGTCCCCCTCGGAGCAGCCCTCGCTGCCGGCCGAGGCGCGCCGGTCGACGACGCCGCTGACGTAGTCCCAGGCGAACCAGCCCAGGCCCACCACGGCGACGACGGCGACGACCATGATCGGCCACAACGCCACCCCGCGCCGGGTTGTCAGCAGTTCCGCGCGGTGTCGACCCATGAGCGACGTCCCTTTCCAGCGCCTGGCTCGCGATTCCTCACCGTAGTCGGCGCCGGGCTACATCGCCCCGACAGAGAAGCCCGGTCGTCCTATCCACGCTAACAGGTGAAGGCAGTCCGTCAAGAAATGTGACGCTAGGTGGACAACGTGTTACCAGTCTGCGCCAATGGAGGAATGCTCATGTCTGGCAACCGGAGCAACCGCTCGCAGAGCCGGACCAGTGCCCGGCGCAGCGGCGCGGCGCGCTCGGCGAACTCGGCCTGAGCCTTCACGTACTCGGCGCGGCCCTCCGGCGTCTCGATCCGAACGGGCTGGTAGCCGAGCTCCGCCAGATCGTACGGGCTGGCCCGCATGTCCAGCTCACGCACGTCGGCGGCCAGCTCGAAGCAGTCCGCCACCAGATCGCTCGGCGTGAACGGCGCGAGCTTGTAGCTGTGCTTGAACAAGTCCATGTTCGCGTGGAGACAGCCCGGCTGCTCCAGCGCGATCTGCGACTCCCGCGTGGGCTGCAATGCGTTCAGCGGCCGCGCGGGCGGGGTGAAGAACCGGAACGCGTCGAAATGGCTGCACCCGATCCGCGAGGACTCCACGACCTGGTCGGTGCCGTCATGGCCCAGCCGCAGCGACCACCCGGTATGGCGAACCTCCTCGGGAGTGGTGCGGTAGACCATCGCCCACTCGTGCAGGCCGAAACACCCGAGCCGCGGCGGGCGCGACGCGGTCGCGGTGAGCAGTGCGAGCACGAACTCCGCCGTCCGCCGCCGTGCGTCGGTGAACGCCTTCGGATCGAGCCCGACCCCGCCGCCGACCTCGGTGTACCCGGCCCATTCCAGGTACTCGTCCGCATCGGTCAGCACCACGTCCGGCCCGGGGTGCCACCGCTCCAGCCGCGCCGGGCGGAACGAGTAGTAGGTGAAAAGAAAGTCGATCACCGGGTGCTTCTGCCCGCGGATCCGCC
Organism: Allokutzneria oryzae; assembly: GCF_042429765.1. Taxonomy (NCBI): domain Bacteria; kingdom Bacillati; phylum Actinomycetota; class Actinomycetes; order Pseudonocardiales; family Pseudonocardiaceae; genus Allokutzneria; species Allokutzneria oryzae. The sequence goes on along the minus strand of NZ_JBHLZU010000006.1, from coordinate 360,521 downwards.
GCGCGCGGTGCTCGCGGGTCCACGGGCTGACCCGGGCGATGTGCGCGTCACGGCGGGCACGCCACTCCGCCGCGCTCAGCACTGTCACCCCGTCATGCACGCCGTACAGGGTATTAGGTCTGTTCAGAGCACCAGAACGCCGATGCAGGCGCGGAGCCTGTCAGCGCGGGGAGATGCGGAAGCCGTCGGTGACCGCCTCCGCCAGGTACAGCGGGCGCTTCGCCGCCTTGCCCTCGATGGCGCGTGCGGACTGCCACAAGCCGGAGGCGCGCTGCGCGCGCAGCGCCGATGACAGGTCGGTCAGCACGAAGTCCTTCGTCAGCGCGCCGGACGCGGCCAGCATGTGGATCGCCTCGTACACCGACTCCGTGATGCTGGACAGCGGGGGAGCCGTCGCGCCGAACCGTTCGCGGTAGCGGCGGAGGAAGTCCTTGTTGGTCTTGGAGTCCACTTCCTGGAAGTAGCCGAACGCCGCCCACACCCCGCGCGCCGCGTCGCCGCCGGTCAGCTCGCGGGTGGACTCGTCATAGGCCATCGACAGCGTCCGGCAGCGCTCGCGCAGGCCCGCCGCGTAGGACTGCCGCTCGAACCGCGCCGAGTCGGAGCCGACGAAAGTCGACACCACCACCTCGGCGCGCGTGGTGATGATGTCGTCGACGACGTCGGAGAAGTCGCAGGTGCCCATCGGCTTGTAGCGCTCGCCCGCCACCGTGCCGCCGAGCCGCTCCACGAGGTGCCGCGCGGTCGCGTTCATCACGCGCGGCCACACGTAGTCGTTGCCCGCGAGGTAGACGTTCCTGCCGGTGGACCTCATCAGCGCGGGCAGGGCGGTGCGCAGCTGCGCGGACGGCCGTTCCCCGAGCCGGACCACGTTGGGCGAGTAGCGGCCGCCCTCGTTGATCGGGGTGTGCACGAGCAGGACCCCGAGCCGCCGCGCCAGCTTCGCGATCACCGGGAACACCGCGGACGTGCAGTTGGTGACCACGACCCGGCAGCCGTCCACCCCGGCCATCCGGCGGAACTGCTCGGCGCCGACGTCGGGAACGCTGGCGTCGTCGCGCACCACGACCTGGAGGCGGCAGCCGTTGACGCCGCCGTCCGCGTTGATCTCGTCGGCCGCCATCAGCGCGAGCTTCTCCGTCGTCGCGCCGAAGATGCTCGCCGGGCCGGACTTGCTCACCAGCACGCCGACCCGGACCGTGTCGGCGGCGGCGCGCTCCTCGATCGGGTCGTAGCCGCGCTGGCGCAGCAGCCAGGTCACCGCGTCGCCGGGCACCTCGACGCCGAGCCGCACCGTCGTCCCCGTGCCGTCCTTGGCCGGGACCATCGTGCAGCTCACGGTGCCCGCCCACGGTGCCTGCTGCTCGATGACGATGCGGCGCGGCGGGTCGAGGTAGGAGATGCGGCCGGTGGCCTCCATGGTGGCGCTCGCCGGGTCCGCGGGGTTCACCGGGAGGTCGAAGCGCACCAGGGCGCCCACCCGCATCGCGTCGTAGTCGGCGCCGAAGAGCCAGCCGGCCGAGTCGTCGCGGCCGAGCAGCGCGAACACGTCACCCGGGCGGAGCGGCACGTGTCGCTGCTGGGTCAGGACGAGGTTCCCCACCGGAGCCCTTCGGGCTCGTCCCGCCCGGCCGTGCCGACGGCGGCCTCGGCAAGGCCGTCCAGCGAGGAGCCGTAGAGGGCGGTGAGGAAGTTCAGCACCTCGGTCATCGGCTCGACCCGCAGCGAGTAGAGGCGGTACTTGCCCGAGCGCCGCTCCTGCACCATGCCCGCGTCGCGGAGGACCTTCAGCTGCATGGAGACCGCGGTCCTGCCGATGTGGTCGAACCGGGCGGCGAGGTCGGAGACGGTGAGCTCACCGTGTTCGGAGAGCAGGCTGAGCACGGCGCGACGGGTGTCGTCGGCCAGGGCGTCGAATGCGGAAGCCTCGTTGCTCACGGAACCTGCCAACCGGATCAGCGACCGGAGTCGGTCACAAGAAGATCACTTTATCTCCGGTGTTGCCACCGGGGCAAACGCTCACCCGGCCGGTCGAAGTCCACGCCTGGTCGCGGCCGAACGCGTCAAGATCCATTGACACGATCGACGGAGCGTCCATACCCTTTGGGCTACCTGGGAAATCCAGACGGAGCAGTCACACGAGCGGTGGCCGCCACGGCATCGATCACTGTGGCACAGGAGGGAACTGTCGTCCATGGGCATCGTCCCCCCTTCCGTCGCGGAGCTCCGGGTGATCGCGGACAGGTACGGCCTGTCCCTCGACGACAGCGCGCTGGAGTCCTTCCGCGGTCTCATGGCACCAACGCTGGCCTCCTACTCCGAGGTCGAGCGGCTCCACGCCGAGCGGGCCCCCGACCCGCCTCGGCGTGAGCACGCGCGTCCGGTCCCGGAGGACAACCGGCTCAACGCGTGGTGCCTGCGCACCGACGTCCGCACCCGCGAGGACGGCCCGCTCGCCGGGCGCACCGTGGTGGTCAAGGACAACATCGCCGTGGGCGGCGTGCCCATGGCCAACGGCTCCCGCGCGCTGGCGGGCTTCGTGCCCCGCGCCGACGCCACCGTGGTGACCAGGGTGCTCGACGCGGGTGGCCGCGTCGTCGGCAAGGGCGCCTGCGAGGACCTCGGCTACTCGGCGGGCAGCCACACCGGCGCGGACGGCCCGGTCCGCAACCCCTGGGACCCCGCGCGGTCCGCGGGAGGCTCCTCCTCCGGCCCCGCGGTGCTCGTGGCCACGGGCGATGCGGACCTCGCGGTCGGCGGCGACCAGGGTGGCTCGCTCCGCGTCCCCGCCGCCTTCAGCGGCGTGGTCGGCCACAAGCCCACCCACGGGCTCGTGCCGTGCACCGGCGCGTTCCCGATGGAGAACACCCTCGACCACCTCGGCCCGATGGCCCGCACGGTCCCCGACGTCGCGCTGCTGCTCACGGTGCTGGCCGGGCCGGACGGCCTGGACCCGCGACAGGACCCGAGGACAGTGCCCGCCGACTACCTGGCCGACCTCGACGCCGGGGTGGCCGGTCTGTGCATCGGCCTGCTCACCGAGGGCTTCGGCCTGCCGGGCCTGTCCGACCCGCGCGTCGACGACGCGGTCCGCGCGTCCGCGCGACGGCTCGCCGAAGCGGGCGCCACCGTCCGCGAGATCAGCGTTCCCTGGCACACCAAGGGTTTCGACGTCTGGAAGGTGATCGCCACCGACGGCATCGCCTGGCAGATGATCGACGGCAACGGCCTCGCCCGCGGGGTGTCCGGCCCGTTCGACCCGGAGCTGGCCGCGCACTTCGGCAACGGCCGCCGCGAGCACGCCGACGCCTTCTCCGAGACGGTCAAGCTGGTCACCCTCAACGGCGCCTACACCCTGGGCCGCTACCACGGAGCCCACTACGCGATGGCCCGCAACCTCGTCCCCGACCTGGTCGCGGGCTACGACGCCGCACTGTCCGAAGTGGACGTCCTCGTGCTGCCGACGGTGCCGCACGTGGCCAACCGCCTGCCCGGCAAGGACTCCAGCCGGGAAGAGTACGTGGCAGCGGCGCTCGGCATGGTCGGCAACGTCGCGCCGTTCGACGCCAGCGGCCACCCGGCGACATCGGTCCCGGTGGCCCAGGTCGACGACCTCCCGGTCGGCATGATGATCGTCGGTCCACGATTACGCGACGACCTGTGCCTGCGCGTCGCCCGGGCACACGAGCTGGCCATGGGGGGCTTCCCCACGCCACACCGAACCTCCAGCACGGCGAGAGTGTGAGACCGGATGACTCATGCACCCGAACGCCCGGGCGGCAACCGGGGCGCCAAGGCGGCGACCAGGCCCGATCAGCAGGTGTTCTACTGGATGCCGATCGACGGCTCCCGGCACGCGATCTGCGGCGAGTCCGGCTCACACGAACCCGGCGAGACCGGCCAGACCCTGTGCGGCGAGTCCATCGTGATCCGCCCGGCCGCCGAGACCGAGTGGATCACCTGGCCGACCTGCGACAAGTGCTGGCAGGTGGCCAAATCCGTGCTCGGCGAACTCAAACGCACCCGCCCCCGCCTCTGGTAACCACCCCCGCAGGCGCCCCATCACCACACCGGTGAGCGGGGCGCTTTTGTGTTCCCCCATGCGCCGCTGACACCTGTGGCGTGACAGTTCCCCGCCCTACCTGTGGTAGACGCGCTGATTTCCTTACCCCGCAAGGATTCGGCGGCTCCGCTCGTGGCGGGCAGGTCCACTCGCGGTGGCATGCCGGTCACCCGGTTGGGGAGCTCCGCGTCTTCGATTTCCCTTTCACCCCAACGGTTTCACCCGCTCGTGCTTTGCTGTCGATCATGTGTTCGAGTTCAATGGAAACCGAAAGGAGGTGATTCCCCTTGGACACCCACGACTACATCGATCACTTGTCGGAGCACCTCGCGTCCGGCCGTTCGAACCAGATGCCCGAAGCCGACATCCTGCCGATGTTGCAGGCCCTGGAGAAAGCCTCCCGGTTGATCGCGGCGGTCTCCCACGAGCTGGCGACCCAGGCGGAGCAGCGGAGCCTGCATATCCAGCAAGGCTGCAGAGACATCGCCGCGTTGTTGCGGGGCGCGTTGAACCTGACCCCGCACGAGGCCCGCCGACGCTGCCGTCTCGTGCACGAACTCCCCGCCCTCCCCGAAACCCAGCAAGCCCTGCGGGAGGGGGCGATCACCCTCGACCACGCCCTGGTCGTCTCCGACGTCCTCCGCGCCCTCCCCGCCACGCTCCCGGTCGAGGTCACCGACGACGCCGAGAAGGTCCTGGCCGAACAAGCCAGATTCCTCAACCACAAGGAACTGCAGAAGGCCGGAAAACACCTCCGTGCCGTCCTCGACCAGGACGGCACTTTGGCGGAGGAGAACGAGGGCATCGCCAAGCGCTTCCTCCGGGTCTCCCAGGACGCGAAGGGCTGGGTGCATCTCAGCGGCTGCCTGGACCCCGAGGGTGGCGAGGCGTTCCGGACGGCCATCCACGCGTTGTCCAAACCCCAATCCGCCGACGGCGATGTGGACCTGCGCTCGACTGACCAACGCCAGGCCGACGCGCTGGTCGCGTTGACCACCCAGGCCCTGCAAGCCGGTGAGTTGCCGAAGGTCGGTGGGGAGCGTCCGCATATCAGCGTGACGATCGACTACGCCGACCTCCGCGATGGCCTCTCCTCCGGGTGGGCGTCGTGGGGTGGGCCGATGACGGCGAAGACGATCCGGCGGATGGCCTGCGACGCCAAGATCATCCCGGTGGTGCTGGACACCATGGGCATCCCCCTGGACGTCGGCCAGGCCCAGCGCACCGTCACCGGGCCCCTGCGCACCGCCCTGGCGGTGCGGGACAAGGGGTGCGCGTTCCCGGGGTGCACGATGCCCGCGGCCTGGTCGGATGCCCATCACGTGATCCACTGGTCCGAAGGTGGCCCGACGGCCCTGTACAACACGGTGTTGTTGTGTCGGCATCACCACACGGTGATCCACGAGGGGGACTGGGAGATCGAGTTCGACAACGGGTTGCCGGTGTTCATCCCACCCTCCTGGGTTGATCCACAACGACAACCCCGCCGCAATATCCGCACGGCGTGGCAGACGATGCTGCCGACCGGCGGTGGTCGGTATGAGGTGCCGGGGTAGTGGGCTGGCGGGTACCGGATCGCTCTCCCGCACGTGAGTGCCGTCGTCCTGGACGGGTGACCACGGCTGCCCACCGTTGGGTTCCTGGGTGGGTTGGCCTGCCGGGGCTGAGTTCAAAGATCGGTTTTCTTGAGAACGTAACGGGTTGCTGGGAGGACGGGAGGATGCTCAACGGGCTTCGGACGTCAGGGGCACGCAACGGTAGCTGGGGCAGGAACCCCGCCCGAACCCATGCTCAGCGCGCTGGAAGGACGGGGCACAACCCGACGGAACCCCTCACGTACCAATGCCCGCCCAACACAACGGCACTCCCACTCAACGAGGAGCGAGCCCCTCACCAGCGGCGCCTACCCGAACGCAAGCCTCTGCCGGGACAGGCGTGACGTTGGGCTGGAGCGGCGAAAGCGTTCCAGCCCAACGTCCGGCGAGCTGCGGTCAGCCGACGTGGGTCGCGTCGCGGACCGTGCCGACGTACTCCTCGACCAGGTCCTCCATCGCCACGATGCCCAGCACCTCACCGGTGGAGGACACCGCCGTCGCCACGTGGCTCTGCGCACGGCGCAACGCCGACAGGGCCTCGTCCAGGCCCGCGTCGGCGGGCAGCGCGGGCAGACCGCGGACGCGGTTGGCCGGGACCGGGGTGTCCGGTGTCGCGCCGACCTGGTCGAGCACGTCCTTGACGTGGAGGTAGCCGCGCACGGCACCGTCCGCGCCCAGGACCGGGAAACGGGAGTAGCCGGTGCTGGTGACCGCCTCCTCCACGTCGCCGACCGTCGGGCGCTCCGGCACCGTGGTCAGCCGCTCCAGCGGGACCAGGACGTCGGCGACCGTGCGGTCCGTTGACGACAGCGTCTTCGCCAGCCTGCGGTGCTCGGAGTCGTCCAGCAGGCCCTCGCGGCGGGACTCGGCGATCAGCGCCGAGAGCTCGTGGGAGGTGTACGCCGCGTCCAGCTCGTCCTTGGGCTCCACCCGCATCAGGCGGAGGATGCCGTTCGCCGCGATGTTGAACAGCTGGATCAACGGGTTCACCAGCCGCACGAACGCCACGTGCACGGGCACCAGCAGGATCGCCGAGCGCTCCGGTCCCGCGATGGCGATGTTCTTCGGCACCATCTCACCGAGCACGATGTGCAGCACCACCACGATCGCCATCGCCAGCACGAAGGCCAGCGGGTCGAGCACCGCCTCGGGCACGCCGAGCGGCCCCAGCACCGTCTCCAGCTGGTCGGCCACCGCGGGCTTGCCGAGGTTGCCCAGCACCAGCGAGCAGACCGTGATGCCCAGCTGCGCGCCCGCCAGCATCAGCGAGACCTGCTCCGACGCCTTGATCACCGTGCGCGCGCCGGAAACCCCTTGCTGCACAAGCGCTTCGAGCCGGTCACGGCGGGCGCTGATCAACGAGAACTCCGCGGCGACGAAGAAGGCGTTGGCCAGCAACAGCAACAGCGAGATGAACACCGCGAGGGAGTTGCTCATCGAGCCGCCTCCTTCTCCCGGTCCACGGTGGGCACCTGGTCCGGGTCGCGGGACACCCGCAGCTCGGCGATGCGGTGCCGGTCCATCCGCAGCACCGTCAGGCGCCAGCCGTCGTAGCGGACCTCGTCGTTCACCGTGGGGATGCGGCCAAGGCGGTAGAGCACGAACCCGGCGATCGTCTCGTAGTAGTCGTCGTCCGGGACGCGCAGGCCCGTGGCCTCGTCCACCTCGTCCAGCCGCAGCAGGCCGGACACCACCCAGCTCAGCTTGCCCAGCGGGCGCACCGGGGCGATCTCGTTGCGGTCGTGCTCGTCGCGGACATCGCCGACGATCTCCTCGACCAGGTCCTCCAGCGTCACCAGGCCCGCCGTGCCGCCGTACTCGTCGACGACCACCGCGATCTGCAGGCCGGAGCCGCGCAGGCGGTCCAGCAGCGCGTCACCCTCCAGGGACTCCGGCACCGTCGGCACCGGGCGGCACAGCGCGACCACGCGGGTGGTGGCGCGCTCGTCGCGCGGGACGCCGAACGCCTGCTTCACGTGCACAACGCCCTGGATCTCGTCCAGGTCGCCGGTGTGCACCGGGAAACGGGAGAAGCCGGTCCGGCGCGCGACCTCGACCAGGTCGAGCACGGTCGCGTCCGCGCGCAGCGCCTCGACCTGGACTCGCGGCGTCATCAGCTCCTCCGCGTTGCGCTCGCCGAAGCGCAGCGAGCGGTCCAGCAGGTTCGCGGTGCCCTGGTCGATGGTGCCGCCCGCCGCGCTGGAGCGGACCAGCGAGCCCAGCTCGTGCGGGGACCGCGCCGACCGCAGCTCCTCGGCGGGCTCGACGCCGAAGCGGCGCACGATCCAGTTCGCCGAGCCGTTGAGCGCGGTGATCAGCCAGCGGAAGGCGCTGGAGAACCCGGCCTGCAGGCCCGCGACCGCGCGGGCGGTGCCCAGCGGGCGGGCGATGGCCAGGTTCTTCGGCACCAGCTCGCCGAAGATCATCGACAGGGAGGTCGCCAGCAGCAGCGCGATCACCAGCGAGACGCCCGCGGCGGCCCGCTCACCGAGCCCGAGGCCGAGGAGGCCGGGGGTGATCAGCGCCGCCAGCGCGGGCTCGGCCAGGTAGCCGGTGACCAGCGTGGTGATCGTGATGCCCAGCTGCGCGCCGGAGAGCTGGAAGGACAGGGTGCGGTGCGCCTTCTGGACGCTGTGCGCCCTGCGGTCCTGCACGCGGTGGACGTGGCTGTCCACCTGGCTGCGCTCCAGCGCGGTGAGGGAGAACTCGGCGGCGACGAAGACCGCGGTGCCGAGGGTGAGCAGGACGACGAGGGCCAGTCCCAGAACGCTCAACAGGGGTCCGGTCATGAGGTGCCCCGCAGGGGGGAGACCGGGAAATCGGAACAGCCGGGGCTTTCCCCCGGCTCGCTACTACAGGGTTCGCTGCACGCTTCGGTGCTGCAGTCGGTGGACTGCGGATCGGGCACGGGTGTTGTCACTCCTCGGTTGAACGGTTACCGGCCAGTGTAAGTGCTCTTCAGCGCCCTGTCGTGGGAGTCAACGCGCGAGGACGGTGCTTTCCCGGAGGACGACCTCGGCACCGACCCCGACCGTGCGCGGCGTCGAGGGGGCCTCGCCCTCCAGCGCCAGGCGCGCGGCGCGCTCGCCCATCTCCTCCAGCGGCAGCCGGACCGTGGTCAACGGCGGGACCAGGTCGCTCAGCGTCGGGATGTCGTCGAAACCGGCGACCGCGACGTCCTCCGGGGTGCGCAGGCCACGCTCCCGGACCGCGGCCATCGCGCCGACGGCCATCACGTCGTTCACGGCGAACACGCAGGTCGCGCCGGTTTCGCGGTCGAGCAGCTCATGCATGGCCGCGTACCCGCCGTCCCGGGTGAAAGCCCCGTGCACGATGTTGTGCCCGGCAAGTCCGATGCCGTGCTCGGCGAGCCCGGCGACGAAGCCTTCGAGGCGGTCCCGCGCGCTGAGCAGCCGCTCCGGGCCCGCGAGCACGGCGAACTCGCGGTGGCCCTGTCCGGCGAGCCCGAGGGCGAGCTCACGCGCGCCTTCGGTGTTCGCGGGCACCACGGTGTCGGCGGGCAGGTGCGCCTGGGAGACGCACGCCACGCGTCCGCCCTGCGACTGGAACGCCTCGATCTCGGCGGAGAGCTTCTGCGTCGCGGTGGCGTCGGTGGTCCTGGTGCCGACGAGGACCACGGCGCGGGCCCGGTGCGCGCGCATGGTGGAGAGCAGGGTCAGCTCCCGTTCGGGGTCGCGCGAGGTGGTGCCCAGCACCACGATCAGCCCCGCCTCCTCCGCGACCCTGGTCACCCCGGCCGCGATCGAGGAGAAGTACGGGTCGGCGATGTCGTGCACGACGAGACCGACGAGCACGCTGGTGTTGCGGGCCAGCGCCTGGGCGGAGGCGTTGGGCAGGTAGCCGAGCTCGCGCGCGGTGGCCAGCACCCGGTCGCGCAGCTCGGCGCTGACCTGGCGGGTGCTGCCGTTGAGCACCCTGGACGCGGTGGCCAGCGACACCTTCGCGTGCTTTGCCACCTCGGCCAGCGTCACCTGACGATGGGTCACGCACACCTCCGTACCGGTCAACGGCGCAGCGTAACGCGCGCATGCGAGCAGTGCTCCGTTCCGCGCAGCGCGTCTTTCAAGAAAGCGATTGCTGCCTCGGCAACCGAGCGTGAAGTTGTCTCACATCACAGGGATTTGAGTCCTTTCGTCTCTCGACGAGAACGGGCCCGGGGTCGCTATGGTCCAGACAACGGCATCGGGGCCGGCGGTGTGTCGTTGGCGTGCCCAGACCGACCCCGAGGCGGAGACTGCCAGAGGGAGGACGTCGACCGTGACGGCCACGGAATCTACGAAGCCCGCGCAGCAGCGCGGCTTCTTCGGCCACCCGTGGGGGCTGGCCACCCTGTTCTTCACCGAGATGTGGGAACGCTTCTCCTACTACGGGATGCGCGTCCTGCTGATCTTCTTCCTCACCGCCGCCGTTGCCGAGGGCGGCCTGGGAATGGAGAAGGGGCTCGCGTCCTCGATCGTCAGCGCTTACGGTGCCGCGATCTACATGTCCGCCCTCGCGGGGGGCTGGATCGCCGACCGCCTGCTCGGCGGGCAGCGCTCGGTGTTCTACGGCGGCGTGCTGATCATGGCTGGTCACATCAGCATGGCCGTCCCCGGCGGCGCCGCCACGATCTTCCTGGGGCTCGGCCTCGTCATCCTCGGCACCAGCCTGCTCAAGCCGAACATCTCCACCCTGGTCGGCGGTCTCTACGCCGAGCACGACAACCGCAGGGACGCCGGTTTCACCATCTTCTACATGGGCGTCAACCTCGGCAGCTTCGCCGGGATCACCATCTCCGGCTGGCTGGGCCAGCAGGTGAACTACCACCTCGGCTTCGGCGCCGCCGCCGTCGGCATGGCGCTGGGCCTGGTCCAGTACGTGCTCGGCAGGCGCAACCTGGGCTCGGCGACCGCGAAGGCGATCAACCCGCTGACCAAGGACGAGCGCGGCAAGGTCTTCGGCAGGATGGCCGCGGGCCTCGCGGTGCTCGTGGTCGCGGTCGTCGCGCTCAGCGCGGCGGGGGTGATGAGCATCCAGCTGGTCATCGACGGGATCAGCCTGCTGTCGATCCTGCTGCCGATCGGCTACTTCACGGTGATCCTGCGCAGCCCGCTGCTCGACGACGACGAGCGGTCCCGGGTCAAGGGCTACATCCCGCTGTTCCTGGCGTCGGTGATGTTCTTCCTGATCTTCGAGCAGGCGGCCAACGTGCTGAACCTGTACGCCAGCGAGCGGGTGCAGAACACCGTCTTCGGCATGGAGTTCCCGGCATCCTGGTTCCAGTCGGTCAACCCGGTCTTCATCCTGTTGTTCGCGCCCGTCGTCGCGTTCCTGTGGGTGCGGATGGGCGACCGGCAGCCCACGACGGGGCGGAAGTTCGCCCTGGCGCTGGTGCTGGTCGGCGCGTCGTTCGGGGTGATCGTGCTCGCCGGGATCAGCAGTGACGAGCTCGGCAAGGTCAGCCCGCTGTGGCTGTTGCTGGTCTACGCCGTCCAGACCGTCGGCGAGCTGTTCCTGTCCCCGGTCGGGCTCTCGGTGACCTCGAAGGCCGCCCCCAAGGCGTTCGTCTCGCAGATGATGGCGCTGTGGTTCCTGTCCATCGCGGCAGGGCAGGGCATCGCCGCCCAGCTGGTCCCGTTGTACGGCAAGATCCCCGAGGCCGTCTACTTCGGCATGTTCGCCGGGGCCGCGGTGGTGCTCGCGGTGCTGCTGTGGATCAGTGCTCCCAAGATCCGCGAGATGATGCGCGGCGCGGACTAGGTCGTGTCCCGCACGTGGTGACACCACCTCATTTCGCGGTGTGGAATCTCAACGCGATTTGGGGGCGCTCCTTCGCGCATTAAGGCCCCATAACGCGAAAAGCCCGGCCAAGCCGGCCGGCCCGCGCGCTCGGGGGTGGTGCCGCCTCGGGGCGTAGGGACGACTTGCAGTGCAGGCGCTGGTTCCCACGCACGACGATGCCGCCGTCCACTGTGGACGGCGGCATCGTCGTGTCGCTACAGAACGGTCGTGCGTCGCTTGGTCAAGGACACCGGGACGCTTTCCAGCGTGGGCAGCAGGCGGGCGACGTTGCGCTTGACCTGGCCGTCCAGCCGCAGTGCCGGGAAGCGGCGGAACAGCTCGCGCAGCGCGATCTCGCCCTCCATCCTGGCAAGGCCCGCGCCGACGCAGAAGTGCACGCCGCCCGCGAAGGCCAGGTGCTCCCGCGAGTTGGGCCGGGTGATGTCGAAGCGGTCGGGGTTGCGGAAGACCTTGGGGTCGCGGTTGGCCGCCGCGAGCAGAACCGCGACGTGGTCGCCCGGCTTCAGCTGCGTCCCGGCGATCTCCACCGGCTCCAGTGCGGCGCGCACCGTGAAGTGCACCGGCGGGCTGTGGCGCAGGGTCTCCTCGACCACGTTGGGCGCGAGGTCGAAGTCGGCGAGCAGGCGTTCGCGCGCGTCGCGGTTGACCAGCAGCGCCAGCGCCCCGTTGCCGATCAGGTTCAGCGTGGTGCCGAACCCGGCGAGCAGCAGCAGCCCGGCGGTGGCGAGCAGGTCCCGCTCCGGAACCGGCTTGCCGTCCACAGTGGACTGCACGAGCTGGCTGAGCATGTCCTCGCCGGGGTGGCGCCTGCGGTGGGCGATCAGCTCCTTGAAGAACACGTGCAGCTCGGCGATGACCGCGTCCAGCCGCCGCTGTTCGCGCAGCGAGTGCACGCCGTCCAGCGCGGGGCCGACCTGCCGCGCCCACGCGCTGAACCGCTCGTGGTCCGGGGTTGGCACGCCGAGCAGGTCGCTGATCACCTGGATCGGCACCCGTTCGGCGAACTCCGGCACCAGGTCGAAGCGCTGCTTGGTCGCCAGCTCGTCGAGGTAGCCGGTGATCACGCGCTCGATCTCGGCGCGGCGGGTGCGCAGCGCGCGCGGGGTGAACCACGGCGAGACAAGCTTGCGCAGCCGGGTGTGCTCAGGCGGGTCCATGCTCAGGAACGAGTCCTCGATGGGGTGCACCGGCTCCGGCGGGCGCGGCGGCAGCGGCAGGACCACGCCCTCGCTCGCCGAGACCTGGCTGACGCCGAAGCGCGGGTCGCGCAGGATCTGGCCCGCCCACCGGTGCGAGGGCGTGATGTAGAGCCGGAGCCTGCTGCGCACCAGGTCACCGTCGCGACGGATCCGCTCGTAGAGCGGGTAGGGGCTGTGCGATCCGCGGCGCAGCAACATGGCGCCGTGGTCTCCCCGCGACGAGTAGATGCTCAAAGTCGCACGTTCCAACAAGAATGCCACCGTCCGCCGCACATCCTCGCTGATGCCCAAGGCGAGTCCTCCCCGGTTCTCATCCGCCCCGCGAAGGAGTATCGCCCCGGCCCGTCTCGGCGCGGGAGAGCCGCCAGGGCCGGACTGGGACGTGAAAAAATGTTACGTGATGTCCGGGCCGGCGCGGGTGTCCGTAACAGAGCTTGACCAACTTTTTTCCCGGATGAAGAATCTCGACGACCGAGAGAACGGGGGACGGTCATGGCAACGGAGGACAGCGCGCTGCCCGCGATGCGGATCTCCGACGAGGACCGGGACAACGCCGCGGTCGTGCTCAACCGGGCCGTCGCCGACGGCAGGCTCACCTGGACCGAGCACGCCGAGCGGCTGGAGCTGGTGTACGCGGCGCGGACCGCTGCCGACCTCGGCCCGGTGCTGGCCGACCTGCACCTGCCCGCGCCCGCCACCCGCGCACCGAAGCGGGTCAGCGCGGTGTTCAGCAAGATCCTCAGCGCACCCGACGGCACCGGGCCGGTCCGGGTGAACGCGGTCTTCGGGGCTGCCGTTGTCGACCTGCGCTCGGCGCGGCCGGGCGCGGAGATCGAGCTGGCGGCGTCGTCGATGTTCGGCAAGGTCGAGCTCACCGTGCCCGCCGACGCCGTGGTGATCGACGAGGGCGGCGCCGTGTTCGGCAAGCGCCGCACGCCCTCGGCTCCCACCGGGGCTCCGGGAGCGGTGATCCGGCTGACGGGACGCAACGTCTTCGGCAAGCTCGTGGTCCGCCGGGGCTGAGCCCGGATCAGCCCTGTCCGAGGTGCCGGTGCCTGCGGACGGTCTCCTCGACCACGTCCAGCACCGGGTCCAGGTCGTCGGCGGGCAGGCCCATCGCCAGGTGCGACACCAGCCCTTCGAGCACCAGCTCCAGGAACGCGGTCAGCACCTTCACGTCCACGTCGTCGCGCAGCTTCCCGGCATCGCGCTGCCGTTGCAGGCGCGCGGTGGTCGCGTCGGTGAGCTGCTGCGAGCGCTCCGCCCAGCGCGCGCGGAAGTCCGGGTCGGTGCGCAGCCGCCGGGAGACCTCGAGCCGGGTCGCCAGCGAGTGCACCGGGTGCTCGCCGCCGATGTCCTGCGGAGTGGCCAGCAGCTCGCGCATCACCTGCACCAGGCCCTGTTCGGCGACCACCTCGGCCATCCGCAGGGCGTCCTCCTCGGCCAGCGCGAGGAACAGGGACTCCTTGTCGCGGAAGTGGTGGAAGATCGCGCCACGGGAGAGCCCGGTGGCCTCTTCCAGTCTGCGCACGGTCGCGCCCTCGTAGCCGTGGCGGGCGAAACAGCTCCGCGCGCCGTCCAGGATCTGGCGGCGGCGGGCGTCGAGGTGGTCCTGGCTGACCCTGGGCACGTCGCAGATGGTGACAGCCGGTGTGCGTCCTATGCAATCCGTACGTACGTATTGGGCGAGACCTCACGCGACGGGACGAAGGCTACCGGCCGAACCCCGGATGGCGGAAACCGATCGGAGGGTTTTGGGCAAGCGCTTACCCGGCTGTCTTGTGCGCTCGCCCGCGCGGTGGTGTGATCGCGCGCACAGGAAAGTTTCCTAACTGTTTCGTCGGACCGCCGCCACGCCCTGCTCGCCCTTCTCCCCTGGAGGCACCGTGGTCCAGTCCGGCCGTCATCCGGCCATCGCCGTGGCCTTAGCGGCGGTGGTCACCGCAAGCCTTTCCGTTCCCGCGCACGCAGCGCCCACCGACTACGAGGCAGAGGACGCCCAGATCTCCCAGGGCGTCGTCGAGTCCAACCACACCGGGTTCTCCGGCAGGGGGTTCGTCAACTACACCAACGTCGCCGGCAGCTACGTCGAGTGGACCGTGCCCGTCGCGCAGGCGGGGACGTACTCGCTGACGCTGCGCTTCGCCAACGGCACCGGCGTGAACCGCCCGCTGGACTTCCAGGTCAACGGCGCGATCTCGGCGAGCGCGGTGGCCTTCCCCGGCACGGGCGCGTGGACCACGTGGCAGACCAGGACGATCACCGCCTCGCTCGCGGCGGGACAGAACAAGGTCCGCGCGGTCGCGACGACGGCGGAGGGGGGACCCAACGCCGACAAGCTGATCGTGGACGCGGTGGACTCGGAGAAGCCGACCGCTCCTGGCAACCTGCGCTCCAACGGCGCGGCAACGCCCACCACGGTCGCACTGGCCTGGGACGCGGCGCGCGACAACGTCGGTGTCACCGGTTATGACGTCTACCAACACGGCCAGCTCATGAAGACAGTCGCTGGACTGTCCACAACGGTCGAGGGCCTCACGCCGAACACGGACTACCAGTGGACCGTCTTCGCGAAGGACGCCGCGGGCAATGTTTCGCCCGCCAGCAACGAGATCGTCATCAAGACCCCGCCCGCGCAGCAGGACACGGAAGCGCCATCCGCGCCGACGGGCCTCGCGCAGAACGCGGTCGGTCCCAACACTGTCGGACTGCGATGGGGCGCCTCGCAGGACAACGTCGGCGTGACTGGTTACGAGATCCTGCGTGACGGCCAGGTCGCCGCGACCGCAACGGGCACCACGGGCGAGGTCGATGGCCTTACGCCGAACACCTCCTACCGCTTCACGGTTCGCGCGCGTGACGCCGTCGGCAACCGCTCCGCGGTGAGCAACGAGATCACCGTGCGTACCACCGCATCCGGAGGCGGCGGTGGCGTCGAGCCGGGCAAAGTCACCACGCTCGCGTCCGGAGTGGACGTTCCGTGGGGTGTCGCTTTCCTGCCGGACGGTGCCGCTCTTGTCAGTGAGCGCAACAACTTCACCATCTTCCGGCTGACGTCGGGCGGCCAGCGCACTCCTGCGGGCAAGGTGCCCAACGCGGTCACCACCGGCGGTGAGGGCGGTCTGCTCGGTGTGGAGATCTCGCCGAACTTCGCCTCGGACAAGTGGGTCTACATCTACCACTCCTCGAACGAGGGCAACCGCGTCGTGCGGATGAAGTACGAGAACAACGCGCTCGTGCAGTCCAGCTACCAGGTGCTGCTCGGCAACATCCCGCAGAGCAGGTACCACAACGGCGGTCGTCTGAGGTTCGGTCCCGACGGCATGCTCTACGTGGCCACCGGGGACGCGCAGACCCACCAGAACGCCCAGAACATCAACACCACGGCGGGCAAGATCCTGCGCATCACGCCGGAGGGCCGCGTGCCCGCCGACAACCCCTTCGCAGGGAACCCGGTGTGGAGCTACGGCCACCGCAACGTCCAGGGCCTCGGTTTCGACTCGCGCGGACGGCTGTGGGCGACGGAGTTCGGCAACAGCCAGATGGACGAGCTGAACCTGATCGTCAAGGGCGGCAACTACGGCTGGTCCGACTGCGAGGGCACCGCGACGGGGCTCGGTGGCGGCGGCTGCGGCAAGCCCGGGTTCATCCGTCCGGTTCGGACGTTCGCGCCGACCGGGTCGAACTCGCCCAGTGGCCTGACGATCGTCAACGACCACATCTTCATCGCGCAGACCACCGGCGAACGGGTCTACCGCATGAAGATCAACGGTGACGGGGTTGAGGCGCCGAAGCCGTACTTCCAGGGCTCCTACGGCCGGCTGCGCACGGTGGAGAAGGCGCCAGGCGGCGGCCTGTGGCTGACCACGACCACGGACAAGGACGGCGTCGCCAACAACGACCGGGTGTTCCACATCGAGCTGACCGGCGGCACCACCCTGCCCGGCGAGCTCAAGCTCACCAGCCCGGCGTTCACCAACGACGCGATGATCCCGGCGAAGCACACCTGTGCCGGGGACGGCAAGGCGGGCCAGGACGTCTCGCCCCCGCTGGCCTGGACGCCCGGTGTCGCCGACGCGAAGAGCTACGCCATCGTCTTCGCCGACCGCGTCAACAACGGCAACAAGCGGCACTGGGCGATCTGGGACATCCCGGCGAGCACCACCTCGCTCGCGGAGAAGCTGGGCAAGGGCTTCACGGTGCCCGGACTCGGTGGTGCGAAACAGAAAGCCATGGGTTCCGGTGACGTCAGCACCCAGTACTTCGGCCCGTGCCCGGGTGGCCGCACCAATCCGTACACCTTCACCCTCTACGCCGTGAAGACGGCGACGGTGCCCGGTCTGACGCAGAGCAGCGGCCTCGACGCGATCCAGAACGCCGTCGCGGCCAACAGTTCCGCGACCGCCGTGCTCACCGCCAGGTCCAACGCGTCGACCTGATCCGGTTGGCAGGTGCCCGATGCGCCGTTCGTTGCGCCGAGTGGGACGAACGGCGCATCGGGTATGCCACGGGATCGGTGCAGAACGGGTGTGCGGAAGGTCGGTGTGCTCGGGGCTGAACGGGTGATGACCCGCTGGTGACGCGGTCGTGTCCGGTGGTGGGCGGGCTGTCGCGGAAGGCGGGCACCATCGCTCGACGGGGTGCGGGTGTCAGGGGGCGTGTGTAGCTTCGGGTTCACCCCAGTCACCCGGAGTGATCAACTTGACTACACGCACCGCACCCCAGGGCGCGCAGCCGGTCAACACCAGGGCGCACGCCGAGGCCTACATCGCGTCGATCTGCTTCAAGACAGGCCCTCCGTGTCTGGTGGGGGTCGAGCTGGAGTGGACCGTCCACCACGCCGACGACCCCCGCAGAGCCCTGGAGCACGACCACCTCGTCGCCGCGCTCGGCGCGCACGCGCCACCGGAGCTGCGGCCCGGCGGCCCGCAGCTACCGCTGCCCAACGGTTCGATGCTCACCGTGGAACCCGGTGGCCAGGTCGAGGTCTCGACCGCACCGCAGTCCGAACTGAGCACCCTGATCTCCGTCGCCTCGGCCGACGTCACCTATGTCGTGGAACTCCTGCGCCACTCCGGGCTCGTGCTCGGCGGCAGCGGGACCGACCCCTTCCGGCCGCAGAAGCGCCTGCTGGACACGCCCAGGTACCGGGCGATGGAGCGGGCTTTCGAGCCGATCGGCCCGCACGGCCGGGTCATGATGTGCAGCACCGCGGGACTCCAGGTGTGCCTGGACGCGGGGGAGCCGCACCGGCTCCCGGCGCGGTGGGCCGCCGTGCACGCGCTCGGCCCCGTGCTGACCGCGGCCTTCGCCAACTCGCCCGAGCTCGGTGGCGCCCGCACCGGGTGGGCCTCCACCAGGATGCGGGCCGTCGCGGGCACCGACCCCGACCGCACCCGCCCCGCGCCCGTGGGGGCGGACCCGGCGCTGCTGTGGGCGAGGCACGCGCTGGACACGCCGCTGGTCTGCCTGCGGCGGCCGGGTGAGGACTGGTCGGCGCCGCCTGGCGTGACGCTCGGCGACTGGGTGGACGGGGCGCTCAGCCCGCCACCGACCACCGACGACATCGACTACCACATGAGCACGATGTTCCCGCCGGTCCGGCCGCGCGGCTACATCGAGGTGCGCTACCTCGACACGCAGCCCACCGGGGAGTGGGTGGTGCCGCTGGTGCTGCTGACCGCGCTGTTCCACCAGGAGTCCACTGTGGACGCGGTGCTGGACGTGACGGCGGGCGCGGCGGACCGGTGGGAGGAGGCGGCGCGCCACGGGCTGGCCGACCCGGTGCTGGCCGGAGTCGCGGCGGAGGTCTTCGAGCTGGGCGCCCGCGCGATCCCCGCGCTGGGCCTGCCCGCCGAGCTGACCGCCCTGGTGACCGAGACCTTGAAGTGCGCCATCGACTCGCGGGTGGGTGATCTGTCATGACGACCGTGCCGCACATGGAGCAGGAGCCCTTGCGGGCCAAGGCCGCCGCCGAGCTGGAGCGGGCACGGGCTCGCAGCTCCGCGCTGACCGACGCGCTGGACGACGACGAGCTGGTGCGGCAGCACTCGCCGTTGATGTCGCCGTTGATCTGGGACCTGGCGCACATCGGCAACCAGGAGGAGCTGTGGCTGGTGCGTGACGTCGGCGGGTTGCCCGCCGTGCGCAGCGACATCGACGAGCTCTACGACGCCTTCAAGCACTCGCGCGCCTCAAGGCCCGCGTTGCCGTTGCTGAAGCCGGGTGAGGCGCGGCAGTACGTCGACCAGGTGCGGCGCAAGACGATGGACGTGGTCGACCGGGTGCCGTTGTCCGGGCGCGGGCTGGTGGAGAACGCCTTCGCCTTCGGCATGCTCGTGCAGCACGAGCAGCAGCACGACGAGACCATGCTGATCACGCACCAGACCCGCAAGGGCCCCGCGGTGCTGTACGCGCCGGAACCGCCAAGAGCGGAGAAAACCGTTCTGCCACAAGAGGTTCTGGTGCCGGACGGGCCGTTCACGATGGGCACCTCGACCGAGCCGTGGGCGCTGGACAACGAACGCCCGGCGCATCAGGTGCGGGTGGACGCGTTCTTCATGGACACCGCTCCGGTCACCTGCGGGCAGTACCAGGAGTTCATCTCCGACGGCGGCTACGACCGGCCGGAGCTGTGGACCGGTTCGGGGTGGGAGCACCGCACCAAGGCGAACCTGCGTGCGCCGCTGTACTGGCGGCGGGACGGGGATCGTTGGCTGCGCGACTGCTTCGGCGTGGTCGGGCCGGTGCGCGAGGCGGAGCCGGTGGTGCACGTCAGCTTCCACGAGGCGCAGGCGTACGCGCGGTGGGCGGGCAAACGTCTGCCGACCGAGGCCGAATGGGAGAAGGCCGCCCGCTTCGACCCGGAGTCCGGCCGATCGCGCCGGTTCCCCTGGGGCGACGAGGATCCCGGGCCGCGGCAGGCCAACCTCGGTCAGCGGCACCTGCGCCCGGCCGAGGTCGGGAGCTATCCCGCGGGCGCGTCCCCGCTCGGCATCCAGCAGCTGATCGGCGACGTGTGGGAGTGGGTGGACACCGACTTCCACGGCTACCCGGGGTTCACCGCGTTCCCGTACCGGGAGTACTCCGAGGTGTTCTTCGGGCCGGACTACAAGATGCTGCGTGGCGGGTGCTTCGGCACCGACGCGGCGGCGTGCCGGGGTACGTTCCGCAACTGGGACTACCCGATCCGCAGGCAGATCTTCGCCGGGTTCCGGTGCGCGCGAACGCCGGGAGGTGGTGAGCTGGGGTAGCGCCGTGTGCCGACACCTCGGCTACCTCGGCGGGGAGATCCTGCTGAGCGACCTGCTGCTGCTGCCGCCGCGGTCCCTCCTGCGCCAGTCGTGGGCGCCGGAGGACATGCGCGGCGGCGGCACGATCAACGCGGACGGCTTCGGCGTCGGGTGGTACACCGCCACCCGGCCGGAGCCGGCCCGGTACCGCACCGCGCGTCCACTGTGGAGCGACACCGCGTTCGCCTCGCTCGCCGGGACGACCGGCAGCGGCGCGGTGCTGGCCGCCGTGCGCTCGGCGACGGTGGGGATGCCGGTGGTGGAGACCGCCAACGCGCCCTTCTCCGACGGCGAGTGGTTGTTCAGCCACAACGGCAGGGTCGTGGGATGGCCGACGTCGCTGGCGGACCTGGCCGGGCGGCTGCCGACCGTGGACCTGATCACCTTGGACGCGCCGACCGACTCGGCGGTGCTGTGGGCACTGGTGCGGGACCGGCTGCGCGCCGGGGTGCCGCCGGGTCACGCGCTGGCCGAGGTGGTCACCGAGGTCGGCGCGGCCGCGCCCGGGTCCCGGCTGAACCTGATGCTCACCGACGGGCGGCGGCTGGCCGCGACCACATGGGACCACTCGCTGTCCGTGCGGCGCACCGACGGCGGCGTGCTCGTCTCATCCGAACCGATCGACGACAGCCCGGACTGGAGCTGCTTGTCGGACAAGCAGCTCATCACCGTTACCAAGTCCACTGTGGACATCGAAAGTCTCTAGTTGAAGCGGAGCTCCGTCATGCCACAGCTCGTGCTCGACCTGCACCACACCGAGGCCGACGCCGCCCGTTCGCTGCGCGCCGACGTGCTCTCCGGCCTGACCGCGACCCCGAAGTGGCTGCCGCCCAAGTGGTTCTACGACGCCAGGGGCAGCGCGCTGTTCGAGGACATCACCAGGCTGCCCGAGTACTACCCGACCCGCGCGGAACGGGAGATCCTCGACGGCGCCGCCGACGAGATCGCCAGGGTCACGGGCGCGGAGACGCTGGTGGAGCTGGGGTCCGGCTCCTCGGAGAAGACCAGGCTGCTGCTGGACTCGCTGCACAACCACGGCCTGCTCAAGCGCTTCGTGCCGTTGGACGTGTCCACGAGCGCGCTCGCCATGGCGGCGTCCTCGATCGCCTCGGACTACCCCGACGTGGAGGTGCACGGCGTCGTCGGCGACTTCACCGCGCACCTGGACGCCATCCCGGCGGTGCCCAACCGCATGATCGCCTTCCTCGGCGGGACCATCGGCAACCTCGCGCCGGAGGAGCGCACGGTCTTCCTGCGCTCGGTGCGCGAGACCCTGGAGCCGGGGGAGTGGCTGCTGCTGGGGGCCGACCTGGTGAAGGATCCGGCGGTGCTGGTGCCCGCCTACGACGACGCGGCGGGGGTGACCGCGGAGTTCAACCGCAACGTGCTGCACGTGCTCAACCGCGAGCTCGGCGCGGACTTCGACGTCGAGCGGTTCGAGCACGTGGCGCGGTGGAACGCCGAGCAGGAGCGGATCGAGATGTGGCTGCGGGCGCGGCAGGCCATGGCGGTGACCATCGCCGAGCTCGGGCTGAACCTGTCCTTCGCGGAAGGGGAGGAGATGCGCACCGAGATCTCCTCGAAGTTCCGCAGGCAGGGCCTGGCCGACGAGCTCTACGCGGCAGGGTTGGCGCTGCGCCGGTTCTGGACCGACGAGCAGGGGCGCTTCGCCGTGGCACTGGCTCAGGTGACCCTCTCTACCGGCGGGTAACATCCGGCGGGTGAACCCGCTCACCGCACTGGCCCGCAGGCTCGGCCGCAAGAAATGGTTCTCCGACCTCGGCCGCGCCTTCGTCCCGGTCGACCTGGCCGTGCAGCGCCGCACCAAGGGCAGGATCAGCCTGCTGGCGCTGCTCGGCCTGCCGTCGATGCTGCTGACCACCGTCGGCCGCAAGAGCGGGCAGCCGCGCCCGGTGCCGCTGCTGTACGTGCCGCACCCGCGCGGGTTCATCGTGACCGCCTCGAACTGGGGCGGGCCGAAACACCCGGCGTGGTCGTCGAACCTGATCGCCAACCCGGAGGTGGACGCCCTGGTGCGGGCCAAGACCGTCCGGGTGCGCGCGGAACTGGCCGACGGCGAGCTGCGCGAAGAGCTCTGGGGCATGATCACCCGGCACTGGCCCGCCTACGACACCTACGCCGAGCGCGCGGGAGAGCGCAGGATTCGCGTCTTCCTGCTGACCACTCTGGACTGACCCGGCACCCACGCCCACGTGCTCCCCCTTTCGCGTTTTGTAGGCTTAATGCGAAATGAGAGCGCTCTTCTGCGCATTAAGCCTACAAAACGCGAGAATCTCGACTGCGGTGGCCAGGTTGCGCGCACATCGCGGTACGGGCGACTTGCGCTAGAACGCGTTGCGCACCACTAGGAACGCCGCACTGACGCCCGCGACCGCCAGGACCGCGTAGCGCAGCCGTGAGCCGCCGAGGAACTTGCGCAGCGGACCCGACACCGCGAACCCCGCGAGCATGAACGGCAGCAGCACCGCCGCCGCGCCGAGGTGCTCGACGCGGACCTGGCCGGCGATCCACAGCGTGACCACCGAGGAGACCGACGCGAGCAGGAAGTACGCGCCCAGCGTCGCGCGCACCGTCGGACCCGAGGAGTGCTGGTACAGCAACGCGATCGGCGGCCCGCCGATCGAAGAGGCCGTGCCGAACGCCCCGCTGGCCACCCCGGCCACCACCAGGCCGGGACGCGTCGGCTCCAACCGCAGCGACAGCAGGGACAGCCCGACGCACGCCAGCACGGACAAGCCGATCACCAGGTTGAACTGCGTCAGCGGCAGCGCGGCGACCGCGAGCACGCCCAGCACGTTGCCGGGCACCCGGCCCAGCATCGCCCAGCCGACGCCGCGCCAGTCGGTGTGCCGGTGCTCGCGCAGCACCGCCAGTGCCGCCTGCACGCAGGCGATCATCAGCACCGGCACCGGGACCAGCATGGGGTCGATCAGCGCCAGCAACGGGCCGGCGAGCAGGTTCAGCCCGTAGCCGACCGCTCCCTGGATGACCGCGCCCGCCAGGATGACCACCCCCGCGATCAGCAGGCCCACCGACACCGCCGCACCTCCCCGTGCTCGTGGGGCACACGTTTGCACGTTCGGGTGACCGTGCCCCCGCCGCCGTGGCCCATCCCACAGCGCCTCGGCGGGCAAACGGGTGGATTTCCTGCCTCTAGGGGCAAGGTGCCCCAGCTCGGCGAGAAATTCTGTTGGCGGAGGGTTCCGGCGCTGGTGGGCTTTACGCGGGGGCGTTGCAAGGGGGCCGAAATTGCACGATGCACTCTCTTTTGTCGGACGGCGGGCGGCTGTCGCCGAGCTCGCCGGGTGCCTGGACCGCGCGGTCGCCGGACGGGGGTCGCTGGTGCTGGTCGCCGGTGAGGCGGGGATCGGCAAGACAACGCTGGTCGAACGGTTCGCCGCTACGGCCACCAGGGACGATGTCGTGGTCCTGTGGGGTGGCTGCTGGCAGGGCGAGGGACAGACGCCCTATTGGCCATTCGTCCAGGTGTTGCGGCGCTGCGTCGCGGAATGGGGCTGGGAAAGGGTTTCGGCGACGGTCGGCGGTGACGCGCGGTATCTGAGCCGACTGCTTCCGGAACGTGAAGCGGATTGCGGTGGCGATGACGAATCCACTCGTTTCCGGCTGTTCGACACGCTGACCAGAGTGCTCCTCGGATTCGCCGGCGAGAAACCGGTGCTGGTGGTGCTCGAAGACCTGCACTGGGCCGATGAGGGCTCGCTGCGCTACCTCGACTTCCTCGGCCACCAGCTCCGGCAGGCCGGGTTGCTGGTGATCGGCACCTACCGCGACGTCGACGCGGACCAGGACTGCGCGCTGATCGGGCGGCTGCCGGAGCTGAGCCGGTTCGGGCCGCGCGTGGACCTCGCCGGGCTCGACAAGGCGGAGGTGGGCCAGCTGATGCGCGCGATCACCACCGCGGAGCCGCACGCCGACCTGGTCGCCAGGGTGCACCGCAGCAGTGGCGGCAACCCGCTGTTCGCCGGTGAGGTCGCGCGGTTGCTGCGCGCCAGCGGCGGCCGGGTCGCCACCGAGAACGTCCCGGCGGCGGTGGAACACGTGATCAACCGCCGCCTCGCGCTGCTCGGCGCGGACGAGGTCGGCCTGCTGTCGATGGCGGCCGTGCTCGGCGCGGACTTCGACCCGCACGAGCTGGCCGACCTCGCCGACCACTCGGTGGCCGAGGTGCGCGACCACCTCGCCGAGTCCCTGCGCCGCCGGGTGCTGACCACCGGCGACGGGGACCGGCTGCGGTTCCTGCACGCGCTGCTGCGGGACGCGCTCTACCGGCGGCTCTCGACGGCGGACCGGACGGTGCTGCACCAGCGGGCCGGCAAGGTCATCCAGGCGCGTGCGGCCGATCCGGCCGCGGTGGCGAGTCGGCTCGCCCACCACTTCAGCCACGGCAGCAGTCCGCACCACGCGGTGGAGTACGACGTTCTGGCCGGCAGGCACGCGATGCGCTCGTTGGCGTTCGAGGACGCCGTCGCCCACTTCGCCCGTGCGCTGGAGACCGTTGGTGAGGGGAAGGGGCCGCAGCGCTGCGAGATCCTGATGGAGCTCGCGCTCGCCCGCTGGCGCGCGGGCGACGGAGCGCTGGCTGCGCGGACCTACGGCGACGCCTTCGAGCTGGCGAAGGCGATCGGCGACGTGCGGGCCGTCGGGCGCGCGGCGCTCGGGTGCTGTGTGCGCGACGAGCTGTGGGCGCACGAACCCCGGCTGATCGCCAACCTGGAGTACGCCCTGGATGTCGTGGGGGACAGCGATCCCGCGCTCCGGGCCAGGCTGCTCGCGCGGTTGTCGCGGGAGCTGGTGCTGGTGCCGGATGCGGAGGACCGGCGCGGTGTGCTGGTCGGGGAGGCGGAGAAGCTGGCGCGCTCGGTCGACGACCCGGCCACGCTCGCCGAGGTGCTGGGCACCATGCACCACGCGCACTGGACCCCCGACAACGCGGGGGAGCGGCTCAGGACGGCGGTCGAGATCATGGACCTCGGCACGCGCGCGGGTGACGACAACCTGGTGATGGACGGCGCGCTGTGGCGGGTGCTGTGCCTGATCGAGCTCGGTGACCGGGTCGCGACGGAGAAAGCCCTTGTGGAGTACGGAAATCGCGCCGAGCAGCTGCGCGGTCCGCTGCGGCTGTACTACCACCGGTGCCTCGCGGCCAGCCTGGCCCGGCTCGACGGGCGGTTCGCCGACTCCGAACCGCTGATGGAGCAGGCCCGCGAGCTCGGCGAGCGGGCGCACGTCGAGGGGGCGGAGCACATGTACCACCAGCACATGACGCACCTCGCCCTGGAACGCGGCGACCGCGAGGAGGCCGAGGCGCGGTTGCTGGCCTACGGGAGGCGGATGTCGGCACGCCCGGAGTTCGCCGCGTTCGGCCACTGCGTCACCGCCCTCGTGCAGACCAGGATGGGCAGAACCGTTGAGCCCAAGGCGTTTCTCGACATGGCGCTGGCACGGGGGCCGCTGCCGGTCGCGGGCCAGCCGTTGGGGGTCTGCCTGCTGGTGATGCTGGCCGAGATCGCCCACCGCACCGGCTCCGCCGAGCACGCGGAGCCGCTCTCCGCCGCCCTGCTCCCGTACGCCGGATGTGTCGCGCTCGGAGCCGGAACGGTGCACGGCCTGGTCTCCCACGCGCTCGGCCTGCTCGCGACGACGCTGTCCCGGTGGGACGACGCGGAGCGCTTCCTCACCGCGGCGGCCGACCAGGCGAGGTCCATGCGCGCCCGCCCGATGCTCGCCCGCATCCGCCTCGACCACGCCAAGCTGCTCGCCGGGACACCGCGTGGTTCGGCGATGGCGCGGGCGGTCCGCGAGGAGTGCGCGGAGATGGGCATGGTGCTGCTGTGCCAGGAGGCCGAGTCACTGGCCGGTGCGGTGTCCCGTCCCGCGTCGCTGCGCCGTGAGGGCGACTACTGGTCCCTTCACCGCGGCCCGAACGTGGTGCGGCTCAAGCACACCAAGGGGATCCGCTACCTCGTCGAGCTGCTGTCCCGGCCCGGCGCCGAACTCCACGTGCTGGACCTCGTGGGTTCGGAAAGCGTTGCGCAGCAAGGGCTTCCGGTGCTCGACGAGACCGCGAAGGCCGCGTACCGCGAGCGGCTGGCGGACCTCAGGGCGCAGCAGGAGGAGGCGGAGGGCTTCAACGACCCGGCCCGCGCCGATCGCGTGCGGTCCGAGATCGACGCGCTGGTCCGCGAGCTCACCGGCGCGGTGGGCCTCGGCGGCCGCGACCGGCGCACCGGCTCCAGCGCGGAGCGTGCCCGCCTCAACGTCACCCGCAGCCTGCGCACGGTGATCGCGCGCATCGCGGAGGGTGACGCGGAGCTCGGCCACCACCTGGACACCACGATCCGCACCGGGACCTACTGCGAGTACCGCCCCGGTCCCCGCCCACCCGTCACGTGGCAGTGGTGAGCGTGGCGGCGTTGACCGTGGCGGCGTTGACCGTGGCGGCGTTGACCGTGGCAGTGGTGACCGTGGCGGTGGTGACCGCGGCAGTCGTGGGCGCCAACCGCCCGGCCCCCGCGGCGGTCACACCGCCCGGCCCCGGCAGTGGTCACACCACCCGGCCCCCCGCGGCGGTCACACCACCGCCGTTCTTGTCGCGTTTTGTAGGCTTAATGTTCGGGAGAGCGCTCTCTTTTCGCATTTAGCCTACAAAACGCGAAAAAAAGGGGGCGCCTCGCGGAGTGCGAGGCGCCCCCTTCCGAAGGTGCTGCCGGAGCTACTGCGGAGTGCTGAGCTACTGCGGAGTGCTCCGGGTGCTCCCGGTGCTGGTCAGCCGCGGACCATCTTGCGGAGCACGTACTGCATGATGCCGCCGTTGCGGTAGTAGTCCGCCTCGCCGGGGGTGTCGATGCGCACGACCGCGTCGAAGGAGACCTTCGAGCCGTCCGACTTCGTCGCGGTGACCGCCACCGTGGACGGGGTCGAGCCCTCGTTGAGCGCGGTCACGCCCGCCACGTCGTAGGTCTCCGTGCCGTCCAAGCCCAGGGAGGACGCCGACTGGCCCTCCGGGAACTGGAGCGGGAGCACGCCCATGCCGATCAGGTTCGAGCGGTGGATGCGCTCGAAGGACTCGGCGATGACCACGCGGACGCCCAGCAGGCTGGTGCCCTTGGCCGCCCAGTCGCGCGAGGAGCCCGAGCCGTACTCCTTGCCCGCGAGCACGACCAGCGGCACGCCCGCCTCGGCGTAGGCCACCGACGCGTCGTAGATCGTGGTCTGCTCGCCGCCCGCGAGGAAGTTGCGGGTGAAGCCGCCCTGAACGTCGTCGAGGAGCAGGTTGCGCAGGCGGATGTTGGCGAAGGTGCCGCGGATCATCACCTCGTGGTTGCCGCGGCGGGAGCCGTAGGAGTTGAAGTCCTTGCGCTCCACGCCGTGCTCGGTGAGGTACTTGCCCGCGGGCGAGTCCACCTTGATCGAGCCGGCCGGGGAGATGTGGTCGGTGGTGACCGAGTCGCCCAGCAGCGCCAGCACCCGTGCGCCGGAGACGTCGGTGACCGGCTTCGGGTCCATCTCCATGCCCTCGAAGTACGGGGGCTTGCGCACGTAGGTGGAGTCGGCGGCCCACTCGAAGGTCTTGCCGGTCGGCGTCGGCAGCGACTGCCACCGCTCGTCACCGGCGAAGACGTCGGAGTAGTCCTTGACGAACATCTCCGAGGAGATCGAGCTGGAGATGACGTCCTGGATCTCCTGCGGCGTCGGCCAGATGTCGGCGAGGAACACCGGCTTGCCGTCGGGGTCGGTGCCCAGCGGCTCGGTGTCCAGGTCGAGGTCCATGGTGCCCGCGAGGGCGTACGCCACCACCAGCGGCGGGGAGGCCAGGTAGTTCATCTTGATGTCGGGGCTGATCCGGCCCTCGAAGTTGCGGTTGCCCGACAGCACCGAGACCACGGACAGGTCGTTGTCGTTGATCGCCTGCGAGATCTCCTCCGGCAGCGGGCCGGAGTTGCCGATGCAGGTGACGCAGCCGTAGCCGACCAGGTGGAAGCCCAGCTTCTCCAGGTACGGCAGCAGCTCGGCCTTCTCGTAGTAGTCCATGACGACCTTGGAGCCCGGCGCCAGGGAGGTCTTCACCCACGGCTTGCGGGACAGGCCGCGCTCGACGGCGTTCTTCGCCAGCAGCGCGGCGCCGATCATCACCGACGGGTTGGAGGTGTTGGTGCACGAGGTGATCGAGGCGATCGCCACGTGCCCGTGGTCCAGCACGGTCTTGGTGCCGTCGGCCAGGGTGACCGGGACGCGCCTGCTGGTGCGGCCCTCGGCGCTGGGCAGCTCGTGCGGCTCGTCGCGGCCGTTGGAGCTGGAGACCGCGGGGGAGTCCGAGGCGGGGAAGGACTCCGCCGAGGCCTCGTCGGCCTTGCCCTCGTCGGCGACGTAGTCACCGAGCACGCCGCGGAACTTGGCCTTGGCCTCGGAGAGCACGATCCGGTCCTGCGGCCGCTTCGGGCCCGCGATGGACGGCACGACGGTGGAGAGGTCCAGCTCCAGGTGCTCGGAGTAGTCCGGCTCGGCGGCCGGGTCGTGCCACAGGCCCTGCTCCTTGGCGTAGGCCTCGACCAGCGCGAGCTGCTCGGCGGAGCGGCCGGTGAGCTTGAGGTAGTTCACCGTCTCCTGGTCGATCGGGAAGATCGCCGCGGTGGAGCCGAACTCCGGGCTCATGTTGCCGATGGTGGCGCGGTTGGCCAGCGGCACCGCGGTCACGCCGGAGCCGTAGAACTCGACGAACTTGCCGACGACGCCGTGCTTGCGCAGCATCTCGGTGATCGTCAGCACCAGGTCGGTCGCGGTGGTGCCGGGGGGCAGCTCGCCGTGCAGCTTGAAGCCGACAACGCGCGGGATCAGCATCGACACCGGCTGGCCGAGCATGGCCGCCTCGGCCTCGATGCCGCCGACGCCCCAGCCCAGGACGCCGATGCCGTTGACCATCGTGGTGTGGCTGTCGGTGCCGACAACGGTGTCGGGGTAGGCCTGGCCGTTGCGGGTCATGACGACGCGGGCCAGGTGCTCGATGTTGACCTGGTGCACGATGCCGGTGCCGGGCGGGACGACCTTGAACTCGTCGAAGGCGCTCTGGCCCCAGCGCAGGAACTGGTAGCGCTCCTTGTTGCGCTCGTACTCCAGGTCCACGTTGCGCTCGAAGGCGTCGGGGCGCGCGAAGACGTCGGCGATCACCGAGTGGTCGATGACCAGCTCGGCAGGGGCCAGCGGGTTCACCTTGGACGGGTCGCCGCCGAGGCCGGTCACGGCCTCGCGCATGGTGGCGAGGTCCACGACGCAGGGCACGCCGGTGAAGTCCTGCATGATCACGCGCGCCGGGGTGAACTGGATCTCCGTCGCCGGGTTGGCGTTCGGCTCCCAGTTGCCGAGAGCGCGGACGTGCTCGGCGGTGATGTTGGCGCCGTCCTCGGTGCGGAGCAGGTTCTCCAGCAGGATCTTCAGGCTGTACGGCAGGCGCTGAGCGCCCTCGACCGCGCTCAGGCGGAAGATCTCGTACGAGGCGTCGCCGACGGCCAGTGTGCCGCGGGCACCGAAGCTGTCCTTGCTCGCAGGTGCAGTCACGTGAAACTCCATCACGGGCGGTGAGTCCGGGAACGGGGGCGAGTCTTGCGCACTCTCGCGGAGTTCGCTGGCGCACCCCTTACTTGGTGCAAACAGTACGCTTGTCCTGTATTCGCCTTCAACCCGGGGGCGGCGTGGCGTCTGGCACTGTGGACGGCATGATCGAGCTGGCGGGCGTCGGCAAGCGCTACGGGCGCGGGCCGTGGGTGCTTCGTGGAGTCGGCCTGGAACTGGCGCCAACGGGACTGGCCGTTCTGCTGGGCGTCAACGGCAGCGGCAAGTCCACCCTGCTGAAGGTCCTCGCGGGCATCGTCGTGCCGACCGAGGGCACGGTGTCCGGCCGGGGCACGGTGGGCTACGTGCCGGAGCGGTTCCCCGCGAGCCTCAAGCTCTCCGCCCGGAACTACCTCCAGCACCAGGCGGCGGTCCGCGGCACGCGCGAGACCGGCATCGAGCTGCTGGACCGGCTCGGCTTCATCGGCGACCTGGACCGGCCGATGGCGCAGCTGTCCAAGGGCAACACCCAACGCGTCGCGCTGGTGCAGGCGCTGGTGGCCCGCCCTGAGCTGCTGGTGCTCGACGAGCCCTTCGCCGGGCTGGACGAGCGCTCCCGTGCCGAGCTGTGCGCGCTGGTCCACGAGGCGGTCCGCGACGGGGCGACGGCGGTCGTCACCGACCACACCGGAAGCCGGTCCCGGCTCGCCTCGACGCTCACCGTCACCGTCACCGACGGAGCGGTGCGTCCGGTGGAACCCGGCGCCGGTGGCACCGGCGCGGTGGCGCTGGCCTGCCCGTCCGGCGTTCGCTCCGAGGTGGAGTCGCTGCCCGGAGTGCTCCAGTCCACCACCGACGGCCCGCTGCTCGCGCTGGACGTGCTGGGCACCGAGCTGGACGCGGTGCTCGCTGCCGCGCTGGCGCTCGGCTGCTCGGTGCACGAGGTCCGCCGGGAGCGCGCGACGGCCGCGTCGTGACGGCCCTCGTCCGCTACCTCGCCACGGAGTTGATCAGCTCGCAGCGGTGGTTCCCGCCGATGGTGGTCTTCGCCGCCGTGTTCGGCATGCTCTACTCCACCGGCGCCGGTCCGGCGATCCCGGCCTACGGGGCGACGGTGATGCTGTTGTTCCCGATCAGCGCCTGGTTCAGCGCGGTCGTGGCCAACAGCGAGGACCCGGTCGCGCGCACGGTCACGATGGCGGCGGCGGGCGGGTGGCGGCGGACGTCACTGGGAGTCCTGCTGGTGGCGGTGCTCGGCAACTCGCTGCCGCTGGCGATCTCGGTCCTGGTCCCGATCGCGGTGAACCCGGTGCCGTACCCGGTGTCCACGGTGTTGGTCGGCCTTGGCGGGCACGTGGTCTCGGTCGCGCTGGGCACCGCGGTCGGCCTGCTGTGCTCGCGGCCGCTGGTGAC
The DNA here is from genome assembly GCF_042429765.1 of Allokutzneria oryzae. Classification (NCBI taxonomy): domain Bacteria; kingdom Bacillati; phylum Actinomycetota; class Actinomycetes; order Pseudonocardiales; family Pseudonocardiaceae; genus Allokutzneria; species Allokutzneria oryzae. The sequence goes on along the minus strand of NZ_JBHLZU010000006.1, from coordinate 329,569 downwards.
GGGACCGGGCTGGACGATGAGCGCCCTGATCGCGGTGATGCTCGTGGCGGCGGGTGTCGGTAGGGTCCCGCCCCTCGGCGACCTCATCGGCAACATGTTCGCCCAGTCCGCCGCCGTTCCCCTCGCCCTGGCCTGGCACATCCCCCTCGCCCTCGCCGTGCTCGCCGCCGCCCACCTCGCCGTCATCCACCTGGGCGCCCGCCGACTCTGAACCCCTGGGCGGGGTCGGTGGCGCGCCGACCCCGTACCGCGCTCCCGTGTGCGCGCGGGCTGGCTGGCGTGGTCGGGGTTTTCGCGTTTTGTAGGCTTATTGCGCAAAAGAGCGCTCTCATTTCGCATTAAGGCTACAAAACGCGAAATGGGGGGAGCGCCGGGTGTGGGGCGTCAGGGGCCGGTGAGGTGGAGTCACCGGTTGCCGGGCACGGCCTATGCGGCGTCGGTGGAGCGCAGCACGGGGACGGCTGTGCGGTCCGGGGAGGACGGCGCGGGCAGGCGTTGCTGGCGGTGCAGCGCGTAGAGCAGGCCGAGACCGATCACCAGCGGAACGTGCGAGGCGACTCTGGCGAAGGGGACCGCGCCCACGATCAGGTCGTGGACCGAGAAACCGCCCAGCACCACCAGGAATCCCGTCAGCACGGGCAGCAGACCCGCGACCGTGCGTGCGCGCAGCGCCGCCCAGAGCATGCCCACCGCGAGCGCCAGGTTCCACGCGGTGCTCTCGTTGAACAGGTGGCCGCCCATCGGCTCGTCGTGGCCGCCGTGCGCGGACGCCGGGGCCACGCCGACCAGCTGTGCTATGCCGAGCGCGAGCTGGGTGGTGGCCACCGCGACCAGGGCCGCGCGGGTCCAGCGGCCGGGTTGGCGCGGGGCCGGGGCCGCCGCGAGCACCGCGGGCGCGAGGTCGGGCGGGGACACCGCGGGGCGCACCCGGAGCGTCCTGGTCAGCGCCGTCGCCCGCGCCTGCCACGATCGGCAGTCGGCACAGCCCCGGAGGTGCTGGTCCGTCGCGGTCTCCGGCACCGGCTCCGGTTCGCCGTCCATCCTCGCGGAGAGCGCTTCGCGGCAGGTCGCACAGTTCACGCCCAGATTGTCGTACCAGGACGGGGGTGAGTTCCCGGCGATCGCCTGGATTACGCTTCCGGGTCGTGACTTGGCCGGAGGGTGACGACGAGCGCGTGACGCAATGGGCCCTGGACGCCGGTGCGGGCGACCAGGCCGCGCTCGAACGGTTCGTCCGCGCCACGCAGCGCGACGTGTGGCGGTTCGTCGCCCACCTCGCCGACGTGGGCGCCGCCGACGACCTCGCCCAGGAGACCTACCTCCGCGCCCTCGGCAGCCTGCACCGCTTCGCCGCCCGCGCCTCCGCGCGCACCTGGCTGCTGTCGATCGCCCGGCGCGTCGTGGTGGACCAGGTGCGTGCCGCCGTCGTGCGCCCGCGCACCGCCGCCGGAGCCGACTGGGCCGTGGAGGCCGACGCCGCGCAGGCGCGCGACCGGGGCTCGGCCGCCGGGTTCGAGGACGTCGTGGAGCTCAACCTGCTGCTGGACGGCCTCGCCGGGGACCGCCGAGAGGCGCTGGTGCTGACCCAGGTGCTCGGGCTGTCCTACGCCGAGGCCGCCGAGATCTGCGACTGCCCGGTCGGCACCATCCGCTCCCGGGTCGCCCGCGCCCGCGAGGACCTGCTCCGCTCGGCGGACCAGCGGGACGCCGGCACGGGCTGACCCGCCCGTTACCGACTCGTCACCTTCGGCGGGGGAACTCCCGCGGGTGCTCGCCCGACCACTCGGACGGCAACAGACCTCAGCCGCCGAGGGGAACCCCAACCATGCAGATCACGCCGCAGGCCGGGAAGGCCATGGGCGTCACCGTGACCGGCTTCGACGCCGCCACCGCCTCCGACGCCGACGTGCAGCGGGTCAAGGACGCCGTCTACACGGACAAGATCGTCGTGCTCAAGGGGCAGGAGCTGACGCCGCGCGAGTTCCTCGGCCTCGGCGCCCGGTTCGGCGAGCCGGTCACCTACTACCAGCCGATGTACCGGCACCCCGAGCTGCCGGAGATCTTCGTCTCGGCCAACGTGCCCAGTGAGGGCAAGCGGGTCGGCGTGCCCAAGACCGGCAAGTTCTGGCACGCCGACTACCAGTTCATGCCGGAGCCGTTCAGCATCACGCTGATCCACCCGCAGGTGGTGCCGTCGAGAGACCGGGGCACCTACTTCATCGACATGGGCCAGGCGTACCAGCGGTTACCGCGGGAGCTGCGCGACGCCGTCGCGGGCACCACGAGCCACCACAGCGCCCGCCGCTACTTCAAGATCCGCCCGGAGGACGTCTACCGGCCGATCTGGGAGGTGATGGAGGACATCGAGCGCGAGACCCCGCCGGTCGCGCAGCCGACGGTCTTCACCCACCCGGTCACCGGTGAGCCCGTGCTGTTCATCAGCGAGGGTTTCACCTACGCCATCGAGGACTCCACCGGTGCGCGGCTCGACGACGAGGTGCTTCGGCGGCTGCTGGAGGAGACCGGGCAGCTCGACCCGGAGTGCGCCCACCCGAACACCCACCTCCAGACCTACGAGCGCGGCGACCTGCTGATCTGGGACAACCGCAGCCTGGTTCACCGCGCGTTGCACACCACGACTCCGGAACCGACCGTCTCGCACCGGGTCACCGTGCTCGACGGGCACCAGCTCTACAGCAAGGCGCTGTGATGGGGCAGGAGCTGCTGGAGCGGGTGCTCCTTCCGTACAAAGTGGACTGTCGCTACCTGTGCTCCGTGGAGCCCGAGGGGGACAAGGCCGTTCGCGGCGAGTTCACCATTCCCGAGTCCTGCTACATCGACGACACCGGGCACTTCAACGCGGTGGAGTTCAACATCTGCTACAACCAGCTCGTCTACTACCTCATCGCGCGGACGGTGCTGGAGGGGCGGGTTCCGGAGTTCGCGGGCTGGACGATGGAGGACTTCTGGCGCAAGCAGCTGCCGGACATCCTGATCGCCAGGTTCGAGTCCCGGTTCAAGCGGCCGATCAACGCGCGGTCGTTCTCCGGTGAGGTGGCGTTCACCAGCCTCTCCCTGCGCCGCGGCACGCGGTCGATGCTGTTGGCGCACACCGATGTCAGCTTCTGGGACGTCGACGGCGGATCCGCGCAGGGCGCCGTGCTCCTCGCGATCATGGAGCCGCCCAGTGCTTGCTGAGCGAACCCTCGGTGCCGCGTTGCGGGCGCGGGCCGCGCTTCGCCCCGGCCACACCGCCCTGGTCTGCGGCGGTGTTGAACAGTCCTATGTGGAGCTCGATCGGGAGTCGGACCGCGTCGCCCGGTGCCTGCGAGCGGGTGAGCGCGTCGCGTTCCTGGGCAAGGAGTCCCCGCACTACTACGAGCTGTTGTTCGGGTGCTCGCGGGCCGGTGCGGTGCTCGTGCCGATCAACTGGCGGCTCACCGGAGCCGAGGTGGCTCACATCGTCGCGGACTCCGGCGCGACCGTCCTCTTCGCCGATCGCGGTTGCGCGAAGGCCGTCGAACAGGTCCCTGACACGCCCGTGGTCTGGTTGGACGGCTTCGAGGGCTGGAAGGCCGGTGCGCCGGACGGCGCTCCCGTCGAGTCCGGTCCGGACGATCCGGTCGCGCAGCTCTACACGAGCGGGACCACCGGGCTGCCCAAGGGGGTCGTGCTCGGGCAGCGCGGGTTCTTCGCGGTGCGCGCGTCGCTGGCGGAGGCCGGTCTCGACTGGCTGGACTGGCGTGCCGACGACGTGAGTCTTGTTGGTGTGCCAGGGTTTCACATCGGTGGGCTGTGGTGGGCGGTCCAGGGGCTGACGTCGGGCATCACCAACGTGATCATGCCAGCGTTCGCCTCCGGTGAGGCCGTCCGGCTGGTGGGCGAGCACGGAGTCACGATCACCTGCGTCGTGCCCGCGATGCTGCGGCTGATGCTCGACGAGCCGGAAGCGGCACGGCTGCGCGGGCTACGCAAGATCGTTTACGGCGGTTCGCCGATCTCCGAGGCGCTGTTGTCGCGGTGCCTGGACGTGGTCGGCTGCGAGCTCGCCCAGATCTACGGGCTCACCGAGACCGGCAACACCGCCGTCTGCCTGCCGCCGTCGGAGCACGTGCCCGGTGGCGCGCGGATGCGGGCTGCCGGGCGGCCCTACCCCGGCGTGGAGCTGGAGGTCCGCGACTCCTCCGGACACCCCGTCCCGGTGGGCGAGGTGGGTGAGGTGTGGCTGCGCAGTCCCGCGAACATGCTGGAGTACTGGGGAAACCCGGCCGCGACCGCCGAGTCCCTTGTGGACGGATGGGTGCGCACCGGTGACGCGGGCCACGTCGACGACGAGGGCTTCGTGTTCCTCCGCGACCGGGTCAAGGACATGATCATCGTGGCGGGGGAGAACGTGTACCCGGCGGAGATCGAGGGCGCGCTCGCCGGGCACCCCGCGATCGCCGACTCCGCTGTGATCGGCGTGCCCGACGAGCGGTGGGGCGAGGCCGTGCACGCCTTCGTGGTGCTGAAGGAGAAGGCGACCGCGCGCGAGCTGATGACCTTCCTCAAGGGCACACTGGCCGCGTTCAAGCTGCCGCTGCGCTACGAGTTCGTCGAGACGATCCCGCGCAACCCCAGCGGCAAGATCCTCCGCCGCGTCCTGCGGGAGCAGTTCTGGCGCGACCGCGACCGGCAGGTCAACTGAGGTGGCTCTCACCCTGCGGCGGGTTCGCGCCGACATCGCCGAGTTCCTGTTGATGGAGCCGGAGGAGCTGACCGACGACCTCGACCTCTACGACGCCGGGCTGGACTCGGTCCGCATGCTGACGATCGTGGACCGCTGGCGGGAGTTCGGTGTGCGCGTCAGCTTCGCGGAGCTCGCGGAGCGGCCGACGGTCGCTGACTGGTGGTCCATGCTGTCGGCCTCGTGCGGGCCGGGCGGGGCCGAGCAGGCGACGGCCTTCCCGTTGACCTCGGCACAGCGGGGGATTCTCGCCGCGCACCAGCTCGATCCGAGCGGTCCGGCCTACAACACGGCGGAATACGTCGAGATCTTCGGCGTGGTCGATGCCGTGGTCTTCGAGCGGGCGTTGCGACGAGTCGTGGACGAGGTCGAAGCGTTGCGGTGCCGCATCGAAGGGGACCAGCAGGTCCTCGTCAGTCCACAGTGGATGCCGCACATCGCGGACCTCCGTGGGCACGGCGATCCACGTGCGGCGGCCTTGAAGTGGATGCGCCAGGATCTCGCGGTGCCGGTTGACCTCGCCGCCGGGCCGCTGTTCGGCCACGGGCTACTGCGCGTCGAGGACGAGGTTTTCCTGTGGTACCACCGTGTCCACCACATCGCTCTAGACGGTTTCGGGGTCGCTCTCGTGGCCCGGAGGGTCGCCGAGGTCTACACGGCGCTTGTCGAGGACCGTTCGCCGCCTCCGCACAACTTCGGCTCCCTGGCCGAGATCGAGGAACCCGACACCAGTACTGACACCGGCTCCCGGGACTACTGGCTCGACTACCTCGCGGACTGCCCGCCCGTGGTGAGCTTCGCCGACGGGGCCGGTCTGCCGTCCCGTGACTTCCTGCGGGTGCGAGCGCGGGTGTCGAGCCGGGCGGACTTGGCGGTCGCCGCGGTCGGTGCCTATCTGAGCCAGGTCAGCGGCTTCGAGGAGGTCGTGCTCGGTCTGCCGGTGCTGAACCGCGCGGGATCGGCGATGCTGCGCGTTCCCTGCACGGTGCTCAACGCGATTCCGTTGCGGTTGCGCGTCGAACCGGACGACGATCTCGTGACGCTGTCAAGGAAGGTGGCCGACGACGTCCGGCGGGGCATGCCGCACCAGCACTACCGCTACGAACAGCTCCGCCGCGACCTCGGTCTGGTCGGTGGGCACAAGCGGTTGTTCGGGCCGGTCGTCAACGTGATGCCCTTCGACTACGACCTGAGCTTCGGCGGAGCGTCGTGCGAGGTGCGCAACCTCTCGGCGGGGCCGGTGGAAGACTTGGCCGTCAACGTCTACGACCGGCGTGACGGCAACGGCATCGAGGTTGTGCTCGACGGCAATCCGGACCGCTACAGCGTGGCGGACCTGGAGCGGCACCTCGGCGGTGTCCTGGGTTTCCTGGGTGCTGAACCGTCCGTGCTCGACGGTGGACCGCTGCGGTCGGTCAGGCCGGTGGCGGAGCTGATCGCCGAGCAGGTTCGTGTCCGTCCACAGGCGACAGCCGTGGAATCCGGGTCGTTCCGCCTCACGTACGCCGAACTCGTTGCGGCAGCAGAGAACGTCGCCGAACGCATCACCGACCGCGCCGTACTTGTCGATGCCACTCGCGACATCGACACGATCGTCGAGATCGTCGGCGTGATCTTCGCGGGAGCCGCTTATGTGCCGGTTGACCGCGACGGCCCGCCGATTTCGTTGCCCGGCATGGACTTCGAGGATCCGGCCTATGTGATCCACACGTCCGGTTCGACCGGGCAGCCGAACGCCGTGGTAATCGGGCAACGCGCGTTGAACTCCTTCGTCGCCGCCGCGACGGAGCGCTACGGAATCAACGAGGCCGACCGCGTGCTCCAGTTCGCGCCGCTGCACTTCGACGCGAGCGTGGAGGAGATCTTCCCGGTGCTCTGTGCGGGTGGCACGCTCGTCCTGCGCACGGATGAGATGACGCAGTCGGTGCAAGCGCTTCTGCGTGCCTGCGACGAGAACGAGATCACCGTGCTGGACCTGCCGACCGCGTACTGGCACGAGCTGGCGTTCGTCATGCCGCCGTTGCCCGCCTCGCTGCGCACGGTGATCATTGGCGGAGAGGCCGCGCTGCCGGAGCGCGTCGAGCGGTGGCATGCCGCGCAACCACACGTACGACTGATCAACACCTACGGTCCGACCGAAGCCACGGTGGTGGCGACAGCGGCCGACCTCGTCGCCGGGGGTGGAGTTCCCATCGGTCGACCGTTGCCAGGTGTGAAGGCCGTGGTTGCCGACGCCGACGGGCGTCCTGTGCCCGTCGGAGTGGCGGGGGAGCTGTGGTTGTCCGGCTCCGGACTCGCACTGGGCTACCTCGGTCGCCCGGATCTGACTGCGCGACGGTTCCGTTCAGTGGGCGGCGAACGCGCCTATCGCACGGGAGACCGCGCGCGGCTCGGGCAGGACGGCGAGCTGTACCACCTCGGCCGCGTCGACGACGAATTCAAGATCAGTGGGCATCGGGTCTCCCCGGCGGCGATCGAAGCCGCGCTGGTCCGCCATCCGAACGTGCGGGCGGCGATGGTGACCGGACACACCCGTCCGGACGGCACGAAGCTGCTCACCGCGCGGGTCGTCGCCGATACCGTCGCCGGTACCACCGTGGCCGAACTCCGTGAGCACCTGCGCGGCCTGCTGCCCGCCGCCGTGGTCCCCGGCGTGATCGAACTCGTGGAAGCTCTGCCGCTCAACCGTTCCGGCAAGATCGACCGATCCGTGCAGGCCGATGATGGCACGGTTCTCGGGATCATGCGTCACATCCTCGGCCAACCGAGTCTGTCCACTGAGGACGACTTCTTCGAGGCGGGGGGCCAGTCGCTGCAAACGATCCAGGTCGCCAACCGGATCGGTGCGGCCCTGGGCACTGAGGTCCCGGCGGCCCTGGTCTTCCGGTATCCCACCGCTGGTGGGCTGGCGCGTGCTCTTCGAGGCACCCGCCTTGACCGGAGTGGCCTGCCCGCCGTTGCCCTGGCGGACGCGGTGCTCGATCGCGACATTCTTCCCGCGCCCACGGCAAGCGGGACCGGCCGGATCCTGCTGACCGGCGCGACCGGCTTCGTCGGCGGGTACCTGCTCGCCGAGCTGGTGCGCGGCACGGACGCGGAGATCATCTGCCTGACCAGGTCGGACCTGCCCGAACAGGACCGGGTGCGCGTGGTGCGGGGCGACGTCGGGAAGCCGTGGCTCGGACTGGACGTCGGGACCTGGCAGGACTTGGCGCGGGTCGATGCCATCTACCACTGTGCTGCCGTGGTCAGCCTGTTGCGCGAGTACGACAGCATGCGCGCGGTGAACGTGGAGGGCACTCGGTCACTGCTCAGGCTCGCAGCCGCGGGCGCGCCGTCGCGTTTCCACTACGTGTCCACAGTGTCCGTCGCATTGGGACAGAACACGCTGGCGACGGGGTACCAGCAGAGCAAATGGGTGGCCGAGCAGCTCGTCCTCGAAGCCGGGGGCCGTGGGCTCGACACGACCATCCACCGGTTGGGGCGCGTCGTCGGGCCGAAGGTCAACCCGCAGGACGTGCTGTGGCGGCTGCTGCTCGCGGGCATCCCGGCGGGTGTCGTGCCGAAGCTGCACCACGCGGAGCCGTGGGCCGACGCCGAGGACGTCGCGCGCGAGATCTTGGCTCAGCGCGGCGGAATCAGGGAAGTCCTGCCGGAGCGCCGGCTCGTGCTGGATGACCTGCGCGAGTGGATCATCGACTACGGATACCCCGTCGAGATGTGCTCACGCGAGGAGTGGCGCGTGCGCGTGACCGACGCCGACCCGACGACGCTCGCCCTGCTGGACCTCTGGCCCGACGAGGCGCGGGAGAGCACCGCGACATCGACCATCGACAGGGCCACCGTGCACCGCTACCTGGACCAGTGCGCCGATGCGGGCCTGCTGCCCGTGATCCGCGCCGCACGCGGGAACTCGACCGGTCCCGCCACCGACTAGTGCTCTACCCACCGCCGCCGCACTGAGGAGAAACCCCGCATGCAGTCCAAGCGCGTCGCCCTGGCGTTAGTGTTCCTGGCCGCCACCGCAGCTGTCACCGCATGCGGCGAGCCTGCCGGAGCGCCCCGGCAGGCCGCCCCGGCGCCGGGCTACCCGGTCACGATCTCCAACTGCGGCAAGGACATCACCTTCCAGCGCCCACCGAGCCGGACCGTCGTGATGAACGGCGGGTCGGTCGCCGAGGTGTCCACGCTGATGGCGCTCGGCCTGGGTGACCGGGTCGTGGCGAACGCCCAGTCCTACGGCGCATCCGACGAGCCGGGCCGCGCCGAGGCCATCGCCAAGCTGCCGACCGGTGACATCAAGCTCAACGACCTCATGGACATCCCGAGAGAGGCGATGCTGGGCCTGCGGCCGGACTTCGTCCTGTCGACCTACAGCGGCGGCTTCGACGGCAACCGCGGCTTCGCCACCCGCGAGGACCTCGGCGCGATCGGCGCGAACACCTACGTGCCGGCCAAGATGTGCGGCACGGGTGGCACGCAGGGCATCGACGACAGCTACGCGATGCTGCGCGACCTCGGCAAGGTCTACGGCGTCAGCGACCGCGCGGAACAGATCATCACGGACGCGCGGCGGCGGATCGCGCAGGTCGATGCGCGGGTGAAGGACAAGCCCAAGCCCAGGGTGATGCTCATCATCCCCGGCATGGACATGGGCGCGGGCGACTTCAGCTCCGTCGGCGCACAAGGGATCTGGAACGACATCATCGCCAAGGCGGGCGGGGTCAACGCCTTCGCCGACAGCTCCGGCCAGCTCTTCGCGAACCTCAGCAAGGAGCAGCTCGCCGCCGCCCGGATCGACGCGGTGATCGTCGTGAACTACCACAACCCCGATCCCGCCGCCTCGGCCGCCGCGCTCTACGCCCAGTTCCCGCAGTGGGAGGCGGCCAAGGCCAAGCGGCACGTGGTGCTCTCCGACTCCGTCTACTTCGGACCGAACAACGCCACCGCCGTCGAGCGGATCGCGGCGCTGCTCCACCCCACCGCGTGAGGACCGCGCTGCTCGGCCTCGCCGCGCTGCTGGCCGCGGTGATGGTCGCGGCCACGACGATCGGCTCGGTCGGCATCCCGCTCGGCGACGCGTGGGCGGTGATCACCGGTCACCTCACCGGGAACGTCGGCGACCTCGACCCGGTCTCCGACCAGATCCTGTGGCAGTACCGCGTTCCCCGCGTGGTGCTGGCGGCCCTGTGCGGGGCGGGTCTGTCGGTCGCGGGCGTGGTCCTCCAGGCGCTCGTGGCGAACCCGCTCGCCGATCCGTACGTGCTGGGCATCTCCTCCGGGGCCTCGGTCGGCGCGGTGGTCGTGCTGACCGCCGGAGCCGGGGCGCTCGGCGGGCTCGGCGTGTCCTCGGCGGCGTTCCTGGGCGCGGTCGCGTCGGTGGCCGTCGTGTTCGCGCTCGGCCAGCACCGCGGCCGCCTCGCGCCCACCCGCCTCGTGCTCGCGGGCGTCGCCGTCGGCTACGTGCTCTCCGCGCTGACCAGCTACCTCCAGCTCCGCGCGAACCCCAACGAGCTGAAGTCGGTGATGTTCTGGCTGCTCGGCAGCGTGGCGGGCGCGCGCTGGGAGCAGCTCGGCCTGGTGAGCGCGGTCGTGCTCACCGCGTCGGCCGTTCTGGTGCTCTACGGCCGCAGGCTCAACGCCCTGGTCACCGGCGAGGAGTCCGCGACGTCGCTCGGCCTGGACGTGCGACGGGCCCGCGTCGGCCTGCTGCTGGTCTCCTCGCTGCTGACCGGCACCCTGATCGCGGTCGCGGGCGGGGTCGGCTTCGTCGGGCTGATGGTCCCGCACCTCGTCCGCCTGGTCGCCGGTGCCGACCACCGCCGCGTGCTGCCGCTGTCCGCGCTGGTCGGAGCGCTCTACCTGGTGGTGGTCGATCTGCTGGCGCGCACCGTGGACAGCCCGAACGAGCTGCCGCTGGGCATCTTCACGGCGGTGTTCGGCGCCCCGTTCTTCCTGTGGCTGCTGCGCCGGGGCCGGACCCTGGGGGAGACGTGAGACTCGATGTGGCGGGGGTCGGCCTCACCCTCGGCGGCACCCCGGTCTTGGACGACGTGCGCCTGGTCGTGCGGCCGGGCACCGTGGTCGGGCTGGTCGGCCCCAACGGCAGCGGGAAGTCCAGCCTGCTGCGCACGATCTACCGCTCGCTGCGCCCGTCGGCCGGAGCGGTCCTGCTCGACGGCACCGACCTGTGGTCCCTGCCGGTCCGGGCCTCGGCCCAACGCGTCGCGGCGGTCCTCCAGGACGGCGCGAACCCCTCGGCCCTCACGGTCGCCGAGGTGGTGGAGCTCGGGCGCACACCCCACCACGGCCTCGTCTCCAGGACGACACCCGCCGACCGGGAGGCGGTCGAGACCGCGATGGCCCGCGCGGGCGTGACGGGCCTGGCCGCCCGGCCGATGGCGTCGCTGTCGGGCGGTGAGCGGCAGCGGGTCCACCTGGCGCGGGCGCTGGCGCAGCGACCGGAGCTGCTGGTGCTCGACGAGCCCACCAACCACCTGGACATCCGGGCCCGCTTCGAGCTGCTGGAGGTGGTGCGCGGCCTGGGCGTGACCACGCTGGCGGTCCTGCACGAGCTGGACCTGGCGGCGCGCAGCTGCGACCAGCTGGTGGTGCTGAACCGGGGCACGGTGGCGGCGGCGGGCGAGGTCCTGCTGGCGCTGACCCCGGAGATCCTGCGCGAGGTCTTCGGCGTGCACGCCAAGGCGGAGCGCCATTCCGACGGCGTCATCCGGCTCACCTACGCCGCCGACCCCCTCGCCGACCTCTGACGTGGGGCGTGACACGGATGGGGGAGCGCGGGAACCGGCGGGGGTCGCCCGACGACTCGTGTGGGTCGGAAGAAGTGTGAGGAAGCGATGACCCAGAGTGTGGCCACCGACGAGCTTGAACTCGTCATTGGCGGCATGACCTGCGCCGCGTGCGCGAACCGCGTGCAGCGCAAGCTCAACAAGCTCGACGGGGTGAGCGCCACCGTCAACTACGCGACCGAGAAGGCCGCGGTGACGGCTCCGGCCGGTACCGACCCGAGAACGCTGATCAGCACCGTCGAGCAGGCCGGGTACACCGCGCGCCTGCTCCGGGAGGAGCGACCGGACGAGCGCGATCCCGTCAGGGCGCTGAGGAACCGGTTGTTCGTGGCGATCCTGCTGTCCATCCCGCTCTGCGACCTGACGCTGGCGTTGTGGCTGCTGCCGGGCTTGCGGTTCCCGGGGTGGCAGTGGGTGTCCCTGGCGCTGGCCACCCCGGTGGTGCTGTGGTCGGCGTGGCCGTTCCACCGGGCCGCGGTCAAGAACGCCCGGCACGGCGCCGCTTCCATGGACACGCTGGTGTCGATCGGGGTGCTGGCCGCTTACGGCTGGTCGATGTGGTCGCTGTTGTTCACCACCGGTGACGAGCTGCACACCGGCTTCGAGATCACCACGGAGGCCGGTGGGTCGGTCTACCTCGAAGTCGCCGCCGGAGTGACCGCGTTCCTGCTGGCCGGTCGGTACTTCGAGGCGCGGGCGAAGCGCATGGCGGGCAACGCGTTGCGGGCACTGTCCACGCTGGGCGTCAAGGACGTCACGGTGCTCCGCGACGGGGAGCCGGTCGTGCTGCCGATCGCCGCGCTCAAGGTCGGCGACCTGTTCCTGGTCAAGCCGGGTGAGCGGGTCGCCGCCGACGGCGAGGTGGAGCAGGGGCGGTGCGAGGTCGATGCGAGCATGGTCACCGGCGAGTCCGTCCCCGTGCCCGTGGGCCCCGGGGACCCCGTCATCGGCGGCACGGTCGCCGTCGGCGGGCGGCTCGTCGTGCGCGCCACCAAGGTCGGTGACGACACGCAGCTCGCGCACATGGCCCGGCTCGTCGAGCAGGCGCAGAACGACAAGGCCGACGTGCAGCGGCTCGCCGACCGGGTCGCGGGCCGGTTCGTGCCCGTCGTGCTGGTGCTCTCCGCGCTGACCTTCGCCGCGTGGCTGCTCACCGGGCAGCCCACCGAGGCCGCGTTCACCGCCGCGCTGGCCGTGCTGATCATCGCCTGCCCGTGCGCGCTCGGCCTCGCCACCCCGACCGCGCTGCTCGTGGCCACCGGACGGGCCGCGCAGCTGGGAATCCTGATCAAGGGCGCCAGCGCGTTGGAGTCGACCCGTGCCGTGGACACCGTGGTTCTGGACAAGACCGGCACCGTCACCAGCGGGAAGATGACCCTCGCCGCCGTCCACCCGTACGCGGGCGTGGACCGCGCGGAGCTGCTCGCCGTCGCGGGCGCGGTGGAGGACGCCTCCGAGCACGCCATCGCCGTCGCGGTCGCGACGGCCGCGCGCCAGGAACTGGCTTCGTTGAGCCAGGTCGAGGACTTCGTCGCGCTGCCGGGGCTCGGCGCACAGGGCACTGTGGACGGTCGGGAGGTGGTCATCGGGCGGGCGCGGTTGTTCGCCGAGCGGGGGATCGCGTTGCCCGAGGAGCTGGAAAACCTTCGCACGCAATGGGAGTCGCACGGCAAGACCGTTGTCGTCGTCGCACGGGACGGTGCGGTCGCCGGGCTGCTCGCGGTCGCCGACACCGTCAAGCCCACCGCCGCCGCGGCGGTCGCCGAGCTGCGCGCGCTCGGGCTGCGCCCGGTGTTGCTGACCGGCGACAACGAGGCCACCGCGCGCGCCGTCGCGCGGGAGGTCGGCATCGACGAGGTCGTCGCCGAGGTGCTGCCGCAGGGCAAGGTCGAGCTCGTCAAGGCGTTGCGGGAGCAGGGCCGCACGGTGGCGATGGTGGGCGACGGCGTGAACGACGCGCCCGCACTCGCCACCGCGGACCTCGGGCTGGCCATGGGCAGCGGGACCGATGTGGCGATCAACGCCGCCGACCTGATCCTGGTGCGCGACGACCTCACCGCGGTGCCGGACTCGATCCGGCTCGCCCGCCGCACGCTCGGCACCATCCGGGGGAACCTGGTGTGGGCCTTCGGGTACAACGTCGCCGCGCTCCCGCTGGCCGCGCTCGGGCTGCTCAACCCGTTGATCGCGGGTGCGGCCATGGCGCTGTCGTCGGCCTTCGTGGTCTCCAACAGCATGCGGCTGCGGAGGTTCGCCTCGTCCAACCCCGACGTCGGCCGCCCCGAGGACGACCGCATCACCGGATAAGAAAAGGGGGCGTGCCGATGACGGCACGCCCCCTTCGCCCGTGTCCTATCTCCCGGCCTTGACCAGCTCTTCGACGTCCTTCGGTTCCAGGCTGCGCAGCACGGTCAGCATCAGCTCGCTGACCGTCCTGATCGGACTGACGTAGTGCTTGCCGTCCACCTGCGTCGTCATCACGCCCGCGTCGAGGAAGTTGCGCACGATCCGCTCGCAGAAGTCCTTGAGCTGCTGCGGCATCGCCTTGCCGGTGTTGCGGCGGTAGCTCTTCTCCGCGCCTTCGATGAAGTTCTCCACCACGTCCTTCGCGCACATCCGGTCCGGCTGTCCCTGCGGGCCCTGGATCTCCACGCAGTCCTCGACCCGGCGCACGGTGCCGCGCTCACCGTCGATCTCCAGCATCATCGAGTCCAGGCTGACCTTGGTGCCGCCGTTGACGTCCTTGTGCACTGTCTTGAGGTCGACCAGCTTCGAACCGGTGTCCAGCTCGCCACCGAGCTCACCCACCAGCAGCGGGCCGAGGTCGTGCAGCACGCCCATCTCGTCCGGCGGCAGCAGCTCGACCACGCGGCGCAGGTCGCCCGAGAGCGCGGCCCGCACCAGCTCCTTGACCGCCGTCTCCGCGTCGGGGGCGCCGTTGGCCGGGATGGGCTCCTTCGGCCAGGCGATCTCCTCGACGGCCAGCGCGTTGTCGGCGATGGAGTAGAAGAAGCTGGCGTACCAGGTGCCGCCCTCGTTGACCGTGGCGATGCGCACCGGCTGCCCCGTGGCGCGCACGATGCTCGCGATGTCGATGGTCTCCGTGGTGCGCTGGTCCACCCGGCCGTTCGGGAAGGCCAGGTCCACGAACTTGTCGGCGAGCGGCAGCTTGGCGGTGTCCGAGGTGATGGTGATGGTTCCCGCGGTCAGCTTGGTGACCGTGACGTGGTCGTTGAGCTTCTCCTCGCCCGCCTCGTCGAAGCGCAGGCCCTCCGCCTTGAGCTCCACCCCGGCCAGCTGGTCGGGGCTGGCGTCCGGCTTCATCACCTCCAGCCGCTTGAGCTCGTCCATGGACGCGCCCATGTAGTCCGCGCTCAGCTTCGCCTCGGCCGGGGCCAGGTTGGAGATCACGCCGGCGATGTCGCCCTTGCCCAGCGCCTCGACCAGCTTGGTCGCGGCGGCCGTCGGGGTGCTCGCCCCCGCCGAGCCGGAGAAGGCGAAGAACGCGGTGACGCCACCGGCGACCAGTGCGACGACGGCGACCAGGATGCCCACCACGAGCCCGGTGCGCTTCCTGCCGGGGCCGGGCGCTCCTTGCTGCGGCGGGTGTGGGTGGCCGTACGGCGGCTGCCCTGGTCCGGGCTGGGGCAGCATCGGCTGCGGCGGCATGCCCTGCTGCGGGAACTGCTGGGCGAACTGTTGCGGGGGCTGCTGGGGAACCTGCTGGGGCACGCCGAACGGCGGTGTCGCCATGTCGGCGTTCTCGGCCAGCGGGGTCTTCGCGGTGGGCTGCTCCGCCTCGGCGGCCGGTCCCGCCGCCGTGGGCTGTTCGGCCGCGACCTCGTTGTCCGGATCGGGCTGGGCGGGTGAGCCCGAGGTGTCCCCGGGGGTGCTCACGGTCTGTCTCCTCCTGAAAAGTCTGGTTCGCGCTGCTCGCGGCGACCCTAGGGCGTCGCGGGGGGACTTGGACCAGCCGCCCCGGTGTTGGGTACCGAGACGTTGCCGAAAAGAAAGGACCACCCGGGCCGCGCCCGGGTGGTCCTCGTCTCGGCGGTGCCGCCGGTCAGCGGTTGCCCAGCTCCACCAGCTCGGCGAGGGACTTCGCGTCCAGGCCGCGCAGGAAGGTCAGGACCAGCTCGTTGACGGTGCCGGTCGGGCTCAGGTAGTGCTTGCCGTTCTCCTCGACGGTGGCAACGCCGATGTCGAGCAGGTTGCGGCCGATGCTCTGGACGGTGCGCACCGCGGCTTCGGGCAGCTGGATGCCGTCCTCGGCCGCCGCCTCCTCCATGCCCGCGACGAGCTGGTCCAGGCACAAGACCCGCGTGCCCTCGCCCGCGTCGACCACGGCGCAGTCGCCGTCCCTGGCCACGGAGAGCCGCTGGCCGCCGATCTCCACGACCACCTTGCGCGGGCTGATCCGCTTGCCGCCCGGGATGTCCTTGGTCTCGGTCTGCAGCTCCACCAGCTTGGTGTCGGAGACGGTCTCACCGCTGAGCCCGACGACCAGAGCGTTGCCGACGTCGTGCGCCACCGCCATCTCCGTCGGCGGCAGCAGCTCGATCACCCGGCGGGTGTTGCCGTCGATCGCCGCGGTCACCAGCTCGCGCACGGCCTGCTCGGCCGTGGCGGCGCCGACCGCCGGGATGCTCTCCTTCGGCCAGGACCGCCCCGTCATCTGGAGCGCGAAGTCGGCAACGCTGTAGTAGAGGCTCGGGTGCCACTTGTCGCCGACCTTGACGGTGGCGATCCGCACCGGCTTGCCGGTGCGCCGCACCACGTCCGCGATGTCCACAGTGGTCGTCGTCGAGGTCGTGGTACCCGGCTGCCCGCCCAGCAGCTTGAGGAACTTCTCGGTGTAGGGCGCCTTGCTCTGGTCCTCGGTCATCGCGACCTTGCCCTTGACCAGCTTGACCACGGTGATCCGGTCGTTGACCTTCTCCTCCGGCACGGCGTCGAAGCCGACCTCCTGCGCGGAGATCCCGCCGACCGCGGTCAGCGGGTCGGCGTCGCCGCGCAGGACCTCCAGCCGCTTCATCTCCCCGGCCGTGGTCGTGGCGAAGTCGCGGAACGCCTTGGCCTCCGCGGGGTGGATCCGGTCCAGCACGCCGACCGCGTCACCCTTGTTGAGCACGTCCACCAGGCCGGTCACCGCGCTCTGCGGCGACGCGCCAGGGGCGCTGTCGCCCTGCAACGCCGAGCTCAGCGCGACGCCGCCGCCGACGAGGGCGAGCACGCCCACGACGACGCCGACGATCAGGCCGGTCTTCGGCCTGCGCGGCGCCTCCTGCGGGGCGGGCTGCTGTTCCTGCTGCTCAGGAACGGGGTGGCTCTCGCCGTTGGTCACTGTCACTCCCCTGTGTCATCCGTCCAGGGGCGCCCACGAGCACGGCGATCGCGCCCACCAGCGACAGCAAGGCGCCGACGAGCACGGTTACAGGTCCCGTCCAGGTGATGCCGACCAAAGAGCCCCCGGCGTCGGCGTGGACGGACGCGAACACCCCCACTGCGCCCGTTATCGCCGAAAGGAGCAGATTCGCTACAGCGGCGACTCGGGGAACGCCCAAGACGTAACCAGCGACACACAGCGCGGCCAGCGGGCCCAGCGCGGGCCAGCCCGCCAGCAGCGCCCCGCCGACGCCCTGGTCCAGCCCGAGCAGGCGGCGCAGCAGGTCAGCCGCCTCGTAGCTGTCGCGCAGCACCGCGCCCGAGCGCAGCCAGGGCAGGAAGGTGCCGACGACGGTCAGGACGAGTCCCGGGATGGCGAGCCCGATGCCGAGTCGCCGCAGCTGATGACGCACGCCGGACATGGTCCCAGGCGGTGCTCGGCCCTTCGGGGCAGCGCGCCGTTCGCCGTTCGGGGGTGCGCGTTCGGCGAGTCGCCCGACGGCCAGAAGAGTGAGTGTCGGCGGGGTGCCTGTCGGCTGCTGGTAGCGCTCAGTACCCTTCCGGCCACTCGGTGTTTCCAGCCCCCTGGAGGTACGTAGACCATGCGGGTCCCGCTCACCGTCGCCGACTTCGTGGATCGCGCCGAAACGGTGTGGTCCGGCTCGACCGCCGTCGTCGACGAACCAGACCAGCCCGCGGCCGCCGTGCCGACAACCACCTACGGCGACGTCGCCACCAGGGTGCGGGCCTGGCAGGCGGGCCTGGACGCCATCGGCGTCGGCGAGGGCGAGCGCGTCGCTGTGGTCAGCCACAACTCCAGCAGGCTGCTGGAGCTGCTCTACGCGGTCCCGGCCAGCGGGCGGATCTGCGTGCCGATCAACTTCCGGCTCCGCGCCGAGGAGATCGCCTACATCGTCGAGCACTGCGGCGCGTCCACGCTGCTGGTCGACCCCGAGCTGGACGCCGACCTCAGCGGCATCACGGCGCCGCACCGCTACGTGCTCGGCGAGCAGACCGAGACGGAGCTGATGCGCTTCGGCGTCGAGCCGCGCGCGTGGACGTCGCCGGACGAGGACGCCACCGCCACGATCAACTACACCTCGGGCACCACGGCGCGGCCCAAGGGCGTGCAGATCACCCACCGCAACATCTGGGTGAACACGATGACCTTCGGGCTGCACGTGCGCGCCTGGGAGCGCGACGTCTACCTGCACACGCTGCCGATGTTCCACTGCAACGGCTGGGGCATGCCCTTCGTGCTCGCCGGGCTCGGCGCCAAGCAGGTCGTGCTGCGCAAGGTCGACGGCGCGGAGATCCTGCGCCGGGTCGAGCAGCACGGGGTCACCCTGGCCTGCGGCGCGCCCGCGGTCTGGAACATGGTGCTCGACGCCGCCCAGGACTGGAAGGGCGAGATCCCCGGTCGCGGCTCCATGCGCATCGTCTGCGCGGGCGCGCCGCCGCCCACCAGGACCATCGCGCGCATCGAGGACGAGCTGGGCTGGGAGTTCCAGCAGCTCTACGGCCTGACCGAGACCTCGCCGACGCTGACCTTCAACCGCACCCGGCCGCTGGACCTCGGCCTGCCGGCCGAGGAGCGCGCCCGCAAGCTCTCCCGCGCCGGTGCCCCGGCGATCGGCGTGCGGCTGTCGGTCTCCGACACCGGCGAGGTGCTGGCCCGTTCCAACACCGTGCTGGAGGGCTACTGGAACAACAAGGAGGCCACCGAGGACGCGCTGGACGGCGGCTGGTTCCACACCGGTGACGGCGGCACCCTGGACGACGAGGGCCACCTGACGATCTCGGACCGGAAGAAGGACGTGATCATCACCGGCGGTGAGAACGTCTCCTCGATCGAGGTGGAGGACACCGTCTTCAGCCACCCGGCGGTCGCCGAGGTCGCGGTGATCGGCGTGCCCGACGACAAGTGGGGCGAGACGATCAAGGCCCTGGTGGTCCTCGCCGAGGGCGCCGAGGCCACCGAGCAGGAGATCATCGCTCACTGCAAGCAGCGGCTGGCCGGGTACAAGGCGCCCACCTCGGTGGAGTTCCGCGAGTCCATCCCGCGCACGGCCACCGGCAAGATCCAGAAGTTCAAGCTGCGCGAGCCGTTCTGGGCCGGGCAGGACCGGCGCGTGAACTAGCACCCCGGCAAGCGGCGACACCACCTAGCCGACCGCGCCACCCTCTTCCCCCGAAGCCCACCGCGCGTGCCCCACGTTTCGCGTTATGGAGCCTCAGCGCGATATGGGAGCGCTCTCTTGCGCATGAAGGTGACAAAACGCGAAAACACCGGCCACGCCGGCCGGGGCGCGGCACCCGGGCCGGGTGAGCGGGGCCGGGCGAGCCGGTGGCGAATGGCCCCCTTGTTGCGACCAAGGGGGCCATTTTCGTGCGCTCGGGGACCTCGCGCGGTGTGCGCTGCGTAAGGTTCCGCGCGAGGGCGAAGCCGCCGACCGTGACCGATTTGTAGTCCTTTGTGACACGAGTGAGGGACGGTACGCGTGTTTCTCCTGCTAAAAGTGGCAGGAGTTGGGGCGGGGGTGCACAGTTGCGCTGCGTGTTCGGAGGGTGTCGTTCGGTGGAGCGCGAGCTAGGCCGGACGGCTCAGCGGGACCGGGGGAGCACTCCTCCGTCGTGGGAGGTGAGCTGATGTCGACTCGACGCAGCGGCGCCGCGCTCGTCAGCGTGGCCCTCGCGATGGTCACCGCGGTCGGGATCACGGGCACGGCCCAGGCCGTCCCCCCGCCGCCGCCCAACCCCAGCGACACCGAGCTGCAGCAGGGCCGGGTGGACGTGGACTCCAAGGCCGGTGAGGTCGGCAAGCTGACCAACCAGCTGGCCCAGGCCGAGACCCGGCTGCTGGAGCTCTCCGCCGAGGTCCAGCTCAAGATGGAGGACGCCAACAAGGCCCAGGTCGACCTGGACGAGGCGGAGCAGGTCGCCGCGGCGGCCAAGCGGGACGCCGAGGGCGCCAAGGCCGAGGCCGACGCGGCCGGGCGGGCCATCGAGGAGGTCCGCAAGCAGGTCGACGCCTTCGCCAGCAGCAGCTACCAGCAGGGCAGCACGGTCGGCTCGATCCGCGCCCTGATGGGCGTGCGCAGCGCCGACGAGCTGCTCGAACGCCTTCGGATGCTCGACGCCGCCAGCGGTTCGCAGCTCAGCGCCCTTGACAACATGCAGCGGGCCCGCACCGACAAGGCCAACAAGGACTCGCTGGCGCGCAAGGCGCTGGAGGTCGCCAAGCAGAAGGAGGACGCGGCGGCGGCGGCCAAGCGAGTCGCCGACGTCGCCCGTGCCGCAGCGGTCAGCGCCCGCGCCGGCCAGGAGCGCAGGGCCGAGCAGCTGGAGAACGACCGCAGCTCGGTGGAGAAGCAGCTCAACGAGGCCCGGTCCCGGGTCGCGGGCCTGCAGGACCAGCGGCGCAGCTTCGAGAACTGGCAGGAGGCCAAGCGGCGCGAGGAGGCCGAGCTCGCGCGGCAGGCCGCCGAGGCGGCGGCAGCGGCGGCGGCCGAGGAGCGCAGGCGCAACGGCAGTGGGACCAGGGGCGGCGGGGGCACCGCTGCGCAGCGGCCGACCCGCGTCAGCGGCAGCGGCGCCGCGCAGATCGTGATCAACCGGGCGCTCTCGCAGCTGGGCGTGATCTACGCGTGGGGCGGCGGCAACGGCAGCGGCCCGACCCGCGGCATCCGCGACGGTGGCGTCGCCGACGCCTTCGGCGACTACCGCAAGATCGGCTTCGACTGCTCGGGGCTGATGATCTACGCGTTCGCCGGCGTCGGCATCAACCTCGCGCACTACAGCGGCTACCAGTACAACTCGGGCCGCAAGGTGCCGCTGACCCAGATGCAGCCGGGCGACATGCTGTTCTGGGCCAACGGCGGACGCATCCACCACGTGGCCATGTACATCGGCGGCGGGCGGATGGTCGAGGCCCCGTTCTCCGGCGCCAGGGTGCGCGTCACCTCGGTGCGCTACGGCGGCATCATGCCGTACGCCACCCGCCTGCTCTGACCTCCCGGTGGCACGGGAAAGGGGCTGTCCCCGAGGCGGCCCCTTTCCCGTGTCCGGGGGAGGATGCGGGGATGGACGTGATCGTGCTCGCCGGTGGCGCGGGCAGCCGCCTCGGCGGCCGGGACAAGGCCGCCGTCCTCCTGGCGGGCCGCCCGCTGCTGGACCGGCTGCTCGACGCCGTTCCCGCCGACTCCCGGGTGGTGGTCGTCGGGCCGGTGCGCGAGGTGCCGCGGCCGGTGGTGTGGGCGCGGGAGGACCCGCCGGGCGGCGGGCCGGTCGCGGCGCTCGCCGCGGGGCTCGCGGACGTGCCCGAGGGCTCCGGCCTGGTCGCGGTGCTCGCGGTGGACCAGCCCGGCGTCACCTCGGCCACGCTCGTCCGGCTGCGCGCCGCCCTGACCGCCGACGCCGACGGCGTGGTGCTCACCGACGCCGATGACCGTCCACAGTGGCTGGTCGGGGTGTGGCGGACGGAACGGCTGCGGGCCGCCCTGCCCCTGCGGACCGAGGGCGCCGCGCTGGGTCGCACCCTCGCCGCGCTGAGCGTGCTGCGGATACCGGCCGAGAACGCTGAGGCGCACGACGTCGACACTCCTGAGGATCTGGTTCGCTGGCGCGCGCGGGCGGAGTGACCGCCCACCGCTCCAACCGGTCCAGCAGCACCGGCCCGATCAGCAGCACCAGGGGCAACGTCGCCATGACCGTGAAGGACACCGGAACTCCTCGCTCTGTTCCACCGGCCCCGGTCACTGGATGGCCAGTGCCAGCCGGAGCCGTTCCTCGTGCTTGACGTAGTGGTCGGTGTCGGCACCGGCGCCGAGGTCGATCTGCACCCAGCTCACCCGGCCGCGGAACTCGCGGACGCGGTAGTCGGTGGTCACCGGCGAACCCGCCTGGGTGCCGACGTCACAGGTCTCGTCCGCGGAGAACAGGAACGGCACGGTCCGTTCGACCCGGCCGTGGCCGATCCGCTCGCCGTCGAGGTAGAGGGCCACGTCGCCCCCTTTGGCCAGTCCGCCGCCGTCGTAGGCGAACTCCATCCGCACCTGGTGCTTGCCGGGCGTGAGGGGCTGGTCGCCCGCGACGTAGTACCGGGCCAGCCCGTAGAAGTTGTAGCAGTACTTCGGGGTGCCGTCCTTGACGTAGAGGCTCCACCCGCCGGTGATGCCGCCCTGCGCGACGATCACCCCGTTGGCGACGGGTCCGGGCACGACGACCTCCGCGGTGATCGCGTGCGACTTGTTCTTGAGGTTGACGACCGAGTGCTCGTTCAGCCGCCCCATGCCGCCGAAGAGCAGCTGGCGGTTGCCGTGGACGAGCTGGGGCCGCCCCGCGGTCTCGGGGTTCAACCGCTCCACGAAGCGGTCGTCCAGCGGCAGCACGTTGTACCTGGCGGCTTCGACCAGCCAGAGCCGCTGCAGCTCGTGCAGCTTGTCCGGCATCTCCGTCGACAGGTCGTGGGCCTGGGTCCAGTCCGTGTTCGTGTCGTAGAGCTCCCAGACGTCGTCGTTGAACGCGGGCAGCGCCGCACCCGTTGTGCCCCAAGGGATTCGGTGGCGGGTCACCGCGGTCCACCCCTTGTGGTAGATGCCCCGGTTGCCCAGCATCTCGAAGTACTGCGTCTCGTGCCTGCCCGGCGCGTTCGCGCTGTCGAACGTGTAGGCCATGCTCACGCCCTCCATGGGCCGCTGCTGCACGCCGTGCACGAACGACGGTTCGGGCAGCCCGGCGGCCGCGAGCACGGTGGGAGCCACGTCGATCACGTGGTGGAACTGCGCGCGGATCTCGCCCCTGGCGCCGAACCCGTTCGGCCAGTGCACGATCGTGCCGGTGCGCGTGCCGCCGAGGTGCGATGCGACCTGCTTGGTCCACTGGTAGGGCGTGTTCATCGCGTGCGCCCACCCGACCGCGTAGTGGTTGTAGGACTTGGGCCCGCCCATCTCACCGAGCCGCTCGCGCAGGAAGGCGGGCGTCTCCAGGTGGCCGAACCCGGTGATGGTGACCATCTCGTTGAAGGTGCCCTGCACCGACCCCTCCGCCGAGGCGCCGTTGTCCCCGATGATCGCGTAGATCAGGGTGTCGTCCAGGACGTCGAGGTCCGCGATCGCGTCGATGACCCGCCCGATGTGGTGGTCGGTGTGCGAGAGGAACCCGGCGTAGAGCTCCATCTGGCGCGCCAGCACCGGCTTCATCTCCCCGGCGATGTCCTCCCACGCCGGGATCGCGGAGTGCCGCCGGGGCAGCTCGCAGTCCCTCGGCACGACGCCGAGCACCTTCTGCCGCGCGAAGGTCTCCTCCCGAAGCCGGTCCCACCCCGCGTCGAACCGGCCCCGGTAGCTGTCGGCCCACCCCTCGGGCACGTGGTGCGGCGCGTGCGTCGCGCCCGGCGCGAGGTAGACGAAGAACGGTTTCGACGGCGTCAGCGCCTTCTGCTGGCGGATCCACCCGATCGCCCGGTCGGCGAGGTCCTCGGTCAGGTGGTATCCCTCCTCCGGGGTCCGGTCCGGTTCGACCGGGGTCGTGCCCTCGTACAGCGCCGGGTAGTACTGGTTGGTCTCGCCGCCGAGAAAGCCGTAGAAGTACTCGAACCCGCTGCCGGTCGGCCACCGGTCGAAGGGGCCGACCGGACTGGTCTCCCACACCGGCACCTCGTGGCACTTGCCCAGCTGCGCGGTGGAGTAGCCGTTGAGCCGCAGGATCTCCGGCAGCGGCGCACAGGTGTTGGGGCGCATGGAGTTCTGCCCCGGCGCCGCGGTCGCCATCTCCGTGATGGAGCCCATGCCGACGGTGTGGTGGTTGCGGCCCGACAGCAGCGCCGCGCGGGTGGCCGAGCAGAGCGCGGTGGTGTGGAAGCGGTTGTACCGCAGGCCGCCGATGGCCAGCTCCTCGAACCGGGGCGTGTCGCACGGTCCGCCGAACACGCTCGACGCGCCGAAGCCGACGTCGTCGATCAGCACGACCAGCACGTTGGGCGCGCCCTCTGGCGGTCGCAACGGGGTGATCGGCGGGAACGAGGTGTCCGGGTCCCTCGCGTCGTAGGTGATCAGTCCGCTGTGCGGTCGGTCCGGGATCGGCAACACACCGCGCCGCGGCGAGTCCGTCATCTCTGTGCCCCTTACACCCGTGTCCGTGCCGGAGATCCGGCGATGTGCGTGGAGTGTCGGTGCCCGGCGGCCGGAACTTCCTCACCCGGCGCGGGTGAAGCCCGATGCGCGCGCGACGGGCGTTCGCCGATCTCACCCACACCAGGTGACGCCGCCGCACGGGTCACGGACCTAGCGTCCGGACTCGTGCCGAACCGTCATGACGGCCCGTCCGGGGCCGATACCGCCGCCACCGCCGAGGCTGGTCCGTTCGTGCTTCCGAGGGCGCTCGTGCTGCTCCTGGGGGCCGCCGCCGCGGTGGTCACGGTGGCGGGGATACGCGCGACCGCGTGGCTGATCGGGCCGGCGTTCCTCGCCCTGGTCATCGTGATCTCGGTCAGCCCGGTCCAGGTCTGGATGCGGCGGCACGGGGTCCCGCGCTGGATCACCACCGTCGTGCTCGTCGTCGTGCTCTACGCGGTGATCGTCGGGCTGGCGGTCGTGGTGGTCGTGTCGGTGGCGCAGCTGGCGACGCTGCTGCCGCGCTACGCCGGGCCCGCCGAGGACCTGCTCCGCTCCGTCGCCGACGCGCTCGGCCGGCTCGGGATCGGTGCGGAGCAGGTGCGGGCGGCGCTCGGCAAGATCGACTTCGGCAAGGTGATGGGTCTGGTCGGCTCGACGCTCTCCAGCCTGACGAACCTGTCGACCAGCATCGGTTTCCTGCTGGTGCTGCTGCTGTTCCTCGGCATCGAGGCCGGGGTGGCGGACCAGCGGATGGCGGCCATCGCCGCCGACCGCCCCGGCGCCGCGGGCGCGCTCTCCGGCTTCGTCAGGGGCACCCGCGGCTACCTGCTGATGACCACCGTCTTCGGCTTCATCGTGGCCGTGCTCGACACCGTCGCGCTGGCCCTGCTCGGCATCCCCGTCCCGGTGCTGTGGGGCCTGCTGGCGTTCGTCACGAACTACATCCCCAACGTCGGGTTCCTCATCGGGCTCGCCCCGCCCGCGCTGCTGGCCCTGCTCGACGGCGGCTGGCGGTCCATGCTGGCCGTCGTCGTGGTGTACTCCCTGCTCAACTTCGTGGTGCAGTCGCTGATCCAGCCGCGTTTCGTCGGGCACTCCGTCGGCCTGTCCACCACCGCGACGCTGCTCGCGCTGGTGTTCTGGGCGTGGGTGCTCGGCGCGGTCGGCGCTCTGCTGGCCATCCCGCTGACGCTGCTGGTCAAGGCCCTGCTGGTGGACACCGACCCGCGCGCGGCGTGGGCGCCCGCGCTGCTGGGACTGCCGGGCGGGCCAGTCACAACAGGCCCCGCCGCCGCGCCGCGGTGATGGCGTCCCTGCGGTGGTTGACGCCCAGCTTGCGGTAGATGCCGCGCAGGTGGGTCTTGATCGTGTTGACCGAGACGAACAGGGAGTCGGCGATCTCCTCGGTGGTGCGCATGGACGGCAGCTCGATCAACAGGTCCAGCTCGCGGTCGGTCAGCGCCTCGGTCGCCCCTGCCGCCGACGCCGGGATCGCGGCGAGCACGGAGGCCGCGAAGCTGTCGTACCTGCCGAACCGCCCGGCCCCGCGCACGAGCAGGTCGCGCGCGGGTGCCCCGGCGTCCAGGAACGGCCGGAGCGCGTGCCGGGGCTGGGCCAGCGCGAGCGCGTGGGAGAGGGCCTCGTGCGCCCGGCGCTGGTTCCCGGTCCGCTCGGCCAGCAGCGCCTCCAGCAGCCACGCCTCGACCATCGTGCCCGCCACCACTGCGGGAACCCGGTCGTTGACGATCAGGTCGAGCAACCGCCGCGCGGCGTTGAGATGTCCCTTGTGCGCGTGCAGGACGGCCTGGAGCAGGGCGTGCTCGGCCGACGGGCGGAGCTGGCGCCCGAGTCGTTCGAGCACCTCCATCGCCCACCGGTGCTCGCCGACGCGCAGCGCCATGCGCTGCTCCACCGGTGCGGCGAACGCGATCAGGGCGGGCGCCACCTGGGCGGTCCGGAACCTCCGCCAGAGGTCCCGGATGGCCGCGACCACCCCGTGCGGGTCCTCGGCCCGGTCGAAGGCGACGATCGCCTCCAGGAGGAGCGCGGACAGCTCGACGGTGGGATCGACGCGCTCGGCCCGCTCGGCCAGCAGCCGCACGGACAGCGAGCAGAGCCGTTCGGCGCGTTCCTGGTCCACCCGTTGGTAGGCGTCCGCGCCCATGAGCGCGTAGAGGTAGGCGCAGCGCGAGGTCTCGCTCCAGCAGCGGGCCTGGGCGAAGTCGAGCGCGGCGGCGGCCTCGGCGCTCATCTGCGCCGGGTCCCCCTCGGCGGCGGAGACGGCGGCCAGGTGCACCCGGCAGTGCAGTGCGACCGCGTCGCGGCCCTCCGCGGTGGCCAGGCGCAGCGCCCGCGACAGGTCGGTCCGCGCGGCGCGGTGCTCGCCGAGCCACAGCGCCGCCGTGCCCCGGTTGCTCAGCGCCAGCATGTCCAGGTCGACGTCCCCGGTGTCGCCCGCCCTGGTGGTCTCCAGCGCGGTCAACGCCTCCCGCACACCTCCTTCGAACCGGGCCCGGTGCAGCAGGACCACGGCGTGCAGCGCGCGCAGCCGGTGGGTGCGCAGCGGCCGCGCGGAACCCGCCACGCGCCGGAGACAGCGGTCGGCCGCCGGGACGTCGCCCCGGTCGAGCGCGATCGCCGCGCCCACCAGTGCCACCGGTGGCTGGGCCAGCACCTGCGCGGGAACGGTGTCCAGCAGGGCGCGCAAGGGATCGCCGTTGCCCTTGAGCACCTGCTGCAGGCCGAACTTCGTGATCAGCCGGGCCACCAGGTCGTCGTCGCCCGCCGCGATGCCGTGCTCCAGCGCGACCAGCGGGTCACCGGCCGCGGCGAACCAGTCGGCCGCGGTGCGGTGCAGGCGCCTGCCCCACCGGTGCCGCTTGCCGAGCTCGGCGAGCAGGTAGCCCCGCAACAAGGGGTGGTAGCGGTACCAGCGCGCCGACGGGCCGCCTCGGGTGATCAGGGTGTTGGTGCGCTCCAGGTGGTCGAGGATCTGGCCCGCGCCCTCCTGCTGCGACAGCAGCACCGCCAGGTCCACGGTGAACGTGGCGCAGACGCAGGTCGCGAGCAGGAACTGGCGGATCTGGCCGGGCAGCCCGGTGAGGACCTCCTCGGCCAGGTACTCGGCCACCGCGCGGTCCTCGCCGGTGAACTCGGCGATGCGGGTGGCGGGCTCGCTCGACCCGGCCACCGACATGGCGGCCAGCCGCAGCCCGGCCGCCCACCCCTCGGTCCGCTCCATCAGCACGCCGAGCGTCGCCGACGACAGCTCGATGCCCTGCCCGGCCAGCAGCGCCCTGGCCTCGCCGACGGTGAAGGTCAGGTCGGCGGGCCCGATCTCCCGCAGCCGGCCCTCCACCCGGAGCCGGGGCAGGATCAGCGGCGGCGGGAACCGGGTCGCCAGCACGATCCGCAACGTCGGGGGCAGCTGGCGCAGCAGGAGGTTCAGCGCGCGCACGGCGGCGGGGGAGCGCACCTCGTGCACCCCGTCCAGCACCAGGCACACCGGCGTGGTCAGCCGCTCGAAGGCGGCGACCAGCCCGGCGAGGAACCCGGCCTCCTCGTCCTCCCTCGGTGGGCCCAGCCACTCCAGCGGGCCGTCCTGGCCCCACGCCCCGCTCTCCCGGAGCGCGCCGAGCACGGCCGACCACAGCGGGAAGACATCGTTGTCCCCGGCGTCCAGCGAGACCCATGCCAGCGGTGCGCCGCCGCGCTCGGCGAGCAGGTGCGCCCACCCGGCGAGCAGGGTGGTCTTGCCCGCTCCGGCCGGTGCGCACACCACCATCACCGGTGGGCCCTCCAGCGGAACGCGCAGCAGCTCGTCGAGGGGGGCCAGCAGACGCGGGCGGTCCAGGACGGTGGGGGCGGCGGCGGGAACCCGGACCTTGGTGGCGACGACCGGGGCGGTGACCACCCCGGCCGCCGGGCGGCCCGCCAGCCGCGCCCGCTCGGAACTTCCATTACCCAGCGGCATTCGTGTTTCTCCCCGCTCGGAATCACATGACGTCTCGTCGTCGCGCCGGGTGCGCGCGATCGCTTCCGCAGGGTTCGACCGGTGGCGGCAGGGCATGCGGCCAGGTTTACCTGGCGCCTGTGCTGGTGGGGGGTGGTTCGGCCGTCCGGTACAGCGCGACCAGGAAGCGGCCGACCAGCTCGACGACCCTGGGCGCGTTGACCAGCCGGAACACGATCCCCTCCAGCGGGATCTGGGCGGGGCCGCCGGAGCGCGGCGGCGTCGCCGGGCTCCCTGACAGCACCAGTGCGACTACGACACCGGCGAACGCGGACCCGGTCCATGACCTGCGGTGCGACGAGTCGCTCATGTCCGCACGCCCCTCCCGCTCGGAATGACTGGATGACTGGATGACTGGATGGGGGCTCAGTCCAGACGACCCGGCGCCCGCCCCGCCTCCTCCGCTGTGGGTGATTCCTGCAAGGCCGGACGGCGGAATCCGCCTTCCCGACCGGTCCCACCGCCCGGGCGCACGGGCGCAATCGCCTGTCACCCCCGTCGGGTGAAGACCCGCCCCACCCGTCCCGCCCATGCTGGGCACGGCGGATCACGAAGACCGGTCATCCCTGGAACAGGGACTTCGGCTCCGCAAGGTGGTACCGGTCCGCAGCGGCGGAGCAGGGGCGAGCCGTGGGTCGGGGCCACGGTGCGCAAGGCCGAATCCCGTCCGGCCAACGCTGCGGCCCGGTACCGCCGCCAGAAGCCGGCCACGCCGGGCCGGGAGGTCCGACGAGCTGGGAGGTCCGATGAGCACGAACACCGACGTGGTCCCCGACATCGCCGTTCCCGACGAAACTGTTCCCGACGCACCTTTTCCTGACGAGACCGTTCCCGAAGCGGTCCCCGAGGACGAGGCGGTCCTCGACGATGCGGTCCCCGGCGAGGACCCCGCCCACCCCGACACCGACGTTGACACCGACGTTGACGCCGACGCCGACACCGACCCGGTGCCGCTGGGCCGCCGGTTCGACACGGTGTGGCGCGGGTACGACCGCGGGCAGGTCGACGAGTACGTGGAGACCGAGCTGCGGTTCCTCGCCGAGGACCGGGACCACGCGATGGCGTTGGTGGACAACCTGGTCAAGCTGGTCGACGCCAGCCGCGTGGAGATCCTGGAGCTGCGCGCCGAGCGGGACCGGCTGTGCCGGGCGCCGATCCCGGAGGACGCCGTCGACGAGCGGCTTCGGCGGTTGGTCGAGGCGGCCTGGCACGAGGCGGCCGACATCGTCGCCCACGCCCACGCCATCGCCGAGCAGAACCGCGTCACCACCGAGGACGAGTGCCGCAGGCTCGCGGCCGACGCCGAGCGGCGCCGCCGCCGGGTCGAGGAGGACTTCACCACGGCGATGGCGCTGCGCAGGGAGCGGTCCATGCGGGCGCTGCGCGAGCACGAGACCCGGTGCCGGGACAGGGCCGACCGGCTGCTGCGGGAGGCCACCGAGGAGGCCGACCGCAGGACCGCCCTGGCCCACGCCCAGGTGGAGAAGCTGCGCGAGGCGCAGCACACCCTCGCCGTCCGGCTGCGGTTCGCGCGCCGGATGTTCACCCAGGTCTGCGCGTCGCTCGACACGACATGACCAGACGCGACAGGACGACCAGCCGTGGCCCGCTGGGCCAACCAGACAGGGAGGGCCGACAGCATGCACAACCCAGAGTTCCGGACCGGCACCACCGGGCCCGAGGTGCCCACCGGCGGGCGGGCGACCCTGTGGGTCGGCTGGCTGCTGTTCGCGGGCGCCATGATGACCCTGGTCGGCGTGTTCCACGCCATCGCGGGAGTGGTCGCGCTGGTTCGCCGCGACTACTTCGTCGTCGGCCCGGACGGGCTGGTCGTCCAGGTCGGCTACACGTCGTGGGGGTGGGTGCACCTGATCCTGGGCGTCATCACCCTGCTCGCGGGCATCGGCGTCATCCGGGGGATGCGGTGGGCCCAGATCACCGGCATCGTGCTCGCCGGTCTCGGCGCGCTGCTCAACTTCGCGTTCCTGCCCGCCTACCCGGTGTGGACCACCGTGATGATCGCGCTGGACGTCCTCGTGATCTACGCGCTGGCCGTCCACGGCGACGAGGTCAAGGCACTCCGCTAGCCATGGGTGTTGGCATCGACATGGTGTGGATCGCGGGTGGGGCCTTCCGGATGGGCTCCGACGGGCACCGCCCGGAGGAGGCCCCGGCGCACCGGGTCGCGGTCGAGGGTTTCTGGATCGACCGCTATCCGGTCACCAACCGCGACTTCGAGCGCTTCGTCCGCAAGACCCGGTACGTCACGCTCGCCGAGCGGGTGCCGGACCCCGCGGGCCACCCGGCGGCACGACCCGAGCTGCTCGTACCCGGCTCCGTCGTGTTCGTCGCCCCCACACGGCCCGTCGCCCTGAACGACCACCGCGGCTGGTGGACCTACGTTCCTGGCGCGGACTGGCGGCACCCCCGGGGGCCGGGCAGCTCTGTCCGGCACAAGCCCGACCACCCGGTGGTGCACGTCGCGTGGGAGGACGTCCAGGCGTACGCCCGCTGGGCGGGCAAGGAGATCCCCAGCGAGGCCGAGTGGGAGTTCGCCGCCCGCGGCGGGCTGGACGGCGCGACCTCCGCCTGGGGCGAGGACATCCGGCCGGACGGGAGGGTCCTTGCCAACACCTGGCGGGGCGAGTTCCCGGTCGTCGACACCGTGGAGGACGGCTTCGAGGGCACCTCGCCGGTCATGTCGTACCCCGCCAACGGCTACGGCGTGCACGACATGACCGGCAACGTGTGGGAGTGGACCGCGGACGAGTACGGGCGCCACGGCGCGGGGACACCTGCCTGCTGCGGTCCGGCCCGCTCCCCGAGGAGGGGCGGCCCGCGCAAGGTGATGAAGGGCGGCTCGCACCTGTGCGCGCCGAACCACTGCCGGTGGTACCGTCCCGCCGCCCGGATGCCCCAGGCGGTCGGCACCTCGACCTCGCACCTGGGCTTCCGCTGCGTCGTGCGGCCCTAGAGCGCCTCGGGAGCCCGTGCCGTGGTGGCCGGCGGCTTCCGCTTCGCCGGAAAGGTCCGGGTTGGCGTTCGCCGCGGTGGGAGGCGCGGCGTTCGGCGCTGACCAGCGCCTCCGGCCGCGGAATAGCCTGAACGAGTGAGCCGCTTCCCTGAACTCTCTGATGGTTCTCACGCACTTCTTTGACCATTCGCTGGTCGACTCGTTCGCGAATCGGTCCGGCGAACAAAGGAGGTCGCGTGCGATGGTCCAATCCCTAGAGGCGTGGATCGAGTCGGATGTCCGACCATTCGAGGGTAAATCCCTGTCATATCTTTCGCAGTACCATTTCTTCCGCGATCCGACCAGGGCGGCGCACTGCGATCCTGAGCTGTTCTTCTCCCCGGCCGACGGCGTCGTGCTCTACCAGCGCGTCGTCAAACCGGACGAGCCGCTCGTGGAGATCAAGGGCGTCCCCTACACGCTGCGCGCCGCGTTGCGCGACCCGGAGTTCGACCGGCCGAGCCTGGTCATCGGCATCTTCATGACGTTCTTCGACGTCCACATCAACCGGGTTCCGTACCCCGGCAGGCTGTCCTGGCGGTCGGTCGAGCCGATCGACACGCTCAACCACCCGATGCTGGCGGTCGAGAAGGACCTGCTGGAGGAGCTGCGCATCGACCCGGCCCGGGGCGGATACCTGCACCACAACCAGCGCGTGGTGAACCGCGTCGACGTGCCCGTGCTGCGCCAGCCGTACTACGTCGTGCAGATCGCCGACTACGACGTCGACTGCATCACCCCGTTCAGCCTCGCGCAGAACCAGCCGGTCTCCCACGGGCGGCGGTTCTCCCAGATCCGCTACGGCTCCCAGGTCGAGCTGGTGATCCCGCTGTCGGAGCGCATCGAGTTCACCCCGCTGCAGCGGGAAGGCGTGCACGTGCAGGCGGGCGTCGACCCGCTGGTCCGCGTCGGCTTCCCCAGCTGACCCCGCTGTTCTCGTCTCCCCGGAAGGAAAACCGTTCATGACCGCAGTCGCCCCGTCGTCGCGTTCGCTGGAGCCTTGGGAGTCCGCGGTGGCTCCCGTCAACCCGACCCAGCTGACGCGGCCCGCCTTCCTGATGAACGCGCCGTTCTCCTACTCGACGGAGGTCGCCAACAACGTCTGGATGGAGGAGATCGCCGACGCTGACCGCGTTCCCAGCCACCGCAAGGCGATGGTGCAGTTCTTCAACCTGTACAACTACATCGCCTCCGAGTCCCTGGTGACGGTGCTGCCGACCCCGCGAACCACCGGGCTGCAGGACCTGGTGTTCACCGCGAACCTCGGTCTGGTGCTCGACCACTACAAGGACCGCAACACGGTGCTCGTCTCCAACTACACCAGCGAGCCCCGCAAGGCCGAGACCCCGGTCGGCGTGGACTTCTTCCGCGCCATGGGCTACGAGACCTTCGTGCCGCCGACCCGGTTCGAGGGCGAGGCGGAGATCAAGCACCTGCACGACAACGTCTACGTCGGCGGGCACGGCCAGCGATCCGATCCGGAGACCTACGACTGGATGGAACGCAACTTCGACATGAAGGTCGTCAAGCTCACGATGACCGACCCGTACCTGTACCACCTGGACTGCAGCGTCTTCCCGGTCACCAAGGAGAAGACGCTGGTCTGCACGGAGCTCTACGAGCGCTCGGAGATCGCCGAGCTGGAGAAGCACACCGAGATCATCGACGTCTCCGCGGCCGACTGCTACGCCGGTATCTGCAATTCGGTGCGGTTGCACAATGTGCTGCTCAATTCCTCGCACATCCACGACCTCAAGGCGGGCACCGACGACTACAACGGCGAGCTCGCCAAGAATCGTCGCCTTGAGGACATCGCGTCCTCGCTCGCTTTCGAGGTGCATTATTTCAACCTCTCCGAGTACCACAAGGGCGGAGCATTGTTGTCGTGCATGGTGATGCACCTCAACCGCTTCTCCTACGCTTTCCAGCTGCTCTGATGAGCGCCTCGCCCGCCGCGGCGCTGTGGGGGTACACCAGGGGGGCGCGAGCCCGGATCGGTTGCCTGGTGCTCCTGGAGCTGCTGTCCAACTCCGCCGTCCTGCTCCAGCCGCTGGTCGCGCGCTGGGTGCTGGACTCGCTGGAGACCGGCGAGGGCCTGATGCCACCGGTGCTGCTGCTGGCGGTGGTCGGCATGAGCGGGCTGGTGCTGGCGACGTTCAGCCACTACCTGCTCGGCAGGCTCGGCCAACGGCTGGTGTTCGACGTGCGGCGGGGGCTGGTCGGCAGGCTGCTGCACGCACGGGTGGACGACCTGACGCGGCGGCCGGTCGGTGACGTGCTCGCGCGGGTCGGCAGCGACACCACCCTGTTGCAGCAGACGCTGTCCTCGGCGCTGGTGCGCGGCGCGGTGGCACCGCTGGTGCTGCTGGCCACGCTGGTGCTGATGGCGCTGCTGGACCTGGTGCTGTTCGTGGTGCTGCTGCTCGTGCTCGTCGTCACCACCACCGCCGAGTGGTACGTGCTGCACCGGCTGCACAAGGCCACCGAGGACGCGCAGGACCGGGTCGGCGGCATGCTCACCTCGATCCAGCGGGTGCTGATCGCCTTCCGCACGGTCAAGGCGTTCGGCACCGAGGCCAGCGAGGAACGCGCCATCACCGACGACGCCCGCGCCGCCTACCGGGCGGGTGTGCGGGTGGCCCGGCTGGACGCGCTGGTCGAGGGCCTGGCGATCGGCGCGCTGGAGATCATGTTCCTGGTGGTGCTCGCGGTGGGCGCCATGCGGATCGTCTCCGGCGAGATGCAGGTCTCCGACCTCGTGGCGTTCCTGCTGTACGTGACCTACCTGCGCGATCCCGTCGAGACCGGCTCCTCCGCCGCGACCTCGCTGTCCGAGGGCCTCGCTGCCGTGCGCCGGGTGCGGCACCTCGACGTGCTGCCCGCCGAACGCGACGAGCCCGTCGCACCGGCGGCGGGGCGGGTGCCCTGCACCGGCCTGCGGCTGGAGGACCTGTGGTTCTCCCACGGCACGGAGCCCGTGCTGCGGGGGACCTCGCTGACCGCGGAGCAGGGCCTGACAGTGCTGGTCGGCCCCTCCGGCGCGGGCAAGACCACGGTGCTGAGCCTCATCGAGCGGTTCGACGATCCCGACCGCGGCCGCATCCTGCTCAACGGTGAGGACATCCGCGGCCTGACGCGCAAGGAACTGCGCGGCAGGCTCGCCTACGTCGAGCAGGAGGCGCCGCTGCTGGGCAGGACGCTGCGCGAGGCGGTGCTCTACGGCGCCCCGGAGACCGCTGAGGCGGACCTGCCGGAGGTGCTGCGGGCGGTCGCGCTGGACGGCTGGGTCGCCACCCTGCCCGACGGTCTGGACACCGAGATCGGCGAACGCGGTGCCCGGATGTCGGGCGGCCAGCGGCAGCGGCTCGCGGTGGCACGCGCGGTGCTGCGGCGGGCGGAGGTGCTGGTGCTCGACGAGGCGACCTCGCAGCTCGACGGCCGCAGCGAGGCACTGCTGGTCCAGGAGCTGCTGGACCAGGCGGCGGTGCGCACCGTGCTCGCGGTCAGCCACCGCTACTCGCTGGCCGCGCGCGCGGACCAGGTCGTGCTGCTCGACCAGGGCAAGGTGCTGGCGACCGGGACGCACGCGGAGCTCCTGCGCTCCCAGCCGCTGTACCGCGTGCTCGCCGAGGCGTCGGGAGAGGAGGCGCCCCTGCCCCGGACCTGACCGCTCCCGCCGGGGGCGCCGACACCCCCACATCGGCGCCCCCGGTTCCCGCGACCACGTGGTGAAGCCCTGTGATCGTCAGCTGACGTCACGCAGGTCCCTGAGCTGCCTGCGCGAGGTGATGCCCAGCTTGCGGAAGATGTTGCGGAGGTGGGCGTCAACCGTGCGAGGGCTGAGGAACAGCCGTGCTGCGACCTCGTGACCAGGCGGTCGAACTCTCGCCTGCGTGGCAGCGCCGTCCCGGCCCACCCGGGACCGCCGGGCCGGACCCTGCGCGGCCGCGAGGAGCCGTCCCGGCATGCGGACGCCCGGACGTCGGCGTCGATGTCCGCACGGGTGTCGGAAAGATTTCTATCGCCGCTGTTCGAGCACTTTCCCTTCATCGTTCCATGACATTCCCGATGTGCGATAAAGCGGCGCTTAAGCGGCGCTTCAACGCGCTTGCCGACCCTTGACCGGCGGGGTGCTCCCCCCGCTGGTCGTCGGCCCTGGGCACCGGGCGATGCAGGGGCACCAGCCGGGTCGGACCGGGCCGACGACCACCGCCGCCCTCGGTCCCGCCGGGTTGTCCGAACTCGCTTCAGAGCGCTCAAGGGGACCGGTTCACTTCCTGTTGAGGGAGAGTCATGCCCGTCCCACCCGTCTCACCGCCGGACTCGGGCTGGTCCACCGCCGATCTGCGGTGGGCCGACGCGCGTTACCTGCACGAGCTGCCCGCGCTGCCGGTGCGCGACACCAAGCGGGCCGGACGCCGGATGGACCGGTGGAACGCGTGCTTCGCCGAGGACTCGGCCGCCAGCCGCCGGGCCGCCGGGGTGCTGGGCTTCAAGCTGGACTCGCTGTGGCGGACCTTCGGCTCGCCCACCGGCTGCGAGCGGAGCGGCCCGCTGCCGGACTGGCTGGACCAGGTGCTGCGGGTGCGCCGCTACGGCGGCCCGCCGCGGGACGAGGGCCACCTGGTGACCGACGAGGCGCTCGGGCCGCTGCTGCCGGTCGCCGAGATCGTGCGCGGCTACCAGCGGGTGCTGCACAACCGGGTGCGCGGTTGCGGGGTGCCGGGGCTGCCGGAGCTGGTCGTCGCGTCCTGGCCGGAGCGGGCGATCACCTCGGCGCTGTCCGGGGTGCTGGCGGCCGATGAGTCCTTTGTGGACGGTTTCGCTGATCCGGCTGAGCGGCTGCGGCTGTGGAACACCTACCCGGTGCTGCTGCGCTACGTCGGCGACGTGCTGCGGGGCTGGCTGCGCGAGCGCACCCTGTTCGCGCGGCGGACCGCCGCCGACCACGCCGAGCTCGGCCGGGTCTGCGGTGGTCCGCTCGGCGAGCTGGTCGAGATCGACTTCGGGCCCGGTGACCGGGGCGTCGCCGCGCTGACCTTCGAGCGGCTGACCGTCGTGCACAAGCCGCACGGCGTCCAGGCGGACCAGGCGTGGGCGTGGGTGTGCGAGTGGTTCAACGAGCTGAGCCCGCCGCACTCCCTGCTGGCCGCTCCGGTCCTGGAACGGGAGGACTACGGGTGGATGTGCCACGTGGCCGCGCGGCCGTGCGACACCGATGACGAAGTGCGTGCGTTCCACTGGCGCGTCGGCGCGCTGACCGCCCTGCTCTACGTGCTCAACGGGGCGGACGCGCACAGCGGCAACGTCATCGCGCACGGCGAGCACCCCGTGCTGGTCAACGGCCAGGTGCTGCTGCGCGGGCGGACGGGCACCGCGGTCACCCGCGGTTCGGAGCTGCCCGACCCCGCCGCCGAGCTGATGCGCGAGGGCGTGCTCGGCGTCGGGCTGATCGGCTCCCGCCCGCTCACCAGGCTGGCGCGCAACGGTTCCCGGTCGTTCGTGGTGCCGGTCGATCCGTCACCTCACCGCGCGGACATGATCGCCGGGTTCGAGTGGACCTACCGCGCGGTCGCGGGGGACTGGTTCCGGTGGATGTCGGTGGACGGGCTGCTGTCGCGCTTCGTCGACGTGCCGCTGCGCCACGTGCCGCGCGACCCCGAGCGCTACCGCGAGGTGCTCGCCGACAGCCTGCGGCCGGAGCACCTGCGCGATGCCGTCGACCGGGACCGCAGCCTGGTCGCGCTCGCCGCCAACGACTCCGGCGACCAGCTGCGCGAGCTGCTGTGCAACGACGAGCTGCACGCGCTGCGAGCCGGGGAGCTGCCCTCCTACAGCACCCGCGCGCAGAGCACCCAGATCCGCAACCGTGAGGGCGACCAGCTCGGGCCGATGCTGGCCGAGCCGCCGATCGACGTGGCCATCCGCCGGATCGGCGCGCTGGCCGAGCACGACCTGACGCGGCAGGTCTCGCTCATCCGCCAGGTGCTCGACGTGCCGGTCCCGGGCGCGCCCGCCGCGCGGCACGCACCCGAGGTGGTGCCGTTGCCGGAGAAGCCGCTGGGGTACGCGGAGGCGGTGTCCGACGCCGTCGAACTGGCCAGGGGGCTGTGCCGCCAGGCGGTGCGGCGGGCCGGGGCGATCGGGTGGGTCGCCACGAGCCCCGCGGGTGGCGGGCACTGGGAGCTCGGCCCGGCGCCGAAGGACCTGCGCTCCGGCGTCGCCGGGATCGGGCTGTTCCTGGCGACCGTCGCCGCCCACGCCCGGGACGCGGAGGTCAGGGAGACCGCGCACGCCGTCGCCGACCACGTCCTCCGGTGGGTCGCCGACGCCGTCGACCGGCTCGGCAGGGCGGCGCTGGACCGGCCGGACCCTGGAGCGTTCGGCGTGGTCGGCGGGCTGGCCCACTACCTGACCCACGCCTCGGTGCTGCTGGACCGGCGGGACCTGCTGCGGTCCGCCCGGTCGCTGTTGCGGCCGTTGGCCGCGCACGTCCAGCACGACCAGCGCTACGACCTGGTCGGCGGCAGCGCCGGGGCGCTGCTGGTCGCGCTCGGGCTGCACCAGGTGCGGCCGTGCTCGCAGGCGCTGGAGGTCGCGCACGCCGCGGGGAGGCGCCTGGTCGACGCGCCCGCGCCGCCTCCCGGCACCGGGATCGGCATGTCACGCGGGGCGAGCGGCGTCGCCTACGCGCTGGCGCGGCTGCACGCGGTCGACCCGCGCGAGGAGTACGCCGAGGCCGTCTTCGCCGCGCTGCGGCACGAACGCGAACACCTCCACCCGGACCTGCACGACTGGACCGCGCCCAGGGCGGAGGGGTGTGCCGTTGGCGGTGGCGACGCGCCGTTGCTGGCGTGGTGCCACGGAGTTCCCGGAGTCGGGCTGGCCAGGGCCGGACTCGCCGGGCTGAGCGAGGAGTGGGGCGCGGAGCACGACCTCGCCGTCGCCGAACGGGCCACCGCGCTCGCGCTCTTCGGCGTGGACGGCGAGCGGCTGGCCTCGGTCGGCGACGACGGCCTGTGCCACGGCGACCTCGGCGCACTGGAGCTGCTCGCGCTCGCGGCGCGCCAACGCTCCGATGTGGACGGTCAGCTCCGGAGCGGGCGGGCGGTGCGCGCGCTGCGTGATCGCGGCCGCGCCTCGGGGTGGCGCACCGGCGCGCCGCGACCGGAGTCGGTGCCCGGCCTGATGCACGGCCGCGCGGGGATCGGCTACGGGCTGCTGCGGCTGGTGGCGCCGGAGGCGGTGCCGTCGGTGCTGCTCGTGGAGCCGCCCAGGAACCCGTGACTCACCTGGCGAGCAGCGCGTGGACCCCGGTCGCGGCGGGGCTGCCGATCTCCTCGTAGGTCGCCAGCGCCTCCCGCCAGGCCCGCGCCGCCTCCTCCGGCCTGCCGAGCGCTGCCAGCACCCTGCCGAGCTCCACTGTGGACTGTGCGTGCAGGTAGCGGTCGGCGCAGTCGTGGAACATCCGCGAGCCGCGCAGGTGGCAGACCATCGCGTCGTCGAGCCTGCCCTCCGCCCGGTGCACCAGGCCCCGCGCCCGCAGCGCCGCCGCCTCGCCCCACTCGCTGCCCAGCTCGCGCATCAGCCCCAGTGCCAGCTCGCTGTTGGCCCGCGCCTGCGGCAGCTGGCCGACGCGCGCCTGCGCCTCGGCGAGGTGGAGCCGGGCCAGCGCGGCCGACCAGCGGTTGCCCAGCCGCTCCATCTCCTTGAGGCAGCAGGCGAAGTGCTCCAGCGCCTCCTTCGGCCGGTCGCGCTCCGCGCACAGCTCGCCGAGGCTGAGCAGGGTCAGCGCCGCGGTGCCGGGGTCGCCGAGCTCGCGGGAGAGCTCCAGCGAGCGCAGCAGCGCCTCCTCCGCCTCGGCCGTGCGCCCCAACCGCAGGTAGACCCCGCCGAGGTTGTGCAGCACCGACCGATCGCCGCACGGCTTGCCCAGCTCCTGCGAGATCTCCAGCGCCCGCAGGTGGTGGCGCAGCGCCTCGTCGAGCCGGTGCGTCTGGTAGGCGGCGTTGCCGAGGCCGGTGACCATGCTGACCTCGGCGTGCGCCTGGCCGGTGCGGCGCGCGGCGCGCAGCCCGGCCTCGTTCGCGGTGACCCAGTGCTGGTAAGCCTTGGTGCGGTCGAAGTGCGGGGCCAGCACCACCGCGAACTGCCACGCCAGCTCCGGCAGCCCGGCCGACTCCGCGCGCACCACGCAGGCGACCAGGTTGTCCTGCTCGGCGGCCAGCCAGCGGAACGCCTCGGCCATCGAGCCGAACGTCTCGGGTGGGCAGTCCGGGTCCGCCTCGGTGAGACCCACCAGTGACCGCTGCCCGCTGAGGTCGGTCAGCACCGCGGCCCACGCGCTGTGCATCGACCACAGCACCAGCCGCCGGGTGGCCGCGCGACAGCCGTCCTCGCCGTCCTCGGCCCCGGCCAGCTCCGCGGCGTACTCCCGCAGCAGGTCGTGCAGCCGGTAGCGACCGGGCGCCAGCTCCTCGACGAGGTGCGCCTCGACCAGCCGCCGCAGCTGGGCGCGCGTCCCGGCCCGGTCCACCGGGCCCGGCAGCATGCAGGAGGCCGCCCCGACCGAGAAGTCCGCTCCGGGGACCAGGCCCAGCCGCCGGAACAACGTCCGCGCCGAGGGCTCCAGCATCTGGTACGAGCGCTCGAAGGCGGCGCGCACCGCGGCGTGCGGGTCGTCCGGGATCTCCAGCGCCGCGAGGCGTTCCGCGCCGCGCAGCCGGTCGACGAGATCGACGAGGCCGTGGTGGTCCCTGGTCAGCAGCTGTCCGCACGCCACCCGCAGCGCCAGCGGCAGGTGGCCGCACCGCTCGGTCAGCTCGCGCGCGGTGGCCGCCTCCGCGCGCACCAGGTCGGCGCCGACCAGCCGCTCCACCAGCCGCAGCGAGACCTCCGGCGGCAGCATGCCGAGGCCGACCGACTCCGCGCCGTCGAGCGCGACCAGCCCGCCCAGCCTGCTGCGGCTGGTCACCAGGACGGTGCAGCCGGGGGTGCCGGGCAGCAACGGCCGGACCTGCTCGGTGCCGCGTGCGTTGTCCAGCACCAGCAGCAGCCGCTTGCCGGTCAGCGTGCTGCGCAGCAGCGCGGCCGCCTCGTCCCGCCGCGCGGGCACGCGCGCCTCGGGCACGCCGAGCGAGCGCAGGAGTCGGCCGAGCGCGTCCTCCGGCGTCATCGGCGGCTCGGCGCTGTAGCCGTGCAGGTCGACGTAGAGCTGGCCGTCCGGGAACCGCGCGGCGGTCCGATGTCCGAAGTGGACGGCCAGCGCGGTCTTGCCGACCCCGGCAGGGCCGTCGATCGCCACCACCCGGGCGTTGCGCCGCACCGCCGCCTCCAGCCGCGCCAGCTCGCCCTCCCTGCCGGTGAAGCCGGAGGGCTCCGCAGGCAGCTCGGCGGGCAGCGCGGCCGGCCCGGTGTCCGAAGTGGACACACGTCTGCCGTTCACCAGCGTCGCGGCGGGAACCCCGGCGAGGATGTCGGCGTGCCTGCGCCGCAACCGCTCGCCCGGTTCCACGGCCAGCGCGGCCACCAGGGTCTCCCGCGCCCGCCGGTAGGCCTCCAGCGCGTCGGCCTGCCGTCCCGCCCCGTACAGCGCGGTCATCAGCCGCGCCCAGTGCGCCTCGTTCAGCGGCTGTTCCGCCGTCAGCGCGCGCAGCTCGCCGACCACCTCGGCGTAGTGGCCGAGTCCGAGCCTGGCGTCCACCAGGGTCTGCCGCGCCGACCACCGCAGCTCCTCCAGCCGCGTCCGCTCCGCCGAGACGGTCGGGCCCGCCGGCACGTCGGCCAGCGCGCCACCCCGCCACAGCCGCAGCGCTTCGTCCACTGTGGCCACCGCCGCGTGGTGCTCGCCCCGGTCCAGCTCCGCCCGGCCGCGCGCGGCCAGCCCCCCGAAGTGCTCGGAGTCCAGCTCCCCTGGCCCCACGTCGAGCGCGTAGCCGCCGGAGCGGGTGACCAGCCCCGGCCCGCCGAGCAGCTGGCGCAGCTGGTGCACGTAGACCTGCACCGCGTTGACCGCCGAGCCGGGCGGGGCCTCCGGCCACACCTCCGCGACCAGCCGGTCCACCGACACGACCTGGTTGGCGTGCAGGAGCAACAGGGCGAGCACCGAGCGCTGCTTCGCCGCCCGCGCGCCGCGCCACCCGTCGGCCGTGCGCACCTCCAACGGCCCGAGCAGGCGGAACCTCGGCGTGCCGCTGCCCCTGTCCACGCGGCGAGCTTAGTGTCGCCCGCGCCCCACGATCAGGTGCGTCGGCCACGCTTTCACAGCGGTCACACCGGCCCAGGAGTTTGCTTCTCGCCGGGGCGCGTCCGGCGCGCGGTCAGGCGATGCCTAAAGTCGTGCCCTCAGGAGCTTGTCTTTCCCTTCGAGGAGGTTCGCCAGTGACCGACCCCGGGCACGCCGAGGGCACGGCCGCCCCCGCCGCACCGCAGACCCCCGCCCGTGACGCGCAGCTGCTGGAGCGCACGGTGTTCGAGGTCAAGCGGGTGATCGTCGGGCAGGACCGGCTCGTCGAGCGGATGCTGGTCGGCCTGCTCGCCAAGGGCCACCTCCTGCTGGAGGGCGTGCCCGGTGTCGCCAAGACCCTGGCGGTGGAGACCTTCGCGCGGGTGGTCGGCGGCTCGTTCAACCGCCTGCAGTTCACCCCGGACCTGGTGCCCGCCGACCTCCTCGGCACCCGCATCTACCGCCAGGGCAGCGAGAGCTTCGACGTGGAGCTCGGCCCGGTGGTGGCGAACTTCGTGCTCGCCGACGAGATCAACCGCGCCCCGGCCAAGGTCCAGTCGGCGCTGCTGGAGGTCATGGCCGAGCGGCACGTCTCCATCGGCGGCAAGACCTTCCCGATGCCGGACCCGTTCCTGGTGATGGCCACCCAGAACCCGATCGAGAACGAGGGCGTCTACCCGCTGCCGGAGGCGCAGCGCGACCGCTTCCTGTTCAAGATCATGGTCGAGTACCCCTCCGCGGAGGAGGAGCGCGAGATCGTCTACCGGATGGGCGTGCAGCCCCCGGTCCCGCACCAGGTGCTCACCGCGCAGGAGCTGGTCCGCCTGCAGGGCGTCGCCGCCC
The DNA here is from genome assembly GCF_042429765.1 of Allokutzneria oryzae. Classification (NCBI taxonomy): domain Bacteria; kingdom Bacillati; phylum Actinomycetota; class Actinomycetes; order Pseudonocardiales; family Pseudonocardiaceae; genus Allokutzneria; species Allokutzneria oryzae. Next base: position 287,441 of record NZ_JBHLZU010000006.1, on the reverse strand, counting down.
AGGTCTTCGTGCACCACGCGCTCGTCGACTACGTCGTCCGCGTCGTGCTGGCCACCCGCCAGCCCACCGAGCACGGCCTCACCGACGTCGCGGGCTGGATCGCCTACGGCGCCTCGCCGCGCGCCACCCTCGGCGTGGTGGCCGCCTCCAGGGCGCTCGCCCTGGTGCGCGGGCGGGACTACGTGCTGCCGCAGGACGTGGTGGACGTGGTGCCGGACGTGCTGCGCCACCGGCTGGTGCTGTCCTACGACGCCCTCGCCGACGGCGTCCCGGTCGACCACATCATCAGCCGCGTGCTGCAGACCGTGCCGCTGCCGCAGGTCTCCGCCCGGCCGCAGCACGCGCCGCCGCAGGGGCCGCCGCCCGGTCAGCCGATGCCGCAGGCGCCCGCCCAGGCGACCAACAGGCAGTGAGCCCGGAAGCGGCCCCCCAGGCGGGGGAGGAGCGTCCGTCCTGGGCCCCTCCCGTCCTGCGGGGCGGACGGATGGAAGCCGGTCTGCGCACGCTGGAGCTGACCGTGCGGCGGCGGCTGGACGGGTTGCTGCAGGGCAACCACCTCGGCCTGGTGCCGGGACCCGGCACGGAGCCCGGCGAGGCCCGGCCCTACCAGCCCGGTGACGACGTGCGCCGGATGGACTGGGCGGTCACCGCGCGCACCACCGAGGCGCACATCAGGGAGACCGTCGCCGACCGCGAGCTGGAGACCTGGGTCGTGCTGGACCGCTCGGCGAGCATGGACTTCGGCACCGCGGGCTGCGAGAAGCGGGACCTCGGCGTCGCCGCGCTGGCCGCCGTCGCGCACCTGACCAGGGGCGGCGGCAACCGGATCGGCGCGATCGTCGCCAACGGCGAGCGCACCACGCGCATCCCGGCCCGCGGCGGCCTGCCCTACGCGCGCAGCCTGGTGCGCAAGGCGGCCGAGCAGCCCGCCGCGCCGGAGGGCACCCGGGGCGACCTCGCGGCCGCCTTGGAGCAGCTGCGCCGCCCGCCGCGCCGCAGGGGCCTGGCCGTGGTGATCTCCGACTTCCTCGGGCCGGTTGACTGGCTGCGCGCGATGCGCGGGCTCTCCGCCCGGCACGACCTGCTGGCCATCGAGGTGCTCGACCCGCGCGACGTCGAGCTGCCCGACGTCGGCACCGTGGTGCTGGCCGACCCGGAGACGGGCGGGCAGCGCGAGGTGCACGCGACGCCGTTGCTGCGCAGGGAGTTCGCCGCCGCCGCGGCGGCGCACCGGGACGAGGTGGCCGCCGCGCTGCGCGGGGTCGGGGCCTCGCACATGGTGCTGCGGACCGACTCCGACTGGGTCGCCGACATCCTGCGTTTCGTGGTGCGTCGCAAGCAACGGTGGTCGGGAGGGGGAGCCTGATGTTCGGCCTGAGCCTGGAGGGCTTCGCGAACCCGTGGTGGTTCCTGCTGCTGGCCGCCGTCGCGGCGCTGTTCGGCTGGTACCTGTGGGCGCAGAAGCGCCGCAAGCGCAACGTCATGCGCTTCACCAACCTGGAGCTGCTGGAGAAGGTCGCGCCGAAGCGGCAGGGCTGGGTGCGCCACCTCGCGCCCGCGCTGCTGATGGTCTCGATGATCCTGCTGACCGTGGCGATGACCGGCCCGACCGGTGAGCAGCGGGTGCCCCGCAACCGGGCGACGGTGATGCTGGTGATCGACGTGTCGCTGTCGATGAAGGCCACCGACGTCAAGCCGGACCGGCTCACCGCGGCGCAGAACGCGGCCAAGGCCTTCGCCGACGGGCTGACCCCCGGGGTGAACCTGGGCCTGATCTCCTTCGCGGGCTCGGCCGCCGTGGTGGTGGCGCCCACCACCGACCGCGGCCCGGTCAAGCAGGCCATCGACAACCTGCGCCTGGGCGCGGGCACCGCCACGGGCGACTCGATCGCCTCTGCCGTGGCGTCGGTCGACTCCTTCGCGAAGCTGATCACCGGCCCGGAGGGCCGCCCGCCCGCCCGCATCGTGCTGATGTCCGACGGCAAGCAGACGATCCCGGCCAGCCTGGAGGAGCCGCGCGGCGCCTTCGCCGAGGCCAAGAACGCCAAGGCGGCGGGCATGCCGATCTCGGCGATCTCCTTCGGCACCGAGTACGGCGCGATCGAGATCGACGGCCGCCAGCAGATCGTGCCGGTGGACGACGACTCGATGAAGCAGATCGCCCAGCTCTCCGGCGGTGACTTCCACAAGGCGGCCACCGAGAGCGAGCTGCGCCGGGTCTACGACAACCTCGGCGAGCAGATCGGCTACGAGACCAAGCGGGCCGACGCCAGCCGCCCGTGGCTGATGCTGGGCACGCTCACGCTGGTCGTGGCGGCGGGGGTGTCCCTCGTGCTCGGCCAGCGCATCCCCTGAGCTGCTGCAAACGGACTCTGGCAGGGGCGGCCCCGGCGACATACGGTCGCTGGAGCCGCCCCTTCCACCTGCAAGGGGCTTTCTTCTGGGGAGAGGACGTCTGAGCATGGCCGTTCGCCGCCGTGACCTTCTCGCGGGTGTCGCCGCGTTCGCCGGGTTCGCCACCGTCGGTCTGCTGCCCGGCACCGCCGCCGCGGCCACCCGGCAGCGGCCGGGCGCGCAGTTACCACCGTCCCTGGCCATCGGCGACCGCGCGGTCGTGGCCAGGGCCAGCGCCCGCCGCGCCATGGAACACCTCCAGGTGCTCAGCAACGAGATCGGTCCGCGCATCGGCGGCACCCCCTCCGAGCACCGGGCCGCCGACTACATCGCCGGTGTGCTGCGCAAGCTCCGCTATGACGTGACGCTGCAGCCGTTCCCGGTCGCCGACAAGTACCTCGCCGACATCAGCGTCACCGGGGACCGCGGCCCGAAGTGGCAGAGCGGCGCCTCCCCGCAGGGCAAGCTCGACGTGACCGTCTCCGGCGCGGTCGTCGACGTCGGCACGGCCACCCCCGCCGAGCTGGCGCACGTGCGCGGGCAGATCGCCTTCATCCCTGACTCGCAGGTCAACAGCAACGCGCCGCGGCTCGCCGCGGAGGCGGGCGCGATCGCGGTCCTGCTGTCCAGACCGGGCAGCCCCAGCCGCAAGCTCGGCGCGTTCACCCCGGCGCTGCCCGCCCCGCTGGACGTGCCCGTGCTCGGGCTCGCGCAGGTCCAGGGCGAGCGGCTGCGGCAGAAGCTGGCTGCGGGACCGGTGCGGCTGAGCCTGACCGTGACCCACCACAAGAACCTGACCTCCTACAACGTCATCGCCGAGCGCCCGGCGACCCTGCCGAACCCGGACAACGGCGTGGTGATGGTCAGCGCCCACTACGACAGCGTGCCCGGCTCGCCCGGTGCCAACGACGACGGCAGCGGCACCGTGCTGTGCCTGGAGCTGGCGCGGGTGCTGCGGTACCTGCCGACGCAGAAGGCGATCCGCTTCGCGCTGTGGGGCTCGGAGGAGCAGGGCCTGATCGGCTCGCGGCACTACGTCAAGCAGCTCTCCGACGCCGACGCCGAGCGCATCGCGGGCTGCTTCCAGAACGACATGGTGGCCACCAGCTGGGACCCGGCGATCGTCTACTGGCTGCTGTCGGTGGACGGCGGCGACAACAACACCACCAAGGCGGTCGCGGGCGCGGCACAGCGGCTCGGCTACCAGCAGCGCACCAAGGGCCCGGTGGCGCGCGGCTCCAGCGACCACGTGCCCTTCCACGAGCGGGGGATCTCCTCGGCCAACTTCAGCTGGCGCGGCGAGACCGGCCCCGCGCTGCTGGAGCCGACCTACCACACCCCGGAGGACACCATCGCCGCCAACGTCAGCGGCGAGCGGCTCCAGGTGTCGCTGGAGCTGATCGGCTCGGCGGCCTACGAGCTGGCCAGGCAGCGCTAACCCCCGCCAACCGTGGGGCGGCGTGGTGGTTCTCGCGTGAGAGCTTGCGCGGATAGAGGTGCGGGCGGGCGAGCGGTGGGTGGAGGTCGGCCAACGACGACGGAGCGCCTCCAGGAGGGGCGCTAGCCGTGCAGGCGCCGGTAGACGGCGGCGGCTCCCGGGTGCAACGGGATCGCCGCCGTCCCGGTCAGCGTGCGCACGTCGAGGAACTGCGTGCCCAGAGCCTCTTGCGGCACAAGGCGATCCGCCCGCTCGGCGAGCACCGTGGTGACTTCGGCGGCGACGTCGTCCGGAAGCTCCGGCAGGCACACGACGAGGTTGGCCACTCCGACCGTCGGCACCCCGCGCACCAGGCGGTAGGCCCCCGCGGGAACGGACACCTGCTCGTAGACGGTCCCGTGCGCGGCCCGCAGGCCGGGGTAGACGTCGTCCAGCGGTAGCAGCCGCACCCCGACCCGCTCGTCCAGCTCCCCGATGGCGGGCGTCGGCACGCCACCGGACCAGACCAGCGCGTCGATCTCCCGCCGCTCCAGCGCCGCCACGGCGTCGGCCAGCCGCAGCTGCCTGCTCCGCAGGTCGGTGTCCCGCAGACCGGCGACAGCGGCCAGCCTGTTCGCGAGCAACGCCGCTCCGGATCCGGGAGCGCCCATGGACACCGCTCGCCCCCGCAGGTCGGCGACCCGCTGGAGCGGGCTGTCGGCGCGCACGACGACCTGGAGGTAGTTCTCGTAGATCCGGCCGAGCGCCCGCAGCGGTGTGGCGTCGCTGAACGGCGCCCGCCCCGCCATGGCGGCCTCGGCGGCGTCGGCGTGGGTCAGCGCGAGATCGGTGCCGCGAGCTGCGAGCAGGGCGAGGTTGGCGACGCTGGCCTGCGTGGTGAGCGCGGTCGCCCGCAGCAGCGGCTGCGCCTGCCGGATCTGCTCGGCCAGCCGCTCCGCGAACGCGAGATAGGGCCCGCCGGGTTCCCCTGCGGCGATCCCCAGCCCCCGCGCCTCGCCGCGGTAGCCGGTGGTCGAGCACCCCGCCGCCAGCACGCCGAGCACGCCACCCAGCAGCACACTCCGCCGCCGCACACCGGAGGTCATGTCACACCTCCTGGGACGGGGAGGGTCAGCCGGACGCGCAGGCCGGTGGGGGAGGCGTTGGTGATCTCCAGGACGCCGTTGCGGGCCTGGGCGAGGTGGTCGGCGATCGTCAGGCCCAGGCCCGTTCCCCTGCTGCCGCGGTGCCGGGTGGAGCGCCAGAAGCGCTCCTTGGCCAGCGCGAGCTCCTCCTCGGCCAGTCCGGGGCCGTCGTCCTGGACCTCCACCAGCACCCCCGCCGCGATCCGCGAGTGGCGCAGCCACACCGTGCTGCCCCGGCCCGCGTACTTGATCGCGTTGTCCAGCAGGACGTCCAGCACCTGGGCCAGCTCGCCCTCCTCGCAGGCGGCGGGCAGCGGGCGCGGCGTCGGCTTCGGGTCGGCGAGGTGGACCCCGGCCGCCTCCGCCGCGGCGCGCCAGGCGTCCAGCCGGTCCGCTGCCACCGTCACCACGTCGCAGCCCGCAGGCTCATCCACAGTGGACAGTGCGAGGCTCGCCGCCTTGTTCTCCGCGCCCGCCAAGGCGAGCAGACCGTCCAAAAGGGACTCCAGCCGCTCCACCTCGCCGACGACCGAGCGGTAGGCGCGCTCGGATCTCGGCGCCACCGCCCCCGCGAGGCCGTCCACCCGCAACCGCAGCGCCGCCATCGGGTTGCGCAGCTGGTGCGAGGCCTCCTCCACCAGCCTGCGTTGCCGTTCCAGCGCGTCGGTCACCGCGTCGGACATCCGGTTGAACGACCCGGCCAGCGAGCGCAGCTCCGTCGGCCCGCGCACCTCCACGTGCGCCCTCGGCTGGCCGGAGGCGACCGCGTGCACCCCGCGCTCCAGCTCCCGCAGCGGCCGCAGCACCCACCGCGCCAGCCCGGCCGCCAGCCCCGCGCACGCCAGCGCCGCCGCGACCGCGCCCGCGAGGATCACCGCCCACCGGCGCGCCACGTCGTTCGCGGCAGCGGTCACCGATGCGCGCAGCACCACGGCGCCGGTCACGCGCGTCCCGGTGCCCGCGGGACGGGCGAGCAGCAGCGGTTCGCGGGACCACGGGAGCAGCTCCGGCGCGGCCTGCGACCGCTGGTTGCGCAGCGCCCCGTCCACCAGCGCGCGCACTCCGGGCTCGGCGGGCGCCACGCCCGCCTGCACCACCACGCGGCCCCTGGCGTCGACCACGAGCAGGCCCTCGCCGTAGAGCTCGGTGTAGCGGCCGACCTCGGCAAGCAGCTGGCCGGTGTCGCCGGTGGCGTTGGCCTGCTCGGTCAGGGTGGCGAAGCGGTCGAGGTCGGCGGTGCGGTCGATCACCAGCCGCTGGGTGCGCTCGGCCGAGGTGCTCAGCAGCAGCGGGACCGCGAACGCCGCTACCGCGGCCACGGAGAAGCCCAGCAGCACCAGCAGCAGGCGGGTCCGCACCGGCTACACCTCCAGCCGGTAGCCGAAACCGCGGATCGTGGTGAGCAGGCCGGGCCTGCCGAGCTTGGCGCGCAGCTGCGTCATGTGCACGTCCAGCGAGCGGGACACCGCGACGAAGGCGTCGCCCCAGACCTCGTCCATCAGCTGCTGCCTGCTGACCGCGGCACCCGCCCTCGCCGCGAGCGCGGCGAGCAGGTCGAACTCCTTGGCTGTCAGCGAGACCGGTTCCCCGCCGACGGTGACCACCCGGGCCCGGATGTCGATGTCCACGTCCGCGACCCGGATGAGGTCGTCCTGCGCGGACTCGCCCGCGGTGACCCGCAGCGTCGCCCGGCGGGTGACCACGTCCATCCGCGCCAGCAGCTCCGCCAGCCGCACCGGCTTGACCAGGTAGTCGTCCGCACCCAGCCGCAGGCCGCGCACGACCGAGCGCTCGTCGCCGCGCGCGGTGAGCACGACGACGGGGGTGTCGGCGACCTGGCGCAGCTTGCGCAGCACGTCCATGCCGTCGCCGTCGGGCAGCCCGAGGTCCAGCAGCACCAGATCGGCCTCGCGGTGCGCGATCAGCGCGTCGGAGCCCCTCGCCACCCTGGTGAGGGAGTGCCCGTGCGCGCTGAGGACCTCGACCAGGGCCTCGGCGACCCCGTCGTCGTCCTCCACCAGCAGCACGCGCACGACCACACCCCCACCGGGAAGGGACTACTTGGGCTGTCCCACCGTGTACTCGCCCTTGTCGTTGTCCACCTTGATCACCGAGACCTTCTGCTTGCCGTCGATGGTGACCTTGCACTGGAACTGCGTGCCCGCGGCGATCTTGTTCCGGCTGCCGCAGTCCACAGCGGTGAGCTTCGACTCGGCGACACCGAAGCTCTTGACCAGGGTGTCCTTGACGCCCTGCTTCAGCGCGTTGTCGTCGAAGACGTTGGTGGTGAGGAAGCCCATGAAGTAGAGCACCGCGGCGGCCGCGCCGAGCACGACCACAACGCCGATGCTGACGAACAGCCCCTTCTTGCTCTTCTTCTCCGGGGCGGGCGCGGGGGCGGGGGAGGCGCCCCAGCCGCCGGGCTGGCCCTGCGGCGGGCCGGGGGGCTGCTGGAACTGGCCGGGCGGCGGGCCCTGCGGGCGGGGTCCACCGGGACCACCGGGACCACCGGGGCCGAAACCGGGCTGGGGGCCGGTGGGCGGGCCCTGCCGGGGGAACTGGCCGGGCTGCTGGGGCTGGGGCGGGTAGGGGCCCTGCGGGGTGTTCATCGCTGCGCTACCTCGTCTGCTCGGTTCTGGCCTGCCGGAAGGGGGGTGCTGGCGCCGCTCATCGCGCGCCGACCTTGTCCAGGAACTCCTTGCGCGCGGCATCGGAGCCGAGCGTGGTGACGTCGAAGTCCGACGGCGCCGGGGGGAAGTCCTTGGCGGCGGCCTTGCCGGTGACGTCGTAGTTGATGACGACCTCCAGCTTCTTCCCCTCCTTCTCCAGAACCGCGTTCATCGAGAAGGACTTCAGGTCGCCGTTGGGGGCGACGGCGATCTTGGTGGGGATGAAGGAGTCCAGCATGGACGGCGGGAACTGCTTGCGGATGTCCTCCGGGATGAACATCACCCGGCCGTCGATGAAGGCCTTGAGCGTCACCCCGGTCTCCAGCAGCGCGCTGCCGTCGGCCTGCTCCTTGTACCGCTTGAACACGTTCTGCGCGTTCTTCTGCGTGATCTTGATCGCGTCCTGCATCGCGCACACGGTCTGGACACCGGCGATCAGGCAGACGTTGAACCCGGTCTTCTTGGCGAACGTCGGGTAGGACACCCACGGCGTCGGCGCGAGGTCCTTGAACCTGGCGCCCAGCAGCGCGTAGTCCTTCTCCGAGCCGCTCGGGTGGTAGACGTCGAAGTTGTCGTCGGTGCCCTTGGCGGTCCTGGACTTGGTGAAGATCGCGGGCGGCTCCGGCTTGGCCTTGTCCGCACCCTGGTACCAGACGACGTCGATCTCCTTGAGCGCCTTCCTCCCCCCGAAGGCGGCGAGCGTGGAGATGGTCGACTTCTGGTCCCTCGGCTTGGTGAACTGGTCGTCGAGCTTCGCGTAGGCCTCGTCGAAGCGGGCGGCCATGTAGGCGTTGACCTCGGCGTCGTCGGCCCGCGCGCTCGGCGTGGCCTTGGGCCCGCAGCCCGCGAGCACCAGCAGCCCGGCGGCGAGTGCGATCAGCCTGGTGGGACGTCTGTTCCGCATCGTGCTCATGCCCCCGCGTCCGCGCTCTTGTAGAGGTCGTATGCGACCTTGCCCAGGATGGAACCGAACGACTGCCTGCCGTTGCCGGTGGAGTGGGTGGAGATCAGGTAGCCGACACCGCGCGCGTCGTCGAAGCGGGTGTACCAGGGGCCACCGGAGCAGCCCGGGGTCATGACGCAGTCGATCTGGTAGGTGCTCCGCCCGCCCTGGCTCCACGTCGGTGAGGAGCACGAACGCTGCGTCGAACCGTCGAACGGCGGGGCCGTGGGGTAGCCGATCGTGCGGATGCTCTCCGCCGAGGAGTCGAAGGCGATGCCCTGGCCGCCGGTGACGCTGAGGATGTTCTGCCCGTTCAGCGGCCGCATCCGCAGGAAGGAGATGTCGTAGGCCCAGCCGTCGCCGCTCACGCCGCGCTCGCCCGACTTGGCGCCGTTGCGGAACTGCGGCGGCGCGTAGATGCTCTCCGCGACCCACCGGCCGTAGGGCCCGCGCTCGTTGGTGTCACCCGGGATGAACATGACGTTGCTCGCCCAGCCCTTGCCGTCCTGGGTGTCCCAGATGCAGTGCGCGGCCGTGGCGACCAGGACCCCGGAGGAGGAGTTGACCACCGACGCGGAGCACACGCTGTTGTAGTTGCTGCCGTAGGACATGTACAGCCGCCCCATGCTGCTGGCGGTGAGCCCGGCACGGGTCCACACGGCGCCACTGGGGTCCTTCGGCGAGGGCTTGACCTGCCCGACCGGCCCAGTGGTCGGGTGGATGATCACGCCGGTCGGCTCGTCCTTGGGCGCGTCCCCCGCGCCGGGCTGCGGCTGGCGCGGCTTGGCGTTGCGCATCCGGTCGCTGCTCCAGTAGTCGTTGACCTGTTGCGGGCTGCTGGTGAACACCTTGCGGAGATCGCTCTCCTTGGTGTTGCCCAGCTCCTCCTCCAAGTTCCTGGTCGACGGCCCTGCCTTCGGCGTCCCCGGTTGCGCGACGGTGCACGCGCCGAGGGCGGTGACGGCGGCCAGCACCGCGATCGCGGTACGCAGATAGCGCATCAGTCCCCCAGATCGACTCAAGTCTTTGCTCACTGCGATGAGGCAGGCTAGCGGCCTGGTCCGTACAGCTCAGCCCGTGCTCACCCGCCTCGCCCCGCGGGCAGGCTAGTACTGCGTTCACCCGGACGGCGCACCGAGTCCCCAACCTCACCCGAGAAGGGCACCGCTACTGACGCGCGCGGGCCCCCGGCGGTTTCGCCGGGGGCCCGCGAATCTTCGCCGGAGCGGTCACTTCTCCAGCGGGGAGTCCTTCGAGGTCTCGCGCATGGTGCCGTAGACGATCAGCGACACCAGGATGCACCCGGAGACGTAGTAGAAGTACACCGACTCGTAACCGATGTCCTTCAGCCAGAACGCGATCAGCTCGGCGGTTCCGCCGAAGACCGCGACGGTCAGCGCGTAGGGCAGGCCGACGCCCAGCGCCCGGATGGCGGTCGGGAACAGCTCGGCCTTCACGATCGCGTTGATCGAGGTGTACCCGGTGACGATGACGAGCCCGCCGAGCATCAGGAAGAAGGCGGCCACCGGCGAGCTGGTCCCGCCGAGCACCGTCATCAGCGGCACGGTGAACAGCGTCCCGCAGATCCCGAAGAACAGCAGCAGCGGACGGCGGCCGACGCGGTCGGACAACCGGCCCGCCAGCGGCTGCAGCACCACGAAGACCAGCAGCGCGAAGAAGTTGATCCACGCGGCGTCCGGCTTGGAGATGCCGCCGGTGTTGATCATGAACTTCTGGAGGTAGGTGGTGTAGGTGTAGAAGGCCACCGTTCCACCCAGGGTGAGGCCGACGACCAGGGCGACCTCCTTCGGGTGGGCCAGCAGCGCCCGCAGCGTGCCGCGCCGGGCGGGCTTGCCCTCCTCCTCGGCGGCGACCTTGGTGAAGCTCTCCGACTCCTCCATGCTGCGCCGCAGCCACATCACCACGATCGCGCCGGCCGCACCGATGACGAAGGCGATCCGCCAGCCCCACGAGCTCATCTGCTGCTCGGTCAGCACCTGCTGGAGCACGATCTGCACCCCGAGCGCGAGCAGCTGGCCCGCGGTCAGGGTCACGTACTGGAAGCTGGAGTAGAACCCGCGCTTGCCGGGCGACGCGACCTCGGAGAGGTAGGTGGCCGACGTGGCGTACTCACCGCCGACGGACAGGCCCTGCAGCAGCCGCGCCGCGACGAGCAGGATCGGCGCGAACACGCCGATGGTGGCGTAGCCCGGGGTCAGTGCGATCATCAGCGACCCGGCGGCCATCAGCGTGACCGACAGCGTCAGCGCGGCGCGCCTGCCGTACCGGTCGGCGTAGCGGCCGAGCATCCACCCGCCCAGCGGCCGCATCAGGAAGCCGACGGCGAAGACCGCGGCGGTGTTCAGCAGCTCGGCGGTGGTGTTGCCCTTGGGGAAGAACGCGCCCGAGAAGTAGATGGCGAACGCGGTGTAGGCGTACCAGTCGTACCACTCGACGAGGTTCCCGATGGATCCCCTGATCACGTTGCCGACGACGCGCCGCTCGCTGTGGCTGGGGTCGCCCGGCTGCGCCGACGGGCGGGTCTCAACTGACATCTGGCCTCCTCATGACTGTGCTCACAGTCGGGGCGGGGGCCGGTCCCGGCAAGCCGGGGCGGGGCGAATTTACGTTGGCTTAGGAAAGTCGCGAGGCCGCGTCACCGGGGACGTGTCCCCATGTGATCATGTGAACGGCGATAGTTCGAGAGCCGGGTGCGACTCCACGTGCCCGCTTTTCTGGCGGTTCTTCCTTCTCCCCGGAGCCCGATTCAGTGAGCGGTGACGACATCCGCGACCTCGCTGTTCACCGGACAGCGCAGAACGACGCCTTCGGGCTGGTTCGGGCCAAAGCGAGCGATGACCCGGATCCGCGCGCGAGGAAAGCGGCGATCGCGGCGCTGGTCGCCGACTGGCCGGGGGAACCCGACACCTTCTCGTTCCTCCATGAGCGGGTCGTTGTGGACAGTGCTCCCATGGTGCGTACGCGGATTCTGCGCACCGTCGCGAAGATGTGGCCGAAGGACAAAGCCGCCATGGCGCTGTTGCGGCGCAGCGTCCAGACCGACGCAGAACACCGCGTACGGCTGTGTGCGGCGGTTGAGCTCATGCGCCTTGAGCCGGATGAGTCGTTGTCCTGGCTGCACGAATGCGTCAGCTCGGAGGAGGCGCGAACACGTCGCGCCGCGATCGTCGCGTTGTGCACCGAATGGCCCGATGCCCCGGAAACCCTCGCTGCTCTGCACGTGGCCGCGACCGACCAGAACGACGTGGTCCGCGCGCAGGCCGTCATGGAACTCGGCGGCAGCTGCTCTACGGACCAGCAGACACTTCGATTGCTCCACGAACGCCTTGCCGATTCCGAGCCCGAGGTGCGCGTCGCGGCCATTGGCGCGCTGCGCGGCCGCGAGGACGCCGGGACGGTGGAGTGCCTGTACAGGTGTGTCACCGCGGATGACGACACCACTGTCAGGACGCGTGCGTTGCAGGTCCTTTCCGATGGCGATCTGTGGCCGTGCCACCCCGAGGCGATCACCTGGCTGGTCGAGCGCACCGCGCGAGGTCCGCACGACGACATCCGGCGGCTGGCCACTCTTCTGCTTGCTCAACGATGGGCAGCCGACCGCGGCATTCGCGCCACGCTGCGGAAGCTCACCGGCTCCGGCTTGATTCGTCCACAGTGGAGTGAGGCACGGTAGTTCCCCTCGTCGGCAAGCGATTTCCCCGTCTCGCTCGCCCGTTCTCGACGGGCTCGGGGGGTAGCGTTGCCGTGGAGAGCAGCGCCGAGCGGCACTCTGCTGGAGAACCCGATGACGCAGACATGGCAGGGGAACCTTCCCCACGATGTGACGAGCTTCGTGGGCAGGCAGCAGGAGATCGCCGACGTCACGCGGCTGGTGTCCGCATCGCGGATGGTCACGCTGACCGGCGCCGGCGGGGTGGGGAAGTCCCGGCTGGCCCTCCAGGTGGCGCGGAAGCTGCTGCGGGAGTTCCCGGACGGTGCGTGGCTGGTCGACCTGGCAGGACTGCGGGAAGCCTCCTCGCTCAGTCACGCGATCGCGGCGGCGCTGCGGCTGCGGGACCGGTCGGCGCGCGAGCCGGAGACGGTGCTGGTGGAGCACCTGGCCGACAAGCAGCTGCTGCTCGTGCTGGACAACTGCGAGCACCTGCTCGACTCCTGCGCCCACCTGGTGGGTTCCCTGCTGTCGGCCGCCTTGCGGGTACGTGTCCTGGCCACGAGCCGGGAGCTGCTGAACATCCCCGGCGAACACATCTGGCCGGTGTCCCCGTTGTCGGTGCCCGGCCAGGCGGAACCGGACCCGGAACGGCGGCCGAGGGCCTCCCGGGGACATGAGGCGCTCGTCCTGTTCGAGGAGCGGACCGCCGCCGTGCGGTCAGGGTTCGCGCTGACCCCGGACAACGAGGCGGCGGTCGCGCGCCTGTGCCGCCGCTTGGACGGCCTACCCCTGGCCATCGAGCTGGCCGCTGTGCGGATGCGCGCGATGTCGGTCGGCGAGCTGGTGGACCGGGTCGAGGACCGCTACCGGCTTCTGACCGGTGGCAGCCCTGCCGCTCCGCCCCGCCACCAGACGCTGCGCGCGGCCATCGAGTGGAGTTTCGACCTGTGCTCGGAGCAGGAGCGCACGCTGTGGGCGAGGCTGTCGGTGTTCGCGGCAGGGTTCGACCTGGAGACGGCCGAGGACGTGTGCGCGGGCGACGGCCTCGCGCGCGAGGACGTGTTCCCCGGTTTGGCGGCGCTGGTGGACAAGTCCGTGTGCGCGGTCGAGGAGCGCCAGGGCGCTCAGGTGCGCTACCGGCTGTTGGAGACGATCCGTCAGTACGGGTGCGAACGGCTGCGCGAGCACGGCGACGACGTCGCGGCGCGGCGGCGGCACCGGGAGCACTACCTGCGCCTGGCGGCCGAGGCCGAGTGGTTCGGCCCGAACCAGGTCTGCTGGATCAGCAGGCTGCAACGCGACTACGCCGACGTGCGTTCCGCCCTGGAGTACTGCGCCACCGTGCCCGCCGAGGCGCCGAGCGGGCTCAGGCTCGCCGCCGACCTGCTCTACCACTGGCTTTGCAGCTACTACCTCAGCGAGGGGCGCGGCTGGCTGGACCGCATGCTGGTGCTCGAAACGGCGCCGACCGCGACACGGGCGGAGGCGTTGTGGGGCAACGCCTGGCTGGCCATCATCCAGGCCGACATCCCCGCCGCGCGGGAGATGCTGGCCGAAGCCCGGTCGTTGGGCGAGCGGCTCGGCGAGCCGACCGTGCTCGCCTACGTCGCGCTGTTCTCCGGCATGGCCGAGATGGCCTCCCGGAACACGATGGTGGCGCTCGCGCTCTACCGGCAGGCCCTGGCCCGCCACCGGGCCATCGGCAACCCGCACGGGGTGGCCTCCGCCCTGCTCTGGAAGTGCATGGCCTACTCCTACCTCGGCGACTCCAGCCGGGCCGTCGCCCGCGGCGAGGACTGTGTCGCGGTGTGCGAAGCCGCCGGCGACATCTGGGTCAAGTCCTACGCGCTGATGGCCCTGGGCATCGAGATGTGGCGGCAGGGGGACACGCGGCGGGCGACCGCGCTGGAACAGGAGAGCCTCCGGTTCCACCGGACCCTGGACGACCTGCTGGGCATCGCGCTGAACTTCGAGGTGCTCGCCTTGGTCGCTGTCGCCGACCACCAGTACGAACACGCCGCCCGGCTGCTCGGAGTCCTGCGGACCCTCGTGCGGTCCACCGGCGTCTCCCTGGCCGAGTACGCGCACCTGGAGACCTACCGCGACGAATGCGTGCGGCGGCTTCGCGATGTCCTCGGCGAGCGGTCTTACCAAGACCTCGTGCGCGAAGGCGCGGCGCTCACACCGGACCAGTACTTCGCGCTTGCCTTGCAGGAGAAGGCTCCGGTCGGGACGCCGCGACTGACCCGGCGGGAGCGGCAGGTGGCGGAGCTGGTCGCGCAGGGCCACGGCAACCAGGAGATCGCCGACAGGCTCGCGATCGCCCGGCGCACCGCGGAGGTGCACGTGGCGAGGATTCTCGCGAAGCTCGGCTGCGCCTCCCGCGCACAGATCGCCACCTGGGTGCGGGAACAGCGACCCAGCCACGACGAAGGAGGGGGAGGTGCCGGAAAGCACTGAGGTCTTCCGGTTCCGGTGGCACGGCAGCCACTATCCGGGCAGCCCCGTGGAGGAGCTGTGGTTCGCGATCGAGCGGGACCAGCGGGGAACGTGGTGGTTCGACGCGTACGTCCTCGGGCGGGTGCGGCTGAGCGGTGGTGCGCCGCATGTCGCGCGGTTCGCGCGCTGGCTGCTGGAGCCGCCGCCACAGGAGCGGTACGAGTCGGAGTTCCTGCTGGTCGACGACGAGCCGCAGCCCGGACGGGCGATCTCGTGGCTGGCCCGTGGCGCGACGGAGCCGGAACGGATCGACACCATCGAGCTGACCGTCGAGGTGCTGCTCGGCCGCGAAGGCGAAGGAGGCCCCGAGTTCCTCCAGCTCGCGCCCGCCGGGCACGCGCCGGAGCACGGCATCGCCTTCCAGGTCTGCGCCGAGCTGGAGTGGGACCCGATGGACCGCACCACCCTCGAACGCACCGCCACCGCCCTGCTCACCGCCACGTCGACCTAACGCCCTCGGCCCGGCCCGGCGCCCCGCAGTGCGCGCCCTGCCCGGCGCCCCCCTGCCCGGCGCCCCGCAGTGCGCGCCCCGCCCCCTGCACACGCGGCCCAGCTGGCGTGGCCTGGCGCTCCGCGGTGCGCGCCCCGCCCCCGTGCGCGCGCCTCAGCTGGCGTGGTCGGGGGTTTCGCGTTTTGTAGGCTTAATGCGCGAAAGAGCGCTCTCATTTCGCATTAAGCCTACAAAACGCGAAAAGACGAGGTGCGCGGCTTGGCTGTCGGTGGATGCCGGTAGAACGATCAGGCGGGAGGGGCCTCTGCGCGCGCGGCAGCGGGCGGCCGCGGGCGGCAGCGTGGGGCGGACGGAGGGAGACCGGGGATGTGGCTGGAGCGCTGGGGAGTGACCGGCAACCTGATCATCGCGGTGTGCCAGCCACTGGTGCTGTTGGGGCTGCTGGCCGGCGTTGAGCACCTCGCCGTCCACGGGCCGGACACTGGCACCGCGACGTTCTACAAGGTCGTGCTCGTGGTGCTGGTGGGCGTTGTGTGGCTCTTGTCGATCGTGCTCTCCGCGCATCCCTTGCCGCTGTTCCTGGGCGCGGTCGCGTCGATGATCGCGATGGGGGCCACGGTGAGCGGCATCGAGTCGGCGACGATCCATGAGCGCGGGCTGCGAACCACCTGCCTGGTGCTCGACGTGGCCAAGCGCACCGAGACCACGTCGCACTTCGAGTCCACGACCAACCCCGACGGCACTCCAGGGCCGGGCAGGTGGACCACGACCACCACGACCTACTACGACCACCGGCTGCGTTGCGACGACGGCCCGATCGACAAGATGACCCGGCACTCCGTCGCCGCGGACGAGGGACAGCGGCTGGAGATCGCCTACGACCCGGTGGGCCGGGTGGACCCCATGCCCGCGAGTGAGGTGACCGACGGCAGCGGAGCGCGGGACATCGCCCTCATCGCGCTGGGCATGGCAGTGGTCCTCCGCGTAGGTGGAGTGCTCTGGGAGCGCAGGCACGGGTGGTAGTGCTAGGGACGGACCTCGCGGCCGGAGCCCAGCTCTTCCGGTCGCAGGACGACGACCCCGCGATCCAGGTCCGCGCCCAGTCGCGGCGGGGCGCCCTCGGGATCTTCCTCGCGCATCTTCGACATCGAGAACTCGTGGTCCAGCTGCACGCGCTTCATCCCGTAGAACATCGCCGTGAGCTCGTTGACATACGTCCCGGGCACCAGCTTCCCGGCGCAGCTCATAGATTCCCGTAGCCACCAGCATCAACGTCCCGCCCGGAATGCTCCACGTCAACACCGTCTCGACTGTCCCCACGCACTGCGAACGACCCAGCAGGCGATGGCGTTCCTGCTCACCCGAGGGCTGGGGCGCCAGGCACCCCAGCCCTGGTGATCAGTTGTAGTAGGTCACGAACAGGACCCAGGGGTTGATGGCGCCGCCGACGGGCGCACACCTGCTGCGGCCTCGGAGGAGCGGCGTGTTGGACATGTCCCGGCACGCCTGCTCGGTGGAGTACCTCTGGAACTCCTGCTCGTAGGAGCCCGCGACGGCATGCGTCGTCGAAGCGGTCCGCGTGGTGTCGGCCATGGCGGGTGCGGCCGCGATCGCCGCCGCCGCGGTGATGGTGCCCGCCGCGACAACGGTGGCTGCCGCCAGCCTTGCGATGCGCATTCTGAGACCTTTCGGAGTAGTTGACTAGGCCGAACGAGGCTAACGACGGCAGTACGCCAACCACCGGTCGATCGGAGAAAGATCATCCGGCTGCGGTAGTCCCACACCCGTCCTTGTCCTCCGCCTGCGGTAGGAAGCGCCCGCCGAGCGTGAAACCCATGCGGGACAACAACTCTGCACGCGTCCCGGTCGCGGCTCAGCGGTCCCCACCGAGTCGCTCCACGTCCTCCTCGGCCAGCCGGAGGCGCTCCTCGGCAGCCCGAAACGCCTCCCGCGCCGCGGCCAGCTCGGCCTCCGCCCTCGCGAGCCTGAGGCGGTCCAGCTTCCGCCGGGGCCTCATCCGCAGCAGCGGCGCGGTCACCTCGGGCCAGCTCGCCTCATCGTCCGGCCGCAACGTGGTGGTCAACCGCCCGGCCGCCAGCACGGCAGCGGCGTCGGCGTTGCTCGTCGCCGTCGTCAGGATCTGCTCCAGCTCCCGCTCCACCGAGTCACTGAGCGGCGAGTGCATCGAGGCGGCCAGGCGCAGCAGTGCCCGCACGGCCCGATGCCGCCGCTGCCCGAGCTCCCGCAGCCTTGCCCCGTCGAGCCCGGTGTGCGCCGCCCGCAACTCCTCACCCACCCGGAGGAGATCGTCCACGTCCCCGGGATGCGCGCGGACAAGCCGGTTCGCCAACCACGCGGCGGTGGAAGGCTTGCGCAGAGCGGAGATCGCCTTGGCGGCACCGGTGTCACCGGCCTGCTTGGCCTCCGCCACCCACGCGTTGCGCGCAGCGGTGAACTCGCTCGGTGGCAGGCCGTACAGCTCCGCCGCGATCGCCTCCGTGTCCACCGGAGAATCGTGCCCCCGTCACGGCGGAAGTGCCATGCGGTGGTGGCCGGTGTGGCGCATGATGGCGGGATGCAACCGAGTTCCTCCGTCGCGCCGTCTGGACAGTCATGTGCGCATTTCGGCTGACCGCGACCGTGTTCACCGGCCTGGCGCTGCTGGCGGCTTGCGGGGAACGGGCACCGGGCGGTGGCAGCGGGTGGGCCTGTCCTGGCATCGCCGCCCGGTCGGGGATCGGTCTGGACATCGAGCCACCGCTGGCGGCGAAGGTCGCCAAGGCGTCGTTGAACGGCAAGGACATCGACCTCGCCGAGTCGACCAAGGCGGTGCCGGCCACGTGCACCGGCGCGAACCCGCAGGACTCCTGCCAAGCCACGATGGTGCCCACGGGCGGCAAGAACGGTTTCCTGGACGTCGTTGGGATGGCCACCGCGCCGATGCGGGTCAGTGTCCGGCTCCTCGATGCGGCCGGTGAGCCGATCCTGGAGAAGGACATCGAGCTGACGCCCAAGGAGGTCTTCCCCCACGGGCCGGAATGCGGTGGCGGGCAGCCGCAGGCCGGTGTCATCGTCGCCGCGGACGGAACGCTCCGCGCCCGAGGGTGACCCAGCGTCCGCTACGGTGCCTCCCCTGCGGGGGCAGGGGGAGCAAGCGGCGTGGTTCGCGCTGCTCGGGCCGGACCTGGCGCGGGTGCGGAGGAGCATCCGGGGAGATCGTCCACACTGGACTCCGACCTCGCCGACTACCAGGCGGCCTACCTCGTGGGGGCCGGGAACGGGTGTCGAGACGGCGACCGCGAAGCTGCTGGATGACGATCGCCTGCTTGCCGCCAGGGCGGCGGGGCTGGTGCGCATCGAGGGTGTGACGGCCCGGGCGAGAAGGTGGCAGCGCGTCCGGACCAGCGAGCTACGCGTGCCGGAGCTGCAGAATCGGGGCTTGCGTGCCTATCCGGACGTGGAAGCTCGGCGGGCGGCGGCGGGAGCCCGTGCAGCAGGAGCAGTTGAGCCTCGGCGTCGAGAGGAGGTGGATCGTGACAGGCGGGTTTGTGGTTCCCGCGTTCGACGAGTTCGTCGAGGTCTTCGGCGTCGGGCCCAGAAGAGCCGATGGAGCCGATACCGTTTACGAGTTCGAGTTCGCTCTCGACGGCGATGATTTTCTCGGGTTCTCCTACGACATCGTCTGGCGGTCCGTTCGTGTTCGGTGGCTGCGCCAGGAAGATGTCCTTGTTGATGTGTTCCGAGAGGGTGCTGACCGGCTGGTGCTGGAAGACGGCGGTGCGGAGTGCGGGCTCGCGGTCGACTTCCGCACCGCTTCCCTGGCTGGGCAGCTCCGTGTCCAGGTCTTCCCCCGGGTCGCGATCCGGGACGAACTGCTCCTCGTTTGAGAGGATCCTTCACGTAGCGCGTGCGGCCCGGGGGTTTGCGGCACCTGGGCGCACGTGGGGGCCGGCATCGCGGCGAACAGGGCCAGGTATTCGGGTTTCGCGCTGACCAGATAGCCTTGCCGCCGTTCGCGCGTCAGCTGTCTAGGGAGTGCACTGTGTCTCGGTCGGTACTGGTCACTGGCGGTAACCGCGGTATCGGCCTGGCGATCGCCAGGGCCTTCGCGGAGCAGGGTGACAAGGTCGCCGTGACGCACCGCGGCTCCGGCGCGCCGGACGGGCTGTTCGGCGTGCGCTGCGACGTCACCGACGCCAAGCAGGTCGACGAGGCGTTCTCCGAGATCGAGCGGCAGCACGGGCCCGTGGAGATCCTCGTCTCCAACGCCGGGATCACCGACGACACGCTGCTGCTGCGGATGACCGAGGAGCAGTTCACCCGGGTGATCGACGCCAACCTGACCGCCGCGTACCGGGTGGCCAAGCGCGCGTCCATGGGGATGCTGCGCAAGCGCTGGGGTCGGATGATCTTCATCTCCTCGGTGATCGGTCTCTCCGGCGGCCCCGGGCAGGTCAACTACGCCGCGAGCAAGGCAGGTCTTGTCGGCATGGCGCGCTCGGTGGCGCGGGAGCTGGGCTCGCGCAACATCACCGCGAACGTGATCGCGCCCGGGTTCATCGAGACCGACATGACCGCGCACATCAAGGACAAGCTGGAGGCCGAGATGGCCCGGGTGCCTGCCGGCCGCGCCGGCAAGCCCGAGGAGATCGCCGCCGCCGCCGTCTTCCTGGCCTCCGACGCCGCGTCCTACGTCACCGGCGCGGTGCTGCCGGTCGACGGTGGCATGGGTATGGGCCACTGACCTTTCTGTCTCGTTCGGACTGTCCACTTCGGAGGGTGTTAGGTGTCAGGTCTGCTTGCCGGTAAACGACTGCTGATCACTGGTGTGATCACGGAGTCCTCGATCGCGTTCGACGTCGCGAAGATCGCGCAGCAGCAGGGCGCCACGGTCGTGCTCACCGGCTTCGGCCGGATGAGCCTGGTGGAGCGCATCGCCAAGCGCCTGCCCGAGCCGCCGGCCGTGCTCGAACTCGACGTCACCAACTCCGAGCACCTGGACAGCCTCGCCGCGCGCGTCGGCGAGCACGTCGACGGCCTCGACGGCGTGCTGCACTCCATCGGGTTCGCGCCGCAGTCCTGCATGACCGGCGACTACCTGGAGACGCCGTGGGAGGACGTCGCGACCGCGATGCACGTCTCCGCGTACTCCTTCGCGTCGCTGACCAAGGCGTGCCTGCCGCTGCTCGGCGCGGGCTCCTCCATCGTCGGCCTGGACTTCGACGCGCGCTTCGCGTGGCAGAACTACAACTGGATGGGCGCGGCCAAGGCGGCGCTGGAGTCGATCAACCGCTACCTCGCGCGGGAGATGGGCCGCCTGCACGGCATCCGGGTCAACCTGGTCTCCGCCGGACCGCTGCGCACCACCGCCGCGCGCTCCATCCCGAACTTCAGCGAGATGGAGAGCCAGTGGAACGCGCGCTCCCCGTTGGGCTGGGACCCGGCCGACCGCACCGGTGCGGCGAAGACCTGCTGCGTGATGCTCTCCGACTGGATGCCGGTCACCACCGGCACGATGGTCTGGGCCGACGGCGGGTTCTCCGCCATCGGTGACCGGGTCGAGCCCTTCGCGCCGACGCCCAAGGACTGACACCCCGCGCAAGCGGCACGGGTCGCCGAGGGGCAGGATGGGTCACGTGAGTGTTGACGCGTTGCTCGTGCTGTCCTTCGGTGGCCCCGAGGGGCCGGACGAGGTCCGGCCCTTCCTGGAGAACGTGGTGCGCGGCCGGGGTGTCCCGCCGGAGCGCTTGGACGCGGTCGAGGAGCACTACCAGCACTTCGGCGGCGTCTCGCCGATCAACCGGCTGAACCGGGAGATCATCGACGCGGTGCGCGCCGAGCTCGCGAAGCGCGGCACCGAGCTGCCGGTCTACTTCGGCAACCGCAACTGGCACCCGATGGTCGAGGACACCGTCGCGCAGATGGCCGCCGACGGTGTGAAGCGCGCCCTGGTCTTCGCGACCAGCGCCTACGGCGGTTACTCCGCCTGCCGCCAGTACGACGAGGACATCGAACGCGCTCGCGCGGCTGTCGGTGAGTCCGCGCCGGAGCTGGTGAAGCTGCGCCACTTCTTCGACCACCCGCTGTTCGTCGACGCGTGCACCGACGCGGTGCTCGCGGCGCGGGCCGAGCTGCCGGAGGCCCGCCGCGCCACCGCGCGCCTGGTCTTCACCGCGCACTCCGTGCCGACCAGCGCCGACCGCGCCTCCGGTCCGCCCGCCGAGGGCGGTCACCGCTACTCGCGCCAGATCGCCGAGGCCGCGCGCCTGGTCTCCCTCGCCGCCGACATGCCGCAGCACGACGTCGTGTGGCAGTCCCGATCCGGCCCGCCGCAGGTGCCGTGGCTGGAGCCGGACATCGTCGACCACCTGGACGCGCTCAACACCGAGGGCGTCAGCGCCGTGGTGGCCTGCCCCATCGGGTTCGTCAGCGACCACCTCGAAGTCATCTGGGACCTGGACACCGAGGCCCGCGAGCACGCGGAGAAGCTGGGCATGTCCTGGGCGCGCGCCGGGACCGCCGGACCGGACCCGCGCTTCGCCGAACTGGTCGTGGAGCTGGTCCGCGAGCACACCGAGGGCATCCCCGCGCGCAAGCTCTCCACGCTGCCCGTTGGCGGGTGCACCGTCAACGGAGCCCCGTGCGCGCCGCAGTGCTGTGAGCCGCAGCGCCGCCCCGCCCGTCCTACGAGCTGATCGGGTCGTCGAGGTAGCCGGCGGCCTGAAGGCGGAACAGCTTGGCGTAGACGCCGTCCGCCGCCATCAGGTCGCCGTGCGAACCCTCTTCGAGCACCTGGCCGCGGTCGATGACCACGATGTGGTCGGCGACGCGGACCGTGGAGAAGCGGTGCGCGATCAGCAGCGTCGTCGCGCGCCCGGCGATCTCGGCCATCCGCGCGAAGATCTCCGCCTCGGCGGCGGCGTCGATCGCGGCCGTCGGCTCATCGAGCACCACGATCGGGGCGTCGCGCAGAAATGCCCGGGACAGGGCCACTTTCTGCCACTGGCCGCCGGAGAGCTGGCTCCCACCGGAGAACCAGCGACCGAGCTGCGTGTCGATCCCGTTGGGCAGTCCCTCCACAAAGGACAGCGCATCGGCGCGACCCGCCGCGTCCCGGATGGCGTCGGTGTCGTTCAGGGAGCCCGCCCTGCCGAAGCCGATGTTCTCGCGTGCGGTCGCCTCGTACTGCACGAAGTCCTGGAAGATCACGCCGATGTTCGCCCGCAGGTCTTCGAGGTCGTACTCGTCGAGAGGGACGTCGTCGATCAGGATCTGGCCACCGGTGGGCTCGTAGAACCGCGCGAGCAGTTTGACCAGCGTCGTCTTGCCCGCGCCGTTCTGCCCCACCAGTGCCACGCATGTCCCCGCTGACAGCGTCAGGTTGAGCCGGGAGAGCACCGGGCTGTCCGTGCCGGGGTAGGTGAAGGAGACGTCGCGGAACTCGATTCCCTTGCGCAGCACGGACGGGAACGGCTTGGCGCCACTGACCGGTGCGCGTTCCTCGATGTCCAGGAAGCCGAACAGGTTGCCCAGGAACAGGTTGTGCTCGTAGAGCATCGCGAGGCCGCCGAAGAGCAGCTGGACCGTCGACTGCACCAGGGTGATCGCCGACAGGTATCCCGCGAACTGGCCGACCTGGCCGGAGTCGATCGTCACCGCGAGCGCGTAGAGCACCGCGCCGACCGCCGCGCAGACGCTCAGCAGTCCGAGCAGTCCTGACACCACCGCTTGCTTGCGCTCCAGATCGCGGTCCACCCGGTAGAAGCGCCCGATCAGGTCACGGTAGCGGCCGAGGAACAGCGGGCCGAGCCCGAAGAGGTGGGTCTCCTTGAAGGACCGGTCGTTGGTCACCAGGTACTGCAGGTACGTCGCCCGGCGACGGTCGGCCGACCGCTCGTTCTCGATCTTCCAGCCGACCCGGCTGTAGAACACCCGGCTCGCCATGGACGGCAACGGGGCCAGCAGGATCGCGACGGCGACGCCGACGTTCCAGGACAACAGGACCGCGCTCACCGCGACCAGCGACACGGCGCTGGACACGGTGCTGATCAGGTGCGCGAAGATCTGGTACGGCCGGTACGCCGCCTCGCGGCTGGCCCGCTGCAACCGGTCGTAGGTCGTGGAGTCCTCGAAGTGCTCCAGCCGCAGCCGAGTGGCCTTGGCCATGATCCGTTCGTTGACGTTGTTGGCCATCCGCAGCTGGAGCAGGGTTTCCAGGTAGCCCCGCCCGATCGTGAGGACGTGGGTGAGCACCATCAACACCGACAGCACGACACCAGCGGTGAACGCCCGGTCCACCGCCTCCTGCGCGCCCCTGCTGCTCACCGCGTCCGCGACGCCTTGCACGGCGAGCGTGGTCAGCTGAACCGTGGCGGCAGGCAGCAGCGACGCGAGCGCCGCCAGCGCGATCACGCCGCCGACGTGCCAGGGGCTGACCTCCCACAGCAGCCTCAGTGCCCGCGTCCAGTTGCCCCGGTCCTTCACCGGGGGCGTCCCTTGATCAGTCGCAGCGCCAGCGACCACAGTTGGTAGCACTCGTTTTCCTGCTCGTTGTCGATGCCCAGCAGCCGGTTGGCCTGCATGTGCGCCAGGCTGCCCAGGACGCGGCTCTCGGTGCCGACCAGGCGCCCGGACTCGGCGAGCTCCCGAACCCGCTGCCCGGCCGCGCGCAGGCACTCGCGCTGCTCGGCCAGGATCGTCGTCAACGCGGACAGGTGTTCGCGCGCCGCCGGGTCGGGGTGCGCGTCCCACGGCTCAAGGAGGTCGCACAGCATCGTGCGGATCTCCTTGAACCGCGCTCGTGCCCGGTCCGACACAGCATCCACAGTGGACGGAGTAGCACCCCAGTCGCGGCACAGCGAATGCTGGGCCAGCGCGCACACCACGTCCGCCGAGAGGTCCGGATTGGCGCGCAGGTACTTGACCAGGGCGGAGCAGACCGCGCTGTTGGCCTCGAACGTGCCTTCGACGACGTCGAACGCGTCGGGGCCGCCGTAGCGCTCCAGTTCCAGGTCGTAGCTCGCCAACGCGATGTCGTTGGCCATCCCGGCCGCCACGACCTGCCGTCCCCAGGCCAGCACGCGCGCCATCACCGAGGGGATGGCGGCCGGGTCCGGTACTCGCAGCCGGAAACGCAGGTGTGGATGGGGATCGCTGTAGCGGATGAAGAACCAGCGGTCGATCAGACCCTCCGCGCGCAATACGGCGGCGAGCTCCGGCATCGGGCCGGACACCACGTCGTCGTGCTGTGCCAGCGCCGAGTACAGCTTGAGGTAGACCCACTCGTCGCCGACCAGCCGACGCCGTGACCCCACTGTGCCGGCGGGGCGGGAGTCGGAGACCGGCGTGCTCCGGCGCACGATCTCGGAGCCCTTGGCGAGCATCGGCACGACGATCTCGGAGAAGTATCCCCGGCCGTCCACATCGGACAACCACGTCTCGGAGAAGCCGGGAAGCAGCTCGTGCAGCACCACCGGCTGGTCCGGATCAGATCGCTTGGCCCGCGCCAGTTCCGCGTGCAGCTCCTCGACGCACAACGGATGTTCCAGGTCCAGTGCGAGCCGGTTGTCCAGGACCGCGAGGTAGACGTGCCGCGGCACCCGCCATTCCTGGCGCCAACGGTGCACCGCGTCCGCGAACTCCTTGCCGCCCTTCGGGAACTGGTGCGCGAAGAGCCGCCACCGCGCGGGGGAGAGCACGATCCGACCGCGCCGCACACGCGGCAGGTAAGGAGAACCGGACGCGGTGCCCCAGTCGAAGGCGGCCAGCGGGGCGAACCCGTCCTCGGACAGCTCCAGCAGGAAGCGGCACACGTTCGGGGCGGTCGCCGGGTTGAGCATGTGTCCCTGGGTGACGTGCAGTTCCTTGTCCAGCTTCCGCGAGCGCAGGTAGAACCGCTCCGCGGTGGCACCGACCACGATGTCTGACAACAGGATCCGGTGTTCCTCCTGGACCGACGGCGCGGTGTTCACGCAGATCTCGTAACGCCGGACCTGGGGGTGGACGGCGACATTGCCGTTGCGGCCCCTGGGGGAGGCGAAGCTCAGGTCGGCGAAGACCAGATCGGGGCAGAGCGCCTCCTCGCCCCTGGCGAACTCCTGAAGCTCGGCGAGCGCGGACTCGTCGACCAGGTCGAAGAACCGGCCGAACGTGCGGCCGCCGTCGGAGATCGTGCCGGGAGCGACGACCAGCCGGTAGTCGCCCGCATCCACCGCCTGCCGCGACGTGGCGGCGACCTGCGCGTACAGGTCCAGCGACGGTCGCGGGCAAGGCCCCTTCTCCGACGGCCGCCAGACCGTCAGCCGCTCCACCAGCTCATCGGTCAGCTCGATCTCGTCCTGACCGCGGTGCAGTGCTTCGGCGAGCACGGAGGTCAGCGTCAGATCGCGCTTGCCGCCGCTGACGTCGCGCTCGCTCGACACCAGGGGCAGCGGGGTGGACCGCGACGGCATCGTGTAGGTGCTGGGTGCGTCGAGCCCGCGCTCGGGGCTGAGCAGGTCGAGCAGCGGGATCTCCGCGCCGAGCCCGTACCGTTCGAGGAAAGCGGTGTGGTACTCGACGATGTGCGTCCGGCGCTTGTGCGTGGAACCCAGCCGCATCAGGAGCTCGGCCGCCTCGGCAGCGTCCGCGCCGACGCGCTCGGACAGGTCGGGTTCGGTGATCGCCAAGGCGGTGTCGAGCTGGAACGTCTCCTTGGTGTGCTCCGGCGCCATGGCCCGCTGCTGCCGCACCAGTTCATCCACAATGGACACTTCGGCGTTGCCGGCCCGCTCGTCCACGGCTGAGGCAAGGACACGGGTTCGCTGGAGACCGTCCCGGACCTCGCTCTGGTCCAGCCGCTTGAGCAGATCCTGTTCCGGCAGCGCGACGGTCATCGTCGGACGCAGGTCGCTCGTCAGCACGTGCAGATCGCGGAGCTGCGTGACGAGCCCGCGGGCCTTGGCCTCAGTCGCACCGGGGACCTCACCCACGATTCGCTGGACGATGTCGCCGACCGTCGTGCCTGGCTCCCCGGCCATCCGCACGGCGATCGTGGCGGGCGTGGTCAGCCGGAACCCGATGTTGCGGTTGTCGGACTCCCCGTGCACGTCGGCGTAGGGCAGCACCGCGCGGTCGCCGACCCGGTAGAGCATCGGGTTCACCGCCACCCGCATCTCGTCCGGAAGCTCCGGGACCTCGTCGAGCTGCTTGATCACGGTGAGCAGCCAGCCGAGGTCGGCCCGCGTGCGGGTGCGCGCAACGGGGTCGGCGGCCAGCGTCAGAGTGGTCCGCTCGGCGAAGCGGCCGACGCCGACCCCGGAGAACAACCCGTACGGAGTGGGCCGGGTGGACATCCGGGTGAGGTAGCGCAGCAGCGACGAGTACGCGCGGGCGGACTTCTTCGAATCGGAGCCGAGGTGTGCGAGCCCGGCGGTGAGGCTGGAACTGGCCACGTGCAGTGCCTGTCGGACGCGAGGCACCTCGGCCAGCTCGCGCAACCGCTGCCGGGTGTCCTCCGGCGGACCGCCGGTGAGCGCCAGGAACTCGCTCGCGGGCAG
This sequence comes from Allokutzneria oryzae, assembly GCF_042429765.1. Taxonomy (NCBI): domain Bacteria; kingdom Bacillati; phylum Actinomycetota; class Actinomycetes; order Pseudonocardiales; family Pseudonocardiaceae; genus Allokutzneria; species Allokutzneria oryzae. The sequence continues at coordinate 260,713 of NZ_JBHLZU010000006.1, read as the reverse complement.
CGTCGGTGTGCGCAGCATGAAGAACCGCGCCGCGCGGTAGATCGGTTCCTGACCCGCCATCTTGTTGGCTCCCAAGCTTTCTAACCTATCAACAGCGCGCGTTCCCACTGCTGGCCGATGTCACCCGTCGCGCCGAGGAGAGCAAGGGCCACCCCAGCGGAGCCGGTGAGCAGCGCGGGGTTGTCCAACAGGGCGGGTCCCTCGAACTCCCGCACGCCGAGCGGCAGGTCCTCTCCGCAGTGCGAGAGCACCTGCTCTGTCAGCGCGTCGACACAGATTCGGGCCGCTTCGCTCCCGGTCTCACGGGCGAACACCACGCACATGGCGAGGAGCCCGGCGACCCCGTGGCACAGTGGAGCCTCGGGAAGTACGTCCACGCGCCGCAATGTGGCCTCGAAACCGTCCACCGCGACGTCGCGAATCTCGTTGTCCCGCAAAGCGATGGACGCGTTCAGCAATGCGCACGCCACACCGGGGGCGCCGTAGCACCAGGCAGATCTGCCGGGCTCAAGGCGGCCTCGATCCTCATCTCCTGCTTCGGTCAACGGGATGCCCCAGGGCCAGTTGCGGCCCCACGCGTCCTCGCAGTCCACAGCGATCAGGAACTCGGCGGTGTGCCGGATCGCGTCTACGAGTCCATCCCGCCGGTACCCGGCCCGATGGGCGAAGGACAGCGCGGCAAGCGGACCGGGAATGCCATGTGCCAGGCCGAGGTTGATGTAGCCGTGCGGGTACTTCTCCCGGTAAGTCTCAAGTGGATAGAGGTGTGGTGGGATGGACCACCGCCCTTGACCGGGGGCGCAGAGCCAGACCAGGTCGTCGATCAGGGACTCAAGTGCTTGTCGCACAACATGGTCAGGGTTGGTGAGCAGGCTCAGATACCCCAAGGTGCCTGCCGCGCCGGTGATCGCGTCGTAGGAGCTGTCGCGCACACCGTCGACGGATCGCCAGCTGGGGGCGTCGTTCACCTGCCCGGCGAGCAGCGTGTTGAGCTTGTCCAGCGTGCCGCCGTAGCGGGGTTCCTCGTGCAGCGAGTCGGCGAAGGCGAACGCGAGCCCAGCGGTCCCCGAGGAGATGCCGGGGTGGGTCAGCGGTTCGGCGGCGCTGCTGTGCGCGGCGGTGACCAGGTGCTGGTGCGCCAGCTTCCGCCAGTGCTCAGCCTCGGCGGGGAAGGCGCGGTGGGCGGCCTGGAAGGCCAGCGCGCTGCCCGCGTGCCCGGTGAACAGCGCGGGACCGCCCCAGGCGAAGGGATACCGCGAAGACCGTTGGGAGGCCACGACGGCCTCGGCGACGACGGCGGGATCAGCCAGGCGGGTGAGGATCAGCTCCGCCGCGTCCCGAGCGCGCTCCGCGAGTGCCGGGTGCACGTCATGGTCTCCTTGGGAGTGGACCCGGATGACGCGGTGTGCGCCACCCGGGTCGCGTCACATGCTCAGCGCACGCCGGGCGGGCACGCCTTGCAGCTGGTGATCGGGCTGCTGGTGGCGAGCGCCTCGGCGTCGGCGAGCTCACGCGGGCTGGCCACGCGCACATCGAGGTCGAACTGGTCCATGGACTACTGGTCAGGGTTCATTGCCTCGTGCCTTTCCGTTGGTGTTGCGAGGGAAAGAGGTCGCTAGCAGCCGACGATGGTGCATCGCAGACTGCACGCGAACACCGAAAGGGACAGCGTCTCGGCTTCGAGGTGCTCACTGGGGGCCGTCACCCGGACGTCCAGGTCGAACTGGTCGAGTGCGGACTGGTCGGGATTCATGCGCGCGCACCTTTCCTTGGGGTTGTGCGACATCGGCGTCGTGCAACTTCAAGGACAGCACCGTGGGGGTGCGGCACGGCTGCGGGCAATCCCGGTTCGAACCCCCGAATCCCAGGCTTCCGGCTGACGGGAAAACAGACCCGGAACGGCGTTCGGGGCCCCTCGCGCGATCAGTTCCCGGGTGCCACGAACGGCGTCGAGCAGATCATCCCGGAGGTGCACCCCGCCGTGGAGATCCCACCGGCCGCGAAGCCGTCGGCGAGCTCGCGCGGAGTGGTCACCCGGACGTCGAGGTCGAACTGGTCCATGGCGGACTGGTCGGGGTTCATGGCACTGCGCCTTTCTTCGTGCGACAGGTCCGGAACGGGTTTGGTGGTCCCCGTTCCGGACCTCACAGTGCAGGCGCGATGGTCCATCCGCAGCAGAGCTTCGAAGACGTCGATGCCCTGACCGGCCCGACGACTCATCGGGGCTTCTCAGCCGCCGTGGCAGAAGATTCTTCACGCTTCGGTCCGATGTGGACATCTCGACCACGGCCGAATGGTGAGTCTTCTGCCGCCGGTCGGTGGGACCCGGGTGGGATGCGGGCCCCACCGTGCCGTCAGTTGTTCGGCGCGGAGGTGGTGATGCCGCAGTTGTTCGTGATGGTGCACTTCCACAGGGTGGTCGTGCCGAACTGCTGCGCGTCGGCGCCGGCGAGCTCCCTGGGGGTGGTCACCCGGACGTCCAGGTCGAACTGGTCCATGGCCGACTGGTCGGGGTTCATGGTGCTGCACCTTTCGCTGTGCGACGAATCCAGGACGGTGGGATGACCCGTCCCGGGCATCACTGTGCAGCCGTGTTCGGTGAGCCGCATTCGCGGGTTCGAAGACATCGAAGCCCGCGCCGGGTTGGTTCGTCGTCGTGGCACGTCAGCGGTGGTGCAGGGGTCCCGCTCACATTTCAGTCCGATGTGGACACCTCGGCCGTGGGCGAATGGTGAAACTCTTTTCCGCGGCCGCGAACCGGGTCAGGTGGTGTGGACGTCGTCCAGGTACCCGGCGGCCTGGAGGCGGAAGAGCTTGGCGTACATGCCCTCGACCGCCATCAGCTCGGAGTGGGAGCCCTCCTCCAGCACCTGGCCCCGGTCGAGCACCACGATGTGGTCGGCCACCCGGACCGTGGAGAAGCGGTGCGCGATCATCAGCGTCGTCGCACCACCGGCCAGCTCGGTGAGACGGCTGAAGATCTCCGCTTCGGCGGCGGCGTCGATCGCCGCGGTGGGCTCGTCGAGCACCATGATCGGGGCGTCGCGGAGGAACGCGCGGGACAGGGCGACCTTCTGCCACTGGCCGCCGGAGAGCTGGCGTCCGCCGTCGAACCACCGGCCGAGCTGGGTGTCGAGCCCCTTCGGCAGATCCTCCACAAAGGACAGTGCGTCCGCCCGCGATGCGGCCGCCCGGATCGCCGGGGTGTCGTCGAGGGCGGATGCGCGGCCGAAGCCGATGTTCTCGCGCGCGGTGGCCTCGTACTGCACGAAGTCCTGGAAGATCACGCCGATGTGGGCGCGCAGGTCGTCCAGGTCGTAGTCCGCCAACGGGATGCCGTCGACGAGGATCTGCCCGCTGGTCGGCTCGTAGAACCGGGCGAGCAGCTTGACGAGCGTGGTCTTGCCCGCGCCGTTCTGCCCGACGAGCGCGACGCAGCGGCCCGCTGGCAGGGTCAGGTTCAGCTGGGAGATCACCGGCGTGCTGGTACCGGGGTAGCTGAAGGACACGTCACGGAACTCGATCCCCTTGGACAGCTGGGCGGGGAACGGCCGGGCGCCGCTGGTCGGTGCTCGTTCGGCGATGTCGAGGAAGCCGAAGAGGTTGCCCAGGAACAGGTTGTGCTCGTAGAGCTGCGCGAGCCCCGCGACCAGTGCCTGCACCGAACCCTGCACGACGGTGATCGCGGTGAGGTATCCCGCGAACTGGCCGACCTGGCCGGAGTCGAGCGTCACGCGCAGCGCGTAGAGCACCGCGCCCACGGCAGCGCCGACGCTGAGCAGCCCGAGCAGTCCGGACACCAGTGCCTGGCGGCGTTCCAGGGAGCGGTCCACCCGGTAGAACTCACCGATCATGCCCCGGAAGCGGTCCAGGAACAGCGGCCCGAGGCCGAACAGGTGCGTCTCCTTGAACGTGCGGTCGTTGGTGACCAGGTACTGCAAGTACGTCGTGCGGCGGCGGTCGGCCGAGCGGTCGTTCTCGATCTTCCAGCCGACGCGGCTGTAGAAGACCATCGCGGCCATCGACGGCAGCGGCGCGAGGATGATCGCCGCGGCCACGCTGACGTCCCAGGAAAGCAGCACGGCGCTCACGGCAGCAAGGGACACCGCGCTGGAGACCACGCCGATCAGGTGCGCGAAGATCTGGTACGGCCGGAACGCCGCCTCCCGGCTCGCGCGCTGGAGCTGGTCGTAGGTCGTGGAGTCCTCGAAGTGCTCCAGCTGCAACCGGGTGGCCTTCGCCATGATCCGTTCGTTGACGGTGTTGGCCATGCGCAGCTGCAACAACGTTTCCAGGTAGTTCCGGCCGGTCAGCAGCACGTGGCTGAGCACCATCAGCCCCGCCAGCATCGCGCCCGCGGTGAAAGCGGCGTCGGCGGAACCGGTGCCGCTGATCGCGTCCGCGACCCCCTGGACGGCTTCGGTGGTCAGCCGCACCGTGAACGCGGGCAGCACCGAGCTCGCGACCGCGACGGCGAGCACGCCGCTGACGTGGCCGGGGCTGACCTCCCACAGCAGCTTCAGGGCCCTCACCCAGTTGCCACGATCCTTCACGCGGGCCGTCCCTTGATCATGCGCAGCGCCAGCGACCACAGCTCGTGGCACTCTCGCTCGCGTTCCTGGTCGATACCGAGCAGCCGGTTGACCTGCATGTGCCCCAGGCTCGCGAGAATCCGGCGTTCACCGGCCGCGGCCACCTCGCGCACCCGCGCCCCCGCCGCCGCCAGCGCGTCCCGCTGTCCGGAGAGGATGGTGCTCAGGGCGTCCAGATGCTTGCGCGCCAACGGGTCCGGATGTGCGTCCCACGGTTCGAGCAGATCGCACAGGAGGGGGCGCAACCCCTTGAACCGCTTGCGCGCCCGGTCGGAGACTCCCTCGCCGGGGGAGTGGATGCTGGTCAGCGGGTCCATGCCCCAGTCGCGGTAGAGCGAGTGCAGCGCGAGCACGGACACCGCCTCCGGGCTCAGGTCCGGGTTGGCCCGCAGGTAGCCGACAAGGCCGGCGCAGACCGCGCTGTTCGCCTCGAAGGTCGCTTCGACCGCGTCGAACGCCTCGGGGCCGCCGTAGCGCTCCAGCTCCAGGTCGTAGCCGGTCAACGCGATGTCGGCGGCCAAGCCGGCACTGACGAGCTGCCGCGCCCAGGCCACGCAGTGCGCCATCACCGCCGGTCGGGCCGTCTCGTCCGGCACGCGGAAGCGCAGGCGCAGATGGGGATAGGGGTCGCAGTACCGGACGTAGAACCACCGGTCGATCGCCTCGCCCAGCTCGGCGACCAGAGTGCGGAGCGGCCCGCTGATAACGTCGTCGTGCTGCGTGCCCGCCGAGTAGAGCTTCAGGTAGAGCCACTCGTCGCCGACCTGCCTGCGCCGCTCGCCCGTCGGGCTGTCCACAATGGAGGGAACAGCGGAACGCCGTGTCAGAGCGGGGTCCTGGGCCAGCATCGGCACCACGACCTCGCCGAAGTACCGTTGTCCGTCCACATCGGACAACCACGCGTCGTCGAAGTCCGGGAGCAGCTCGTGCAGCACGACCCGGTTCGCGGTCCGCTTCAGCTCGCCGCGCAGCTCCTCGACGCACATCGGGTGGTCCAGGTCCAGCAGCAGCCGGTTGTCCATGAACACCAGGTAGACGTACCTCGGCACGCGCCATTCCCGCCGCCACTGCTCGATGTCCGTGCCCGCGGAGATGCTCCACTGCGCCGGGTGCAGCACGGTTCGGCCACGGCGGACACGCGGCAGGAACGGCGAAGCGGCCGCGCTGCCCCAGTCGAAGCCCGCCAGCGGTGCCAGGCCGTCCATCGACAGCTCCAGCAGCAACCGGCAGACGTTCGGCGCGCTGACCGGGGTGAGCATGTGCCCCTGCGTCACCACGATCTCCTTGCCCAGCCGCCGGGAACGCAGGTAGAAGCGTTCGGCGGTCGCGCCGACCATGATGTCGGTGAGCGCGATCCGCTGTTCCTGCGGTACCGATGGCGAGGTGTTCACGCAGATCTCGTAGCGCCGGATCGGCGGGTGGGCGGTGACGTTGCCACCGCGCCCGTGCGGCGAGACGAAGCTCAGCTCCGCGAAGACCACGTCGGGGCAGAGGCTCTCCTCTGCGCGGGCGAAGTCCTGGAGGTCGGCCAGCGCGGGTTCGTCGACCAGGTCGAAGAACCGGCCGAAGGTGCGGCCTCCGTCGGTCATCGAACCCGGAGCGACGACCAGCCGGTAGTCGCCCGCGTCGAGCGCCTCCCGTGAGCGGGCCGCGACCTGCGCGTAGAGGTCGAGCGACGGCCGGACGCGGGGGCCGGACGATCCGGGCCGCCACGCGGTGAGCCGCTCCACCAGGTCGTCGGTCAACTCGATCTCGTGCTGCCCCCGGTGCAACGCCCCCGCGAGCAGCCCGGTCATCACGGCGTCACGCTGGCGGCTGCTGTGCTCCTGCGGCACCGCCGGCAGCGGGAATGCACGTGGCGGCATCGTGTACGTGCTCGGCGCGTCCAGTCCGCGTTCCGGGCTGAGCAGGTCCAGCAGTGGGATCTCCGACTCGACGCCGTACCGCTCCAGGAAAGCGTTGTGGTACTCCACGATGTGCTCCGGGCGCTGCGGTGCGCCGTTGATCCGCAGGAGCACCTCGGCAGCGTCCGCCGCGTCGGCGCCGACCAGTTCGTTCAGCTCGGAGGCGGTGAGCGCCAATGCGGTGTCGAGCTGGAAGGTCTCCTTGGTGTGGCCGGGAGTCATCGCGCGTTGGTGCTGTGAAAGTTCGTCCACAACGGACACTGGTGCGGTGCCGTCGTGGTCGTCCACCGCGGTCGCGAGAACACGTGTGGTGCGAAGACCCTCCTGGATGTCCACAGTGGAATCCAGGCCGTCGAGCCGCTTGAGCAGGTCCTGCTCCGGCAGCGCCACCGACATCGCCGGACGCAGGTCGCTGACCAGCACGTGCAGATCGCGCAGCTGGGTCACCAGGCCCAGTGCCTTCTCCGGCGTCGCACCCGGCACCTCGCCGACGATCCGCTGCACGATCTCCGCGACCGTGGTTCCGGGAATCCCGGCCGACCGCAACGCGATCTCCGCCGGAACGGTCAACCGGAAGCCGACGAGGCGGTTGTCCGCCTGGCCGTGCACGTCGGCGAACGGCAGCACCGCGCGGTCGCCGACCCGGTACAGCATCGGGTTGACCACAACCCTGAGCTGGTCGAGGTCGCCGCTCTCGACGTGCTTCACCAGGTTCAGCAGCCACCCGACGTCGGCGCGCGTCCGCGTACGCCCGACGGGATCGGCGGCCAGGCGCAGTGACGTCGTTGAGCCGAAGTTCCCGACGCCGATGCCCGAGAACAGGCCGTAGGGCGTCGGGCGGGTGGACATCCTCGTGACATAGCGCAGCAGCGACGAGTAGGCCCGCTCGGACTTCTTGGACTCGGCGTCGAGGTGGGCGAGCCCTGCGGTCAGGCTGGGGCTCGCGACGTGCAACGCCTGCCGAACCCGTGGTGTCCCGGCGAGGTCGCGCAGCCGCCGCCGCGAATCCTCCCGCGAGCCGCTGGTGATCGACAGGAACTCGTCCACAGGCAGCGTGGGAGTGCGCAGCATGAAGAAACCCGCGGCGCGGTAGACCTGTCCTGACATGATGTGCCCTCCCCGCTCGGTCATCCGATCAGCAACGCGCGTTCCCACCGCGCGTCACCGGCACCCGCCGCCGACCACAACGCCAGCGCGACCCCGGCCGAACCGGTGAGCAGGCCGGGGTTGTCAAGCAGCACACCGGCTTCCTCGTAGTCCTGGACGCCGAGCAACAGGTGCTCGTCGCAGTGCGACAGCACGTGCTCGGTGAGCGCGGCGATGCCGTCCCGGATCTCGGCGCTGTCGGTCTGCCGGTCGAAGGCCGCCGCGATCGCCAGCAGCCCCGCCGCTCCGTGGCACAGCGTCGCGCCGTCCATGCGCCCGGCGGCGGTGAACCTGCGCAGCACGGCTTCGAAAGCGTCCACGGCGATCTCACGGACCTCGTTGTCCTGCAACGCGATCGACGCGTTCAGCAGCGCGCAGGCGATGCCGGGAGCGCCGTAGCACCACGCGGTCCGGGCTCGCCCGAGGCGCCCGCGGTTCTCCGCGCCGTCCTCGGTGAGCGGGATTCCGCCGGGCCAGTTGCGGCCCCACTCGTCCTCGCACGGCACGCCGACGAGGTAGTCGGTCAGATGCCGCACGGTCTCGATCAGCCCCTCGTGCCGGTGCCCCGCGCGCCACGCGAAGGACAGCGCGGCCAGTGGACCGGGGATGCCGTGCGCGAGCCCGAGATTGACGTAGCCGTGCGGATACGGCTCGTTGTAGTCCTCGATCGGGTAGTGGCGCGGTGGGATGAACCACCGCCGCTCCTGCGGCGCGCACAGCCAGATGAGGTCGTTGACCAGCACATCGACGGCGCTCTGCACGTCCGGAGCGAGGTCGGTGCCGAACAGGCTCAGATAGCCCAGCGTGCCGGAGGCGCCCTGCACCGCGTCGTAGTCGTTGTCCTTCACACCGTCCTCGGCGCGCCACGTCACCGTGCCGGTCACCTGCTCGGCGAGCTGCGCGTTGAGCTTGGCCAGGGTCGCGCCGTAGCGGGGTTCCTCCGTGGCGGAGTCGGCGAAGGCGAACGCGAGGCCGGCCGTTCCCGCGGCCAGGCCGGGGTTGTCCAGCGGCACGTCGAAGCTGGTCTGCGCGGCGAGCACGAGCTGCTGGTGGGCCAGCGCTCTCCAGTGCTCCGCCCGCTCCGGCTGCGCGCGGTGGGCGTTCTGGAAGACCAGCGCGCTTCCCGCGTGCCCGGCGAACAGTGAAGGCCCGCCCCAGCCGAAGGGGTAGCGGGAGCTCTGCTCCGACTCCGCGACCGCGGCCTCGACCACGTCCGGATCGGCCAGCCGCGAGGCGAGCAGTGCTGCACCGCGCAGCGCTTCGGCCGCCAACGCCGGGTGTGCGACGGTCACGGGGACCCTCCTTCGATGGGGGAGCGGTTGAGCCGGGAACCGCCGCCTGACCGGCGGTCCCCGGCTCGCGTCACGCGGTGATCAGCAGCCGATCGGGCACTGGGTGATGCAGCTCAGGCAGGTGCAGCTGCGGCAGGTCACCCGGGTGCAGACCAGGCGGGTCAGCGCGCTGGTGATCGACAGCGCCTCGACGGACTCGCCGGGCGTGGCGACCCGGACGTCGAGGTCGAACTGGTCACCGGAGTGGGCAGAGTTCATTTCCCCATACCTTTCGAAGGCCCCATGTGTGCGCCGGGGCGAGAATGGAAAACCGTTTACGGGAAATATCCTGACCCGGCTTCCGAGTGTGCCGCCATTGTCGTCGGCGACAGTCCTCGTTCAGAAACTCCGATGATCAGGTCACGAAGCCATCAAGATCTCTGTGCACATTCCGCGATTCGGGTGACATCGGCGAGGGCGGCCGCGGCTCCTTCGGCCGCGAGAACGCCGCACGGGTTGAGAATGATCTCGTCGACACCGGCGGCGTGGTACTGGGCGAGCCTTTCGCCGATCTCCTCCTCGGTGCCGCTGACGAACACGCCGGAGTCCACCAGCGCCGCCGCGCAGCCCGCCGGGTCCGCCGGGTCGATGTCCAGCCCGGCCAGCCGCGCCATCTCCGCGTAGTGCGGCAGCCGCAGGTGCCCCACCGCCCCGAGCCGGGCGAGCCGCCTCGGGTCGCGGCCTGGCTGCTTGGTCGCCACGTGCACCACGGTGGCCACCCTCGGGTTCCGCCCGGCCTCGCGCAGTGCGGGGACGAGGGTGTCCCGGAGGTACTCCGGCGGCGTCATCCAGGTGATCGCGACGTCGGCGACCGCTCCCGCCGCCCTGGCCATCGCCGGCCGCAGCACCCCGGCGCCGACCTCGACCGGCGGGTGCTCCATCGGCACCAGCGCGCCGTGCCGCTGGTGGATCTCCCCGTCCAGCAACGTGCGGACCGTGGCGAGGTACTCGCAGGTGGCACGCTTGGGACTGGCGTACGGCTCACCGAGCAGGCTCTCGACGAACAGCGGCCACGACGCGCCGAAACCCGCGACGTAGGGCTGCCCGGTGAGCGCCGCGAGCGACCGCGCCTCCACCGCGGCCTCGTAGGGATGGCGCAGCGGCAGCAGCGTCACGGCCGTGCCCATCGGCACGGTCAGCCCCGCACCCGCGAGGTAGGCCAGGACCTGGTGGGTCTCCAGCCGGGTGGACTGGCCCAGCCACAGGCGGGCGAGCGGGCCGCGCTGGACGAGCTCGGCGAAGGGCGCCACGGCCGAGGGCCGAGCCACCTCCACCGGGTAGAAGACCGAGGTGGTCGGCATGCTGACCCTCTACGCGTGTAAGCGGCTGGAATGGGCGTAGGACAGCAGGCACGCCTCCAGCCGGGAGCCGAGTTCGAGCTTCTGCAGGATCTGGGTGAGGTGCGCGCGAACGGTGCGCTCGGTCAAACTCAGCGAATCCGCGAGCTCCTGGTTCGAACTGCCCTTGACCAACAGCAGGAATACCTCGTATTCGCGCGAGGTGAGCCTGTGCACGCGTTCAAGTCCGTCCAGCCAGGTCGGTCGCACCGGTTCTTCGGTGTACGTCATCGACACCCCCCGTGAAAGGCGATCCGCCGAATGGTGGCTCGCCGATCCCGGTGGTTCAACCCCGAAGTCGGAAATTCGTACCGATTATGGACAGTCCACTGCTGTGATTCAGTGAAACTGTCCACCGTGCTGTCCGGCGAGCAGCCGAACGGCTTCGGCCACCGCGGCGCACCTGGCCCCGCGCACCGCGTCGGCCAGCGGGCGCAGCGCCTCGCCGCGCGCCCGGACCGCCGACGCCGACACCGCTCCGCCCTCGCCGTCCCCGAGTGCCGCGCGCAGGATCGCCTCGACCTCGACCGCCCGCTCCAGCACCCGCAGCGAGCGCGGCGGCATCCCGGGGGGCCACGCCAGCCTCGGCCGCGACGAGATGAACTCGGCGATCTCCGCGCGCACGTTCGGCCGGTGCCGCGCGACGTCCAGTGACACCAGCGTGGCGGCGGCCTCGCGCACGGCCACGGTCATCCCGTGCTCGGCCTCGCCGATCGGCGTGTGGTCCGCGCCGGGCGAGCCGGGCACCGCGAACACCGTCCACCGCAGCACCCCGTCGGCGACGTCCTCGGGAACGGCCGCGAGCCCCGCCCTGCCGAACACGGCGGCCTCGCCGCGTTCCACAGCCGGTCGCACCAACGGTCCCGCGCCACCGAGCCCGCGCACGTCGCCGGGAACGGGCAGCACCAACGCCGCCGAGTCCGCGCCCAGCCCGCGCAGCGCGGCGAGCCACAGCGCCATTCCGGCGGCGCGCTCCCCGTCGACCGGGAGCCCGGTGCGGTCGGCGGTCTCCTCGTCGGCGGCCACGACCTCCTGGAGCTCACCCCACGCGGCGAGGGCGTCGAGCACGTCGTCGGCCGCGGCCGAGCCGTGCAGCCAGGCGGAGGCCCACACGGCCATGGTTGCGCTGGGAACGGACACGTCGACCGAGGATACCGGTACGTTCTCGCCGTGCGTTCCTTCAACTACGGCAAGGACATCCTGTCCACCCCGCGCAAACGACGTGTCGTCCCGGAGGTGCCTGCCGAGCCCGGTGTGGTCGCCGAGGACCCCGACAGCGGCTTCTGCGGCGCGGTGGTGCGCGTCGAGTCCGGCTCGGTGCTGCTGGAGGACGCCGCGGGCAGGCGGCGGCTGTTCCCGATGACCCCGGCCGCCTTCCTCATCGACGGCGAGCCGGTCACCCTCGTCCGCCCGGCGGCCCCGTCGGCGGCGCCCCGCGTCAGCGCCTCCGGCTCCGTCCGGGTGGAGGGCCTGCGCGCCCGCACCGCCGCGGCCAGCCGGATCTGGGTGGAGGGCATCCACGACGCCGAGCTGGTCGAACGCGTCTGGGGCCACGACCTGCGGGTGGAAGGCGTCGTGGTGGAGCCGCTGCACGGCGTCGACGACCTCGCGGCCCTGGTCGCCGAGTTCGGCCCCGGCCCTCGTCGGCGGCTCGGCGTTCTGGTCGACCACCTCGTCGACGGCAGCAAGGAGTCCCGCGTGGTCGCGGCGGTGACCGACGAGAACGTCCTGGTCACCGGCCATCCGTACGTGGACGTCTGGCAGGCGGTCAAGCCCTCGGTCCTCGGCATCCGGGAGTGGCCGGTGATCCCCAAGGGCACGCCGTGGAAGGAGGGCGTCTGCGCCCGCCTCGGCTGGGGCGAGCCCGCGGACGGGTGGCGCAGGGTGCTCTCGGCGGTCACCGGCTTCCGCGACCTGGAACCCCCGCTGCTCACCGCCGTCGAGCACCTCATCGACTTCGTCACCGTCCCCTGACGGGGTCACTCAGGGGCAGGGAAGATCACACCTCGGTCACGGGGAGTGTTGGTCCCGGCGGGGGAGCGGGGGGTCTGCCACGATGAGGACATGGCCGCTCTGTTGTGGCTGATCGCCGGCGTGCTGCTGATCGCAGCCGAGGTGCTCTCCGGGGACTTCGTCCTGCTGATGATCGGCCTTGCCGCTCTCGCCGCCGCGGGCTCCTCCGCGCTCGGCGCCGCGCTGCTGGTGGACGCCCTGGTGTTCGGAGCGGCGTCGCTTGCCCTGCTCGCCCTCGTCCGCCCCGCGCTGAAGCGGCGGTTGCTTGCCGGGGACTCCATGAAGATGCACACCGAGGCGCTCGTCGGCGCCAAGGCCGTTGTTCTGTCCACTGTGGACAGCAATGGCGGGCAGATCAAGCTCGGCGGCGAGGTCTGGTCGGCCCGCTGCTACGACGACACCCAGGTGCTCGAACCCGGCAGCGCCGTGACCGTGATGAGCATTTCCGGAGCAACAGCGATCGTCTGGTCGGAGGACTAAGTGGAAGCCGCAACAGCCACGCTCATCGTCGTGGCGGTCATCGTCCTGCTGGTGCTGGTCACCGTCGCCAAGGCGGTCCTGGTCATCCCGCAGGCGCAGGCCGCCGTCATCGAGCGGCTCGGTCGGTTCCGCGCCGTCGCCGCTCCCGGACTGAACTTCCTGCTGCCGTTCCTGGACAAGGTGCGCGCCCGGATCGACCTGCGCGAGCAGGTGGTGTCCTTCCCGCCGCAGCCGGTGATCACCCAGGACAACCTGACGGTCTCCATCGACACCGTCGTGTACTTCCAGGTGACCGACCCGCGCGCCGCGGTCTACGAGATCTCCAACTACATCATCGGCGTCGAGCAGCTGACCACGACCACGCTGCGCAACGTCGTCGGTGGCATGAGCCTGGAGGAGACGCTCACCTCGCGCGACTCCATCAACGGCCAGCTGCGCGGCGTGCTCGACGAGGCCACCGGCCGCTGGGGCATCCGGGTCTCCCGGGTCGAGCTCAAGGCGATCGACCCGCCGCCTTCCATCCAGGACTCGATGGAGAAGCAGATGCGCGCCGACCGGGAGAAGCGCGCCATGATCCTCACCGCCGAGGGCCAGCGGGAGGCGTCGATCAAGACCGCCGAGGGGCAGAAGCAGGCCGCGATCCTGTCGGCGGAGGGCCAGAAGCAGGCGGCCATCCTCGCCGCGGAGGGTGAGCGGCAGGGGCGCATCCTGCGCGCGCAGGGTGAGCGCGCCGCGCGCTACCTCCAGGCGCAGGGCCAGGCCAAGGCGATCGAGAAGGTCTTCGCCGCGGTGAAGGCGGGCAGGCCGACGCCGGAGCTGCTGGCCTACCAGTACCTCCAGACGCTGCCGCAGATGGCGCAGGGCGACTCCAACACCGTGTGGATGGTGCCCAGCCAGTTCGGCGACGCGTTGCAGGGCTTCGCGAAGATGTTCGGCAGCAAGGGCGAGGACGGCGTCTTCCGCTACGAGCCGCCCGTCGACGACACGCCCGCGCCGCGCCCCGAGGACGAGGACGACTCGACCGCGGGCTGGTTCGACACCGCGCCCGACCCGCACGTGGCCAAGGCCGTGCAGGAGGCGGAAGCCGTGGCGCGCAAGGAGGTTCCGGGTCCGCTGGGTACCTCCTCCAGCGCCGCCGACACCCCGGCGCTGGGCGCGGCGACCCCGCCGATGGTCGCCCGGCAGGACACCACGGAGCTGTCCGACGAGCAGTAGCAGCACCCATCGGAAGGGGCGGTCCCGCATGGTCGGGGCCGCCCTTTTCGTCTGTGCGGGGCGTATTTCGAACTCGCACGGCGCGCGTGCGCCCACAGGCGGCCTTGGGGACAACAACGTCAAAGGCAGGCATGGTGCGCGGGCGTTGCGCGTTCAACGGCCGACTCTTCAGCGTGTTTGCAGACAGTGAACAGCACCCCTCGAAAGTCCCTACCGCCGCCCCCGAGCGGTCGCGGACACTCCCGGTGATCTCTGCGTCACTGACAAGAGTGGCGTCCACCCTGCTGGGAGGTCATACAGTGAAGATCCGAGCGACACTCGGTTCGGTTGCCCTTGCCTCGACCCTGACCCTGGGCGTCCTCGCCACCCCGAGCGGCGCCGCCACCGTCGAGGTGGCCGCCGCGCCGACGATCCCGGTCGCGGCCGTGCAGGAGCACCTGAACCAGTTCCAGCAGATCGCGACGGCGAACGGCGGCAACCGGGCGCACGGCAAGCCCGGCTTCAAGGCGTCGGTCGACTACGTCAAGGGCAAGCTGGACGCGGCCGGATACCAGACCAAGGTGCTGGAGTTCACCAACTGGGGCACCAAGGGCTACAACCTGATCGCCGACTGGCCGGGCGGCGACGAGAACTCCGTGCTGATGGCGGGCGGCCACCTGGACAGCGTCGGCGCCGGACCGGGCATCAACGACAACGGCTCCGGCTCGGCCGGTCTGCTCGAGGTCGCGCTGACCGTGTCCAAGCAGCAGCTCAAGCCGAAGCAGCACCTGCGCTTCGGCTGGTGGGGCGCGGAGGAGCTGGGCCTTGTCGGCTCGACCAACTACGTGAACACGTTGCCAGCCGCGGAGAAGAGCAAGATCAAGGGCTACGTCAACTTCGACATGACCGGCTCGCCGAACCCGGCGTACTTCGTCTACTCCTCCAGCGGCCAGCCCGCCGGGTCGGAGAAGCTGCAGCAAACGCTCGAGGCGTACTTCACGTCCATCAACGTGCCGACCGAGACGACCAACGTCGGCGGGCGCTCCGACCACGCGGCCTTCGCGCGGGCGGGCATCCCCACCGGCGGCACGTTCAGCGGCGCCGAGGTGCGCAAGACGGCCGCGCAGGCCCAGAAGTGGGGCGGCCAGGCCAACGTGGCCTTCGACAAGTGCTACCACCAGTCCTGCGACACCACGAGCAACATCAACGCGCAGTCGCTGGAGCGGCACACCAACGCCATCGCCTACACGATCTGGACCGTCTCGGGCACCACGCGCACCGTCCCCGCGCACACCACGTCCTGATCACCGATTGATCACGTCCCGAACGGCGGTACCCCCGGGTGCCGCCGTTCGGGCGCTGGGACTGCTCTCTTCGGAGTCAACTCGGGCGCGGACCGGGCGGGTTGCGGTTTGATTCAGCAAGTGGGCGGCATTGGGGGCGATGAGCCTTACGGCGTGGCAGCACTGCGGGGCCTGCGCGGTGGACTGCCGCCGTTCGACGGTGAACGGGAGGCCGACCACTGGGTCCGGCTGCGCGAGGTCGTCCGGTCGCTGCGCGAGCAGGCCGGTGTCGGCAGGGCCGACCACGCGGTCGACTTCGCCGAACAGGTGGTCGAGGTGCTGTGCTCGGCGGCGCAGCAGGTCACCGGGAACGCGGGCGAGCTGCCGGAGCTGATGCAGCAGGCGCTGTCCGCCCACGCGCTCGCGTGCCGCAGGAGCCGGCCCGACCCGCACCGCCTGGCGAGCTGGCTGGTCCGGTTGCAGCTGAACTACCCCGACGGCCCCGAGGTCGCGCTCAGCGAGTACGCCGAGGCGTTGGGGCCGGAGGGGATCGCCGCCTACCGCAGAACCGCGCGCCGGGCCTGCCGCGAGCTGCCGACCGTCCCGTTCGGCCGCACCCCGCGCTACGACCGAAGACGGTGGGCCGTCGTCCGGCTCATGGAGGAGCTGGCGCTGTACACCGGTGACGTCGACGTCGAGGTGCAGTGGCTGGCGACGGACCTGTCCACGCCGTGGCAGTACCTCCGGATCGCCACCGTGCTGGAGGACGCCGGGCGCACCGCGGAGGCGCTGGCGTGGGTGGAGCGCGGGCTGGTCGCCACCCAGGGCAGCCGCGCCGAGGTCCGGCTCGTCGACGTCGCGGTGGACGCCTGCCTGCGACTCGGCAAGACCACACGGGCGTTGCAGTTGGCGCGCAACGCTTTCCGCGACTGGCCGGGCCTTGACACCTACCTCCGGCTGCGCACCGTCGCCGACCGCGCCGACCGGTGGCCCGCGCAGCGGGAGTGGGCGAGGCGGTGGCTGCGCGCCCAGGCCGAGGACACCACCCGCAACTCCGTGCTCGTGCAGATCCTGATGTGGGACGGGGAGATCGACGCCGCCTGGCGGGCGGCGACCGAGCACGGCTGCGCCGACCACGTGTGGGCCGCGCTGGCCGAGGAGCGCGTGATGCGGCACCCCGAGCAGGTGCTGCCGGTCTACCGGCGGTTGGTGCGCAGGCGGGTCGCGGTCGGCGGCGCCGAGCACGCGGCCGAGGTGGCCGACCTGCTGGACGGCCTCGGCCTCGCGTGGGAGAAGACCGCCGACGACGGGCGGGCGAAGTTCCACCGCTACCTGGAAGAGCTGAAGCGCGAGTGCGCAGGGGACCGCGCGCTGCTGACCGAGCTGGCCCGCCGAGGGCTCTAGACCGTGTCCTGCACGTGGCAACACCACCCCACCCCCTTGGCGCCCTCACCACCCCGCTTGGCGCCCTCACCCACCCGCCCCTCCTTTCGCGTTTTGTCACCTTGATGCGAAGTGGGAGCGCTCTTTCGCGCATCAAGGTGACAAAACGCGAAAAACCCGGCCACGCCGGCTGGCTCACGCGGATACGGGGACGCGGGGGCGCGGGGGTCCGGGACGTGGGGGTGGCGCGCCGGCTCGGGGGAGCGGGACGACTTGCAGGACAGGCTCTAGACCCCCGGCGGGCTCGTCGGTCAGCTCACGGGGGTGACGTCGGAGAAACCCTTGCCCGCGTTGGTCACCGTGTTGTCGCGGTAGACCAGGTTGGGCTTGGACCCGCACTTCTTGTTGTGCGGGAACTGGAACCCGTAGCCCGCCGCCTGGACGTCGGCGACGTTGCGGTGGAAGACGTTGCCGCAGCCCCACCCGTCGAGCCGCTGGATCACCTTGAACCCGTGCTCGAAGCTGCGGGTTCCCCGGTTGTCGGAGATGTCGTAGTCGTTGCCCTTGGCGTTGACCCAGCTCTCCGAGGAGTTCTCACCGGTCATGCCGACGCCGTCGAAGGTGTTGCGCAGCACCTTGCCGCCGGTGGTGCCCTCCTTGATGTCCACGTGCTCGGCGGCGACGTTGGGGCCGAGCCGGTTGTCCAGCGCCTGGTTGCGGTCGCTGGTGTCCGGCACGGTCTGGTCGCCGGGCCGGTCGCCGTACTTGCCCCAGTTCGCGCCCTTGGCCGAGCCGAAGTAGACGCCTTCGCCGTACGCGGGCTGCGCGGTGCCGACGTCGCGGACCGAGGAGTTGCGGAGGACGTTGTCGTTGGAGTTGGCCCGGAAGTGCACGCCCTCGTCGCCGATCTGGCGGACCTCGACGTCGTCGACCACGTTGTCGTCCGAGCCGTCGAACACGATGCCCTTGCTGGCCTCAGCGACGCTGAAACCCTTGAGCAGCCAGTGTTTCGCGAGGTTCAGGTGGAAGCCGTAGCCGCAGTAGCTCACCCCCTGCGCCTCGCGGTCGGCCGGCACGTTGGGGTCGCACGCCTTCTTGGTGTTCTTGAGCACGGCGGTGCGCGGTCCGGTCAGGGTGATGGGGGCGGCGGCGGTCCCCGAGGCGGTGCCGAAGAAAGCACCGTCGTAGACGCCGGGCCGCAGCTCGATGGTGCTGCCGGGCGTCGCGGCCTTGAGCGCCGCGACGAGCTCCTCCGCGGTGCCGACGACGGCTCGTTGTCCCGCACTGGCCGGTGTCGCGGTCGTCACAAGCACGAGCGCGGCCGCGATCACGGTTGTGAAGCGAAGCATCGGTTCTGGCCTCCCAGGGCGCGTTCCGGTGCGCGGCGGTACCCCCGACCGTGCCCCCTTTCCCCCACCACGTCAACGATTCACCCCCCTGAACCCCTGAACCCCTCACCGCCATTCGCGGGCTTATGGACCGTTTCGGAGGGCTGAACACGTCCATAAGCCCGCGAATGGCCGGAAAGGGGGTGGGGAATAGGTTGGGGGAGTGGGTGTGACGAGACGGAATGTCCTGTGTGGACTGGTGGGGTTGACGGTTGCGGGGTGCGGGGGTGGCGGGACGAGGCCGGCGGCGGGGACGGGGACGGCGAAGCCGGGGACCGCGCTCGTCGGGCTGAGCGAGCTGCCGGTCGGCGGCGGGAAGCTCGTCGACGTCCCCGGGGGCGGGCGGCTGCTCATCGTGCGCACCAGGGCGGGACAGGTGCGCGCGTTCGACCCGAGGTGCCCGCACACCGGCTCGATCGTCAGCGCCCCCGCCGGCGGGCAGGTCGACTGCCCCACCCACGGCAGCACCTTCGACGCCGAGACGGGTGATCTCCGGAAGGGGCCAGCGACCACGGGGCTCACCCCGGTCGGCGTTCGCGCTGATGGGGACCGGGTCGTGCTGGCATGAGCCGGTTGGGCCGTTTCGGCGAGTGTCAGAGCGGTCCGTAGGCTTATGACGTGGCCGACCCGTCGACGTATCGCCCCGCCCCGGGAACGATTCCCGAGGCGCCGGGCGTGTACAAGTTCCGCGACGCCTCCGGGCGCGTCATCTACGTCGGCAAGGCGAAGAGCCTGCGCAGCCGCCTCTCGTCCTACTTCGCCGACGTGGCGACGCTGCACGCCCGCACCCGCCAGATGGTCACCACCGCCGCATCGGTGGAGTGGACAGTCGTCGGCACCGAGGTCGAGGCGCTGCAGCTGGAGTACTCCTGGATCAAGGAGTTCGACCCGCGGTTCAACGTCCGCTACCGCGACGACAAGTCCTACCCGGTGCTCGCGGTGACGCTGCACGAGGACTACCCGCGGCTGCACGTCTACCGGGGACCGCGCAAGCGCGGCGTCCGCTACTTCGGTCCGTACGCGCACGCATGGGCGATCCGCGAGACCGTCGACCTGCTGCTCCGGGTCTTCCCGGCGCGCACCTGCTCCGGCGGCGTCTTCAAGCGGCACGCGCAGATGGGCCGCCCGTGCCTGCTCGGCTACATCGACAAGTGCTCCGCGCCGTGCATCGGCCGCGTCAGCGAGCAGGAGCACCGCGACATCGTCGAGGACTTCTGCGACTTCCTCTCCGGCCGCACCGACGCCATGGTGCGCAAGCTGGAGAAGGAGATGCAGGCCGCCTCCGACGAGCTGGAGTTCGAGCGCGCCGCGCGGCTGCGGGACGACGTCACCGCGCTGCGCCGGGCCATGGAGAAGCAGGCCGTGGTGCTCGGCGACGGCACCGACGCGGACGTGGTGGCCTTCGCCGAGGACGAGCTCGCCGCCGCGGTGCAGGTCTTCCACGTGCGGGGCGGGCGGGTGCGCGGCCAGCGCGGATGGGTGATCGACAAGGTCGAGGAGGTCGACACCCCCGGCCTGGTCGCGCAGTTCATCACCCAGTTCTACGGAGACCAGGCCGACCTCGCCGCGCAGGCCGACGCCGGTGGCAGTCCCGTGCCGCGCGAGGTCCTGGTGCCGGAGCTGCCCGAGGACGCCGACGCGGTGGTGGACTGGCTGTCGAAGCTGCGCGGCTCCAAGGTGGACCTGCGGGTGCCGCAGCGCGGGGACAAGCGCGCGCTCGCCGAGACCGTGGCCCGCAACGCCGCGGAGGCGTTCACCCAGCACAAGCTGCGCCGCGCCGGGGACCTCACCGCGCGCTCGGCCGCGCTCCAGGAGCTCCAGGAGGCGCTGGACCTGGACACCGCGCTGCTGCGCATCGAGTGCATCGACATCAGCCACGTGCAGGGCAGCGACGTGGTGGCCTCGCTGGTGGTCTTCGAGGACGGGCTCGCGCGCAAGTCCGAGTACCGCCGCTTCGCCGTCCGCGAGGCCGCGACCGAGGGCGACGTCGCCTCCATCGCCGAGGTCGTGCGGCGCCGGTTCGCCCGCTACAAGGCCGAGACCAGCACCGCCGAGGACGCCGACCGGCCCGGCATCGACCCGGAGACCGGCAAGCCGAAGCGCTTCGCCTACCCGCCCAACCTGCTGGTCGTCGACGGCGCGGGGCCGCAGGCCAACGCCGCGGCCGACGTGCTCGCCGAGCTGGGCGTCACCGACGTGGCCGTTGTCGGGCTGGCCAAGCGGTTGGAGGAGGTGTGGGTGCCCGGCGATCCCGATCCGGTGATCCTGCCGCGCACCAGCGAGGCGCTGTACCTGTTGCAGCGGGTCCGCGACGAGGCGCACCGCTTCGCGGTCTCCTACCACCGGCAGAAGCGGTCGATGCGGATGACCGCCTCCGCGCTGGACGGGGTCAGCGGGCTCGGCGACGCGCGCAAGGCCGCGCTGCTCAAGCACTTCGGCTCGCTCAAGCGCCTCAGAGCCGCCACCGTCGAACAGATCACCGAGGTGCCCGGGGTGGGCCGGCGCACCGCAGAGGCAGTACTCGCCGCGCTGGGCGCGGGCAACGGGGAGGACGGAACGTGAACGACGAGAAGTCGGGCGTCGAGGTGGCCGTGGTCAGCGGCCTGTCCGGGGCGGGCCGCAGCACCGCGGCCAAGTGCCTTGAGGACCTCGGCTGGTTCGTGGTGGACAACCTGCCGCCGGAGCTGGTCTCCACCATGGTCGAGCTCGGTGCCCAGGCCCGGGGCGTGATCACCAAGGTCGCCGTGGTGATGGACGTGCGCAGCCGCGCGTTCACCGACGACCTCGCCTCGGTGATCAGGGACCTCGACGCCCGCGGCTACAAGCCGAAGGTGCTGTTCCTGGAGGCCACCGACGCGGTGCTGATCCGGCGCTTCGAGCAGGTGCGCCGCGGCCACCCGTTGCAGGGCGACGGCAGGCTCTCCGACGGCATCGCCGCCGAGCGCAGGATGCTGATGCCGCTGCGCGACGAGGCCGACCTGGTGCTGGACACCTCCGGCCTGTCCGTGCACCAGCTGCGCGGCAAGATCGAGGACGCCTTCGGCAGCGAGTCCAGCGCGCGCACCAGGGTGACCGTGCTGTCCTTCGGCTACAAGTACGGCCTGCCGATGGACGCCGACCTGGTCATCGACGTGCGCTTCCTGCCGAACCCGTTCTGGATCCCCGAGCTGCGCGACAACACCGGCCTTGACGAGGAGGTCCGCAACTACGTCCTGAGCCAGGAGGGCGCCGAGGACTTCCTGGACCGCTACCAGGAGCTGCTGCGGCTGATCGGCGCGGGCTACCACCGCGAGGGCAAGCGGTACCTGACGCTGGCCGTCGGCTGCACGGGTGGTAAGCACCGCAGTGTGGCGATGTCGGAGGAGCTCGCAGGGCGACTGGCTTCGGAGGACGGGATGACGGTCAAGGTCGTGCACCGGGACCTGGGGCGCGAGTGACGGGAGAGTCCACTTCGGACGCACCGGAACCGGACTCCGCCGCCCGGCCGCCGAGGGTGGTCGCGCTCGGCGGCGGGCACGGGCTCCAGGTCACCCTCGCGGCGCTGCGCCGGATCACCCCGGACGTGACCGCCGTGGTGACCGTCGCCGACGACGGCGGGTCCTCGGGACGGCTGCGCCGCGAGCTGGGGCTGCTGCCGCCGGGCGACCTGCGCAAGGCGCTGGTGGCGCTCGCCAGTGACTCTCCCGTGTGGACGGAGGCGTTCCAGCACCGCTTCGGCGGCTCGGGCGCGCTGGCCGGGCACGCGGTGGGCAACCTCGTGCTGGCGGGGCTGCTGGAGACCGCCGGCGACCCGGTCGCGGCGCTCGACGCGGTCGCGCGGCTGCTCGGCGTGCGCGGCAGGGTGCTGCCGATGTGCCGTGAGCCCATGGACATCGAGGCCGACGTCGTGGGGCTGGACGAGGACCGTTCCGCGGTGCGCCGCATCCGCGGCCAGGTCGCCGTCGCGAGCACTCCCGGTCGCGTGCAACGGGTCCGGCTGCGCGCCGCGGGCGCCCAGCCCGGTGCGCCGCGCGCGTGCCAGGAGGCCGTCGACGCGGTGCTCGACGCCGACCTCGTGCTGCTGGGACCGGGCTCGTGGTTCACCAGCGTGCTGCCGCACCTGCTCGTGCCGGAGCTGCACGACGCGCTCGTGCGCACGGCGGCGCGGCGCGTGGTGGTGCTCAACCTCGTCCCACAACCGGGGGAAACCGAGGGCTTCTCGCCGGAACAACACCTTCAGGTGCTCGCCGAACACGCGCCGGGCCTACGGGTGGACGCGGTGATCGCCGATACCGACTCGGTGCCCACCCCCGACCGCTTGCGGCGCGCGGCGTCCTCCCTCGGCGGAACGGCTCGCCTGAGCCGGATAGCGCTCGCCGGGAACCCCGACCGGCACGACCCTGACGCGCTCGCGGTGAGCCTGCGCAGCGCGTTCACCGAGGTCGTCGGGGACACCGCGTTAGCAACTCGCGCGAACCAGAGCCCAGAATCACCCAGCACCACGGACACATGTGTTCGGGAGGAGGAGACCCCATGGCGATGACCGCGGCGGTCAAGGACGAGCTGAGCCGCTTGTCGGTGACCAAGACCTGCTGTCGCCGGGCGGAGGTCTCCTCGCTGCTCCGGTTCGCGGGCGGGCTGCACATCGTGGCAGGCCGCGTCGTGGTGGAGGCCGAGCTGGACACCGGCGTTGCCGCGCGCAGGCTGCGCAAGGAGATCCACGAGCTGTTCGGGCACAACTCGGACGTGCACGTGATCACTTCCGGCGGGCTGCGCAAGGGCACCCGCTACGTGGTCCGCGTCGTCCGCGACGGCGACGGCCTCGCCCGGCAGACCGGCCTGCTCGACCCGAGGGGACGGCCCGTGCGCGGGCTGCCCGCGCCGGTGGTCTCCGGCGGGGTGTGCGACGCCGAGGCGGCCTGGCGGGGCGCTTTCCTGGCGCACGGCTCGCTGACCGAGCCCGGCCGCTCCTCCGCGCTGGAGGTCACCTGCCCCGGCCCCGAGGCGGCGCTGGCGCTGGTCGGCGCGGCCCGGCGGATGGGCATCCAGGCCAAGTCCCGCGAGGTGCGCGGCGCCGACCGGGTGGTGGTCCGCGACGGCGACTCCATCGGCGCGCTGCTGACCAGGCTCGGCGCGCACTCCAGCGTGCTGGCCTGGGAGGAGCGGCGGATGCGCCGCGAGGTGCGCGCCACCGCGAACCGGCTGGCCAACTTCGACGACGCCAACCTGCGCCGGTCCGCGCGTGCCGCGGTGGCCGCCGCCGCGCGGGTGGAGCGGGCGCTGGACATCCTCGGCCCGGACGCGCCGGAGCACCTGGTGGCCGCGGGGCGGCTGCGGCTGGCGCACCGGCAGGCGTCGCTGGAGGAGCTCGGCCAGCTCGCCGACCCGCAGATGACCAAGGACGCGGTCGCCGGGCGGATAAGGCGTCTGCTGGCGATGGCCGACAAGAAGGCAAGGGACCTGTCGATCCCGGACACCGAGTCCGCGGTGACCGCGGACATGCTCGACGCCTGAGCGGTGTGGCGGCGGTCACCGAACGGGTTGCCGCCGCCCCGTTCAGGGCACGATGAAAGTGCTGTTCGCGGGCCGTTCGGCTGATTCGATTAAGCCGGTCGTAAGGGCACTGTGACCAGCGACTCTGTCAGCCGCTAGGGTGACGGCGACAGAGCCTTTAGGTACGACTCATCAAGAGGAGAGGCACCGTGACGGTTCGCGTGGGCGTGAACGGCTTCGGCCGCATCGGACGCAACTTCTGGCGCGCGGTCCAGGCCAGCGGCCAGGACATCGAGATCGTGGCCTTCAACGACCTCGGCGACGTCGCGACCATGGCCCACCTGCTCAAGTACGACAGCATCCTGGGCCGGCTGGACGGCGAGGTCTCCGTGACCGACGAGGGCATCTCGGTCAACGGCAAGACCATCCGCGCGCTGGCCGAGCGCGACCCGGGCAAGCTGCCCTGGAAGGACCTGGGCGTCGACGTCGTCGTCGAGTCCACCGGCTTCTTCACCGACGGCACCACCGCGCGCAAGCACGTCGACGAGGGTGGCGCCAAGAAGGTCATCATCTCCGCGCCCGCCAAGAACGAGGACCTCACGGTCGTCTTCGGCGCGAACGAGGACCGCTACGACGGTTCGCAGACGGTGATCTCCAACGCCTCCTGCACCACCAACTGCCTGGCCCCGATGGCGAAGGTCCTGCACGACACCTTCACCATCGAGAAGGGTCTGATGACCACGATCCACGCGTACACCCAGGACCAGAACCTGCAGGACGCGCCGCACAAGGACCTGCGCCGCTCCCGTGCCGCCGCGCTGAACATCGTGCCCACCAGCACCGGTGCGGCCAAGGCGATCGGCCTGGTGCTGCCGGAGCTCAAGGGCAAGCTGGACGGCTACGCGCTGCGCGTTCCCGTGCCCACCGGCTCGGCCACCGACCTCACCGTCACCGTGGGCCGCGAGACCTCGGTCGAGGAGGTCAACGCCGCGGTGAAGGCCGCAGCCGAGGGCGCGCTCAAGGGCATCCTGCGCTACAACACGGACCCGATCGTCTCCACCGACATCGTCACCGACCCGGCGTCGTGCATCTTCGACGCGCCGCTGACCAAGGTCATCGGCAACCAGGTCAAGGTCGTCGGCTGGTACGACAACGAGTGGGGCTACTCCAACCGCCTCGTGGACCTCGTCTCCCTCGTCGCCTCCAAGCTCTGAGGAACCCATCTTGAAGACCCTGGCTGACCTGCTGGCCGAGGGTGTTGCGGGTCGGCGCGTCCTGGTGCGCGCCGACCTCAACGTTCCCCTCGACGGTTCGAAGATCACCGACGACGGCCGGGTGCGGGCGTCCCTGCCCACCCTGACCAAGCTCACCGAAGCGGGCGCGCGAGTCGTCGTCATCGCGCACCTGGGGCGCCCCAAGGGTTCCCCGGACCCCACGTTCTCGCTCGCCCCGGTCGCGGCGCGGCTCGGCGAGCTGCTCGGCTCCGAGGTCGCGCTCGCGTCCGACCTCACCGGTGACTCCGCGAAGTCCACTGTGGACGCTCTGGCCGACGGCCGGGTCGCCCTGCTGGAGAACGTGCGCTTCGACGCGCGCGAGACCAGCAAGGACGAGGCAGAGCGGGCAGCGCTGGCCGACGAGCTGGCCGCGCTGGTCGGCCCCGACGGCGCCTACGTCTCCGACGGTTTCGGTGTGGTGCACCGCAAGCAGGCGTCGGTCTACGACGTCGCGAAGCGGCTGCCGCACTACGCGGGCGGTTTGGTGCTGGCCGAGGTCGAGGTGCTGCGCAAGCTCACCACCGACACCGAGCGGCCCTACGTCGTGGTGCTCGGCGGCGCGAAGGTCTCCGACAAGCTCGGCGTCATCGCGAACCTGCTCACCAAGGTCGACCGGCTGCTCGTCGGCGGTGGCATGGCCTACACCTTCCTCAAGGCCCAGGGCCACGAGGTCGGCAAGTCCCTGCTCCAGGAGGACCAGCTCGACCAGGTGCGCGGTTTCCTCGCGGAGGCCGACAAGCGCGGTGTCGAGCTGGTGCTGCCGGTGGACGTGCTGACCACCACCGAGTTCGCCGCCGACGCCGAGGTCGAGATCGTCGGCGCCGACGCCATCCCGGCCGAGCGCCAGGGCCTGGACATCGGCCCGGCCAGCCGCGAGCTGTTCGCGGCGAAGCTGGCCGACGCCCGCACCGTGTTCTGGAACGGCCCGATGGGCGTGTTCGAGTTCGAGGCGTTCTCCGGCGGCACCCGCGCGGTGGCCGAGGCCCTGGTGAAGTCCGAGGCGTTCAGCGTGGTCGGCGGTGGCGACAGCGCCGCTGCCGTGCGCCAGCTCGGCCTCCCCGAGGACGGCTTCTCGCACATCTCCACCGGGGGCGGCGCGTCCTTGGAGTACCTGGAGGGCAAGGACCTGCCCGGCGTCTCGGTTCTGGAGGACTAGATGGCCCGCAAGCCGCTCATCGCAGGCAACTGGAAGATGAACCTCAACCACTTCGAGGCCATCGCCCTGACGCAGAAGATCGCGTTCTCGTTGCCCGCCAAGTACTTCGACAAGGTCGAGGTCGTCGTGCTGCCGCCGTTCACCGACATCCGCAGCGTGCAGACCCTGACCGACGGGGACAAGCTGCTGTCGAAGTACGGGGCGCAGGACATCTCCCCGCACGACTCCGGCGCCTACACCGGCGAGGTCTCCGGGCCGATGCTGGCGAAGCTGGGCTGCTCCTACGCCGTGGTCGGCCACTCCGAGCGCCGCGAGTACCACGCGGAGACCGACGAGCTGGTCAACCGCAAGGTCCGCGCCGCGCTCAAGCACGGGATCGCGCCGATCCTGTGCGTCGGAGAGCAGCTGGAGGTCCGCGAGGCCGGCAACCACGTCCAGCACTGCACCGACCAGCTCATCGCGGGCCTCAAGGGGCTCAAGGCCGAGCAGGTCAAGGACGTGGTGGTCGCCTACGAGCCGGTGTGGGCCATCGGCACGGGCAAGGTGGCGACGGCCGCCGACGCCCAGGAGGTCTGCGGCGCGCTGCGGGCCGCGCTGGCCGAGAAGTACGGCCCCGAGATCGCCGACGCGGTCCGGGTGCTCTACGGCGGCTCGGTCAAGTCCGGCAACATCAGCGAGCTGATGAAGGGCGACGACGTGGACGGCGCCCTGGTCGGCGGGGCGAGCCTGGACGGCGAGGAGTTCGCCAAGCTCTGCGCGCTGGCCGCAGGTGGGCCTTTGCCCTAGGGCTCGCTCCTGTTTCAAGGAATTGAGCCCGGGGGCGGTCATGCGCCCGCGACCGACCCGGTACTCTGTGACGTCAACCGCTGTACGGCGAGGGTGAGATGCAGCTTTTTCTTCAGATCATGTTGATCGTGTCGAGCATCGTGCTCGTTCTGCTCGTGCTGCTGCACCGTGGGCGTGGAGGCGGTCTGTCCTCCCTGTTCGGCGGTGGCATGCAGTCGAGCCTGTCCGGCTCCAGCGTGGTGGAGAAGAACCTCGACCGCATCACGGTCTTCGTGGGCGCGGTCTGGTTGATCTCCATCGTCGGGGTCGGCCTGCTGCTCAAGACGGGCGCATGACGGCATCGACTCCGATGGGGATCGACGGGCTAACGGGGCTGGGAGTGTGAGGGTCCATGGCTGGTGGTAACGCGATCCGCGGCACCAGGGTCGGGGCAGGTCCGATGGGCGAGTCCGAGCGCGGGGAGTCCGCACCGCGGCGCCGCGTCTCGTACTTCTGCTCCAACGGGCACGAGGTGAAGCCTTCCTTCGCGTTGGAGGCCGAGGAGCCGGAGACGTGGGACTGCCCGCGCTGCGGGCTGCCTGCGGGCCGGGACTCGCAGGAGCCGCCGGCTCCGCCGCGGAACGAGCCGTACAAGACGCACCTGGCGTACGTGAAGGAGCGGCGCTCCGACACCGACGGCGAGGCGATCCTCGAAGAGGCACTCGCCAAGCTCCGCCAGCAGCGCGGCGAGTAACACTGAGGCACAGCACGGCGAACGGCCCGGGAGCCTCCCGCTCCCGGGCCGTTCGCCGTCGTCGTTCAGTCCCGCAGCGGTTCAGTCCCGCAGCGCCAGGCCGAGTCCGGCCAGTGTCTCGTTCACGCTCCTGCCTTCGGAGATCGCCTCCAGCTCGAAGCCGCCGACCGACGTCGGCGGGTAGCCGATGAGCTCGATCGCGCGGCTGACCTGGAACAGGCTCCGCATCTGGTCGGCGCGGTCCCACAGGTAGACCGCGCCCCACACCTGGCGCTCCGAATGGGAGAACCACGCCTTGAGGCGCATCCCGTCCAGCGTGGAGTAGGCGTCGACGGCGTAGTCGCGCAGGTACTCCCGCAGGCTTTCCACCGTTGCCTCGGACTTCTTCAGGTCCCACATGACGATCGAGACGTGCATACGGTTCTCCGGTCGGGTCAGCGGGGATGGGCGTAGGTGGTGGCCAGCAGCGGGTGGCGGACCACCCCGTCGCTGTGCAGCAGGGCGCGCACGGACGCGGGGATGAAGCCCCCGAACAGCGTGCCGACGAGCCCCATCGCCTGGCAGCGGAGGTTGAGGTCGTAGGTGGCCATCGCCGCGCGCACCGCGCAGACGCGGTAGCCGTGGGCCCCGGCCCAGCTGTCGGCCCGGTCCAGGTTGCCGTACACGGCGGCGATCCCGGCCGCGGTGGAGAACTCGCGCTGGATGCCGAGGTCCTCGACCGGGCCCAGCTCGTCGAGCCCGGCGACGTGGGAGCAGCCGTCCGCGGTCACGTGGTGGACGCCGGGGGCGGCGCCCTCGCTGCGGAACGCGAACACGAACGCTTCCAGGGCGCCCGCCGTGTCGTCCAGGCCCCACTCGTCGCGGTCCCGCACCAGCACCTCGCGCAGCTTCGCGAGGACGACGTCGGTGCGCACCGGCTGGTCCCCGTAGACCAGCGACGAACGCCGGCGCTGGAGCGTGTCGTGCAGGTCGTGGACGGGAAGGAGGTCCTCGGCAGACGGAGCGGGGTCGACGGGCACGCCGCCGGGGAACGGCAGCGTCACCCGCTCGGCGGCGCGGCCGTCGGAGGTGCTCGTCCGCGAGGTGAGCCCTTCGAGCAGGGGCGTCAGGGCTGCCATGTCGGTTCTCATGCCGTACCTCCCAGGGTCGCGACGGCGACGACGGGTTCCTCGGCCGGCGACGCGTTGAGCACCCGGGCGAACGCGTCGTCGTCCCAGTCGGAGCGCGGGGCGAAGCCCAGCCCCAGGTGCCGCGCGACCTCCCGGGCACTGGACAGGGCGCAACCGGCGTCCAGAAAGGTCAGCCGGAAGCCGAACGTGCCGTACTTGCGCATGATCTTCTTGAGGTCTCCGGTGATGACGATCTCGCACGGCGCGTCGCCCTCGGGGACCGCGGTGGAGAGGGCCACCAGGGTGTGGTCCTGGTCCGCGTAGGCGTACACGCCCGGTGGCAGCAGGCTCGCGTCGCGCAGCACCACGTGGGCCGTGGTGCAGCCGATGTTCCCGCCCGCGGCCGTCCACCGCTTGACGCGTTCCGCCGTGGTCTCGGAGTCCTTGAGGCCGAAGGCGATCTTCAGCACCAGGCTGAGCCCGTCCAGGGTGAGCGGGGTGCTGTCCTGGCACGGCTCGTGCCGCAGCAGTGAGAGGTCGGGGACGGGCAGCGCGGTGTGCGGGCGGCTCGGCCAGTCCTTGAACTGCGTCTGCAAGCGGATGTTCGACGTGTAGTAGTGCGCCTGGTGGTCCTTCGGGTTGAGGAACTCGCGCACCGGCAGGGCGACGGCGGCTTCGTACACCGCGCCGGCCGGGGCCTGCGGCGCGACCGGTCCCTGGGCAGCCGAGCACCGGGGGCAACCCGGGCGGGTGGTCGCCGGGCGGTAGGTCGTGCCCAGCGTCGCCAGCTCGACCACGCTCGCGTCGATCGGCAGGTGCGTGGTCGTCGCACGCGCGACCAGGGCAGTGACGTGGTGCGAGGCCAGGCCGGCGACGAGGTCGTGCACGTGCCGCGGCGGTTCACCGGACAGCCCCGCTTCGCCGTGGCACCCGCACTCCAGGCACGGGGTGATCGCGGGATCGGTGTACGGGCCGATCACGACGGTCTTCGCGTCAGCGCGCACCCGCAGCAGCGGGCGGCCGTCCAGCCTGCACCGCTCCTCAGTGCTCGAGAGCGACGCCGCCGACGACACCGTCTCGAAGAACACGGTGAGCTCGTCCTCGGCGGTGGCTCGGGTGACCACGGTGCACGTGCCCCCCAGTGCCCGCTGCGCCGCGGCGACCAGGGCGGGATCTCCTTCGAGCCGCACCGGGCGCCGGGCCAGCCGCGCCGCCGCGTCCGCCCAGGACGGGTTCGTCCCGGTGGAGTTGCCCAGGCGGGACAGGAAACAGGCCAGCTCCGGTGCCACTGGCGGTTCGTCCCCGGCCATGGCCTCCTCGACGGCCCCCGCCGTCCAGAGCAGCGCGAGGCACTTGTACACGGCTGCTTCGTCGATTCCGAGGTGGCGGGCCAGGGTCGCGTGGTCGCGGGTGCCGTCGCACGCCTCGGCCAGCGGCACCAGTCCTTCGCGGGCGAACGCGCCGGAGAACGACTGCATCCGGTCCGCTCCGTCGAGCAGCACCGCGTTCCCGACCGGCCGCAGCCGCACCCCGCGACGCAGGACGGGCAGGACCGGAACGGCCAGCTGCATGTCCGTGCGCGCGGCCTGGCCGATCATCTCGGCTTTCATCTCGGCACCCATGGCTCAGTCCCCCTTCACAGCAGTTCCGGTACCGGCGACGCGCCGGTCGCGCGTGCCGCCGCGAACCGGCCGCCGCACCTCGGGCACCGGTCGACCGCCACCGTCACCGCCGCGGTCACGCTGCCGGAGACGAGGTTGAAGGTGCGCACGGTGCCGCCGATCCCCGTGACGCCCTCGGCGATCTCGGTCAGGGCCAGCTCCAGGAGCCCGGAGGCCACGGCCAGGTGCTGCGCGCCGAACCCCAGCGGCAGCCCGGAGAGGCTCGCGTCCACGTCGAGGTGGCGCGCCTTGGCCGCGTGCTGCGCTGAACGCCTGCGGTAGCACGAGTGGCACGCGGTGTGGCCGGGGACGACCACCGGGCCGCAGACGATCTTGGTCGGCAGCAGCTGGAGCCCGACGGAGGGCGTGCCCCGCTCCGCGCAGATCCGGTCGACCTCGTCGCGCAGGTCCGGGTCGCTGCCCGCGTGCACCGGGACGATGACGTCCCCGACCAAAGCCGTGGTGTCGCGGAAGTCCTCGAAGGACACCAGGTGCGCCGGAGGAACGTCGCGGTAGTCCGCGAGCTTCCGGCCGAAGGCGTCGCGGACGATGTACAGGCACCGCGGACGCGAATCGTGCGACATGCTGCTCAGCTCCTTGTCCCGCACTCACGCGAACGGCTGGTGCTCGGGGTTGATCTCGTCCTCGCCGTGGCACGGGTGCCCCATCGCGCGTGGAGCGTCGTAGAGGCGCGGAGTGCCCAGGAAGCGCTCGGAGTGCACGAAGGACACCGGCATCGCCTCTGGCACCAGCACCTTCACCGCCCGCATGCCGACCTGGCGCGCCTCGTCGGTGGTGATGTCGACGACGAGCACCTCGGCGTCGCGCTCCGCCAGTCGCGAGACCACCGTGTCCAGCGCGTCCGCGCCCTCGGGCACGGTGGGCAGCTCGTCGAGGCCGCGCGTCGGGCGCTCGCCCTCCAACAGGAAGTCGAACATGCCCCGCCGTTCGGGCGCGGCGTTGTAGACAGCACCCCCGGTCACGCTGACCTTGTCGCGGTCGGGCTGGCGCGTGTCGAAGGCGGCCACGTAGCCGCGCAGCGCCACTCGCAGCGAGGACAGCTCGCGGTAGATCTTGCCGAGCGCCCGTTCCGGGCTGATGTCGCAGGTGGCGGCGACGATCTGGGCGAGCGTCGGGTCGGCGTCGGCGAGCTGCACCGCGTAGATCACCGGGACGCCGAAGTCCGTGGTCGCGTCGTAGAGCCGTACCCGCAGGTCCGTGGAGGTGCCCGCCCGGTAGTACTCGTGGGTGGACGGGTCCAGCCGCTCCGGGGCCACGGTCAGCTCGGGCAGCCGCAGCCGTTGCAGCCAGACCAGCGCGATGGCGTCCCGCTCGACGACCTCCAGCAACCCGTTGAGCACGGCCGCGCGCACGTCGGAGTGCACGGCCGCGCCCGTGGTGATCCCGCGCAGGAAGCGCTCGGACTTCGAGTGGTAGGGCATGTGCAGGTAGACCGAGATCGCGGGCACGAGCACCGGCACGCGCCGGGTGAGCGACCACGCGCGCACCCAGCGGATCGGCACGGACGGGTCGTACTCGGCCAGGTTGCAGTCCTCCCGCGCCAGCTCGGCGGGGGAGCAGCGGGGCCAGCGGGAGGGCGAGACGAACTCCTCGTCGAGGTCGTTCTCCGCCGCGGTCACCAGCTCGTCGTCGCTCCACGCGCACGTGGAGTACCGCTCCAGCCCCTCGGCGATGGAGATCAGCCGGGCGCGTTCGGTGGTGAGCGCGGTGCCGGCGCCGTCGACGTTGCCCATGTCCTCGCTGTGCGCCCACACGTCCAGGTTCGCCAGGGCCATCGAGGGGTCGCCGATGTGCGAGAGGTGGACGGCGAAGGACGGCTCGCCCTCGCGCACCGGCAGCGAGGCGGTGTGCGAGATGAGCCCGTACGGGGAGACGAGGTTCTCGAGCGCGCGCAGCTCGTCCGAGATGTGCTCCTGATGGGTGCCCAGGTACAAGGTGGCTCCTTACTCGGCACCGGCCGCGGAGACCGCCGCGACGCGCCTGGCCAGGTCGTCGAGATCCGCCGCGAGCTCCAGCATGGACCTGCCCGCGACCTCTTCGTTGGCGCGCGCGGCGACGTAGCAGTACACGTACCTCTCCGGCAGGCTGAAGCCGAGCGTGTAGAGGCAGCTGTACAACAGGCTGGTGAGCAAACGGAACGACAGGAAGTCGGTGTCGTGGTGCAGCAGCCGTTCCAGCTCGGGTATCCGCGGCGTGTGGAAACGGGTGGGCTCCACCGGTGCACCCCGTTCACGAACGAGATCCTCCAGGGTGCGCCCGGCGTCGACCACGGTTCCGTCCCGGAAGTCCGCGGCCAGCGGGTGTGAAGCGGACATGACGAGCTCTGTCCATTGTCGAATCACCGCGTCGTTAGCCCAAATGGCGTCAGCGTCCCCGGACGAGGTGACAAATTTGTGTATCTCCGGACCGGCCTGTGCATAAAAACGCGCACACGCCGCTTCGAAGGATGCTGGGTCCTTGGTGCGCGGATATACGGCTTCGAAATGGGACCTGTAGCTCAGTAGTCGTAGTGACAGAAGCTCGCGGAACTCGTATCCTGCGAGGCTTCGCTGCGGGGATCTCAGCAGGGTCGCCCGCGTGTGCGCCACCATGAGCCGGATGGCGTCGAGTGCCGATTGCAGCGGATTGTCCGCCTGGGCCGCGCGGTTCAAAAAAGTGGCCAGGATCGGCGCGGCCCGCTGATAGAGCCGCCGCGACAAGGCCGGGAAGCCTGGGCCGTCGAAGCCGGAGTTCCACAACGGCGAGGGGATCGAGTCGAGCGGCACCTCGTCGACCCGCACGGTGCGCCCGTGGCGTTCGGCGGCCCTGACCAGTGCCTTTCTCGTCTCTGCCTGGTCGGTGACCTCGGCGATGCTCAGCTGCAGCGCCTCCGCGCCCGTGCGGTGGTCGCGCGTGCGCACGAAGTAGTAAGGGCCGTGGTTTTTCGTGTGTTCCGGTGAGAAAACTTCACCGATCAGAGCTGCGGTTTCATTCAGGGATGAAGTCTCTTGCCATGGCACAACGGCGAACAAGTGCATGGTTGAGCCCTCCCCAGATCGGCCGAGTAAGTCTTTCTCACGCGGGTGTTTCACCTCAGCGTACGTCCGGAGCTTATCTCTCTGCTATCGGCGCCGTGCCGGGCTCTAAAACTTTTCTATGGCATGTGATCCTCGTCACTTGGAAGTTGATTGCGTGGTGCTCGGTTTGCCGATTAGCGTCAGCGGCGATCGATACGAAAGGGGGTGTGACAATGAACAAGCAGGAGATTGACCTCAACGTTCTCGAGATTTCCGACCTGATGGCCGGTATCAGCGAGGGCGATGACGCGCTGTCCCAGGTGATGGCGTCGTCCTGCACGACCACCAGCGTTTCGACGTCTTCGTCGTCCTCTTCCTGATTTCAGGACTGGGGAACATGCTGAAGCCACCGTCGAGGTGCACCTCGGCGGTGGCTTTCTGTGCGCATTTCTTATATCGAACACCGAGGGGCTGGATTATTTCCAGGAGTACCGGGCCCGCGTGAGCATGCTGGGGAACGTCCGATGAACGTGAGCGTCAGTCCGTACGTCGTCTACCGGCGGGGCCGCCTCCCGCTGAGCGAGCTCGCCGGGATGGCGTTCACCGCCACCTGGGCGCGCGTCGATGAGCTGAACGAGCTGCGCGAGGAGATCGGCGCGGCCGCCGCGAGCCTGTCCGACCGCCTCGGCGCGCTCGTGCCCGCGGTCGGCGACGGCCCGAGGGCCGACCTGATCAAGCTCCGCCGCGACGTGCACAACCTGCGGCACGACCGCGTGAGCGCGCGGCTGGAGCCGCTTCGCGGGCACCTGGACGCCGAGCTGCTCGCCGAGGTCGAGCGCTGGCGCGGGCTCGGCGAGCGCGCCGAGGGGTGCGAGCGCGCGGCCGAACAGGCCCTGGAGGCCGAGAAGTCGGCCGCCACCAAGGGTTTCCGGGCGCTCTTCGAGCACGACGCGATGGGCAGGAGCCTCCAGCTCTCCGGGGAGCAGCTGCACCGCGCGCTGCGTGACTTCGTCTCCGGCTCGGGCAAGCCGCCCAAGCCGAGCAAGGCGAGGGTGCTGGAGTCCTCCCTGGTCAACTTCGCCTACCGGGCGAGCATGAAGCCGTCGCCGTTCGGCCGCTTCACCGAGCTCGGCGCGTTCCCGCCAGAGGCCCCGGACGCGGCGGTGCCCGCGAGGGCGGAGGAGCCGGACGAGTCCGTCACGAAGCTGAACCGCCTGCTGGTCAACTGGGTGCTGGCCGTGGTGCCGCGCCTTCCCGGCGGGTTGGAGACCGGCTGGCTGCTGCTGAACTCCACGCTGCGCCACGACGCCGAGGTGGTCGAGTTCGTCGGCGTGGCACCGGGATCGCAGGGCGAGGGCGACATCCCGCGCGAGGCGGTGCTGAAGATGCGCCGCGAGAAGATCCTCGACGCAGTGCTCACCGCGATGCCCGAGCGCCGGGCCCCGGCGACCGAGGTGCTCAGCGCCCTCACCGCCGTCACCGGTGACGAGTCGGTGAGCCGCAACGTCGTGCACGGCCTGACCCGTGCGGGTGTGCTGTTCTTCCGCCCGCTCGCCGACGACCACGACCCCGGCTACCTGAGCAGGGTGGCCGAGATGCTCGCCGCCGGTGGCACGGCGGAGACCGAGGCCGTGCGCGGCCACTTCGCCGAGCTGGCGCGGCTGGAGACGGACTTCGCGGCGGCCCCTGCCGCCGAGCGCCAGGCGCTGCTGGACTCCGCGTACCGGTCGATCACCGCCATCGCCGAGCTGGTCAAGGGCTCGCCGCCGCCGGAGGAGGTCCTCAAGTCCCCGGTCTTCGAGGACACCCCCACCAGCTCCGCGCCGCGGACCTGGGACCTGGCGACGGTCGAGCGCAGCCGTCCCGCGCTCAGCGGGCTGTGGCGGCTGGCGTCCCTGATGGACAACAACCAGGTGCGGCGGCTCGGCCTGCACGCGTTCGCGGCCCAGGTGCTCGGGGAGCGCCGTTCCATGCCGTTCCTGGAGTTCTTCGGCGCGTTCTCCTCCCTGAGCGACCAGGCCCAGGTCGACGTGCTCATGGGGCGCGGACTGGACGCGGCCGACAAGTACCGCGCCCAGCGCGCCGAGGCCCTGCGCGTCATCCGCGAGCGCCTCGTGCCCGGGGACGGGACCGTGCACCTGGACCCCGCGGACATCGAGCGGGCCTGCGACGGGGTGGAAGACCTCGTGGACACCGAGTCCGTGACCTTCCGCGCCCAGTTCGCCCGCGGCGCGCTCCCCGGCCAGGACCGGACGCTCGTGGTGAACGGCCTGCTCACCGGGTACGGCGTCTACTACTCGCGGTTCGGCTCGTTCATCAGGGGCACCGACACCTGGTCCCTGGCCGCCGCGCAACGGGAGCACCTGGACCGCAGGTTCCCCGGTCAGGTCGACCTCAACGCCGTGCTCGGGTTCAACTTCAACCTGCACCCGCCGCTGACCAGGCGGGTCGTGGACTACCCCGGCGGGGTGTCGCTCGGCGAGGACCGCACGCGCTACCGGCTGGACCGCCTCGACGTCCGAGTGGAGCCCGGCACGAACGCGCTGCGGCTGTGGGACCCGGAGGCGGGCGAGGCGCTCGACCTGGTCCCGATGAACTTCCTGACCCCGATCGGGGTGCCGCTGCTCTACCGCCTGCTCGAAGCGCTGTCCCCGTCCAACCGCGTCCTGTGGAAGCCGTTGGAGGACATCCTGGACCGGGGGGAACCGACCACGACCGCGCCGAGGCTCGTCGTCGGCGACGTCGTGGCCGACCGCAGGACCTGGACCGTGGCCGCCGCCGACATCGCCATGCTCCAGGACCTCAGCCGCGACTCGTTCGAGGCGTTGACGGCCTTCGACGCGTGGCGCCGTTCGCAGGGCCTTCCCCGGCACGCCTTCGTGCTGTGCCAGACGGCCGAGGAACGCGACGTGATGGCCGGGCGCAGCCGGAAGGTGACGCGCAAGTGGGCGGACTTCGGGCACCTGCGCCGCGCGAGCGTGCACAAGCCGATGTACGTCGACTTCCGCAACCCTTACCTGGTCCGGAGTTTCGCGAAGTCGGCGCTGTCGCGCGAAGGCGTGCTCGTGTCGGTCCGCGAGTGCCTGCCCTCGGTGGAGGACTACGGGCCCGACACCGGCTGGACGGCAGCAGAGGAGTTCTTCGTTGAGCTACACACTGACAAGTAGCCGGTGGCGGCCGGTGCACCTGCACCTCCCGCCCTCGCTGCACGACCACTTCCTGCGCGCCACGGTCGCGCCGCTGTTGCGCGCTGAAGGGCTGTACGAGCACTTCTTCTTCCTCCGGTACTGGCAGGGCGGTCCCCACATCCGGCTCCGGATGCTCACCGGCCCCGGTGCCGCACTGGCCGACGCGGTGGAGCGCGTCCTCGCGGGGCTGGCCGAGGCCATGCCGGAGTTCGCGCCTGAGGCGCGCGAGGAGTACGAGCTGGGCCTGACGCATCAGGCGGAGCTCGCGCGCCTGGAAGGGGAGAACCCCAGGGACGCGCGGGCCGTCGGCACCCTCGACCCGGCCCCCTACGAACCGGAGTACGGCAAGTACGGCGGTGTCGAGGGCGTGGCGAGCGCGGAGGTCCTGTTCCGCGAGTCCTCCGCCGCGGTCCTGGACCTGCTGGTCGCGCAGAACACGCCGGTCGGCACCAGACGGGCGCCCATCGGCGAGGCCGCCAGGATCATGGCGATGTTCCTGCACGGCGCGGGGCTCGACCCCGACGCCGCGAAGCGGTTCCTCCAGCAGTACGAGGACTACTGGAGCAAGTGGGCGCCCGAGGACATGCGGCGCGCGTGGCCGAAGCTGTACCAGGGCGTCTCCGCGCAGCTCACCCAGTTGTGCGCCGCGGTGTGGCACAAGGGCGCGACCGAGGACGTGTTCCACGACATCAGCGCCGGAGCCGCCGCGCGTGCCCGGTCGCTGTGCGGGGTCGGGCTCGACGTCGACGTGCGGGACCTCAGCCTCGACGGCACGCCGTACCTGAGCTGCCTCTCGAACTACGTGCACACCACGAACAACCGCCTCGGGCTGGTCCCGGCCAGCGAGGGCCTCGTCGCGCACATCGTGCGCAGGGGACTCGAAGAGGCGATCGGTTAGCGAAGGCGGAACAACGATGACCGACCAGCCGCTGGGCACCTACCCCTACCCGAGGACGTGCCCGCTCCACCCGCCGGAGGCCTACGCCACCCTGCGCGCGGAGCAGCCGATCAGCAGGGTCACGCTGGGCTCCGGGCGGCAGGCGTGGCTGCTCACCCGGCACGAGCACATCCGGCAGCTGCTGGCCAGTCCCGACGTCAGCTCGAACATGGCCCACCCCGGGTACCCGCTGTCCTTCGACGTGCCGCAGGAGGTCATGGAGCAGCAGCGGCCGGTGATGCTCGCGATGGACCCGCCCGCGCACACCGCGCAGCGCAAGCTGGTCATCTCCGAGTTCACCGCGCGGCGGATGCTCCAGCTGCGGCCGCGCGTCCAGGAGATCGTGGACGAGCACATCTCCGAGATGCTCGCGGGCGGGGGACCGGTGGACCTCGTGACGGCGTTCGCCCTGCCCGTGCCCTCGATGGTGATCTGCGAGCTGCTCGGGGTGCCCTACGCCGACCGCGAGTTCTTCGGCGAGTGCACCGCGAAGCTGCTGTCGGTCTCGACCGGCTACGAGGAGCTGGGCCGCACGCACCAGCGCCTGCACCAGTACTTCACCGAGCTGATCACCGCCAAGGCGGCCGAGCCGGGCGACGACCTGCTCAGCAGGATGGTGGAGCGGAACCGCGAGGCCGGGGTGCTCGACCACGACGGCCTCGTCCGGATGGCGTCGGTGCTGCTGGTCGGCGGGCACGAGACCACAGCGAACATGATCTCCCTCGGCGTGCTGGGGCTGCTGGAGAACCCCGGCCAGCTGGACGCGCTCAGGGCCGACCCGAGCCTGGTCCCCTCGGCCGTCGAGGAGCTGCTGCGCTACTTCAGCATCGGCGACCAGGTGACCTCGCGCGTCGTGCTGGCCGACATGGAGATCGGCGGGGTGCTGATCCGCGCGGGCGAGGGCGTCATCGGGCTCAGCGCCTCCGGCAACCACGACGAGGCGGTGTTCGCCGACCCCGGCGAGCTCGACGTCCGCCGGGGCGGCAGGCAGCACCTGGCCTTCGGCTACGGCATCCACCAGTGCATCGGGCAGAACCTGGCCAGGATCGAGCTGGAGATCGTGTTCACCGCGCTGTTCGCCAGGATTCCCGGGCTGCGGCTGGCCGCCCCCGTCGCGGAGCTGCCGTTCAAGGACAACGCCGGGGTCTACGGTCTGCACGCGCTCCCGGTGACCTGGTGAGGGTCAGAGCGCGCGGAGGACGTCCGGCCGGTTGGTGATGATGCCGTCGACCTCGCGGGAGATCAGCGTCCGCATGAGGTCGGGGGTGTCCACGGTCCACACGTTGACCTCCATCCCGTGCTTGTGCACGGCGGCGATGTACTCGGCGGTCGCCGAGGCGTGCGGCGGGTTGACCTGGTTGGAGTAGCGGGCGATCTCGGCCAGCTCACCGACCTCGGGGGTGCCTAGCACGCCGAGCACCGCCTTGGGCGCCAGCCCGCGGTAGGTCTTGATCCACTCCCAGTTGAAGCTCTGCACCCGCACGCGGCCCCGCCAGGCCGACGCCCGCCCGAGCTGCTCGGCGATCGCGTGTTCGATGCCGGGGTAGAGCTCCGGTGCCTTGGCCTCCAGCAGCAGCCCGACCCGCGTCCCGGCGAGGGTCGCGAGCAGCTCCCGCAGCGTGGGCACGCGTTCGCCCCGGTACTTCGGGTCCTTCCAGGAGCCCGCGTCCAGCCGCTTGATCTCGGCGAGGGTGAACTCGGAGATCTTCCACGGCGCCCGGTCCGGGAAGACCTGCTCCACGTCGGTGGTGCGGGCCAGGGTGGTGTCGTGCACCAGCACCAGGTGGCCGTCCTTGGTGCGCTGCACGTCGGTCTCCACCAGGTCGGCCCGCGCCTTCACGGCGAGGCGCATCGCGGCGAGGGTGTTCTCCGGCGCGTCGTGCGAGGCGCCCCGGTGCGCGATGTTGGTGACCTTCGGGGCGGCCTCGGCGGGTGTCACCGTGATCGAGGGCGCGCCGAGCATCGCGGCGACCACCGCGACGAGGGCGGTACGGCGGAGCATGGTTTCTCCAGTCGGTAGCAGGGACGACCCGGCGATGATTCCCGCTGGGACCGCCTCCGTCAGCGCGGAGTTTCCGCGACGCTGGCAAACGGTGGCGGTGGGGGCGCGGTGTGCGTCCGGTGCCACCGAACGCACAGATCGGTGAAGAAGGCGGTGTTGGCGCGCGACATCAGCTCGGCGACGCCGACCGCGCGGTCCCCGAGGTCGTCGGCGAAGAAGAACACCCCGGTGTCCCAGTACAGGTCGGCGCCGCGCCGCAGCTTCACCCGCGTGGCGCCGCCGCCGAAATCGACGCGGTCGAAGCCGTTGGCCAGCGCGTGGCGCAGCGTGTGCCAGTAGCCGAGTGGGAGGTAGTCGCGACGCGGAGCCCTGGTGCCGAAGAACTTCAGGTGCAGCGCTCCGCGTGGAGCACGTGCACGCCCATCGAGCCCGCGCTGCGCCTCGGCTTGAGCACCAGCGGAAACCCGCGATCGCGGGCGAAACCGACGAGGTCCATCGCGTGCTCCACCGGCGCGAACGGTGTGATCGTCACGCCCGCGGCGCCCGCTTCATCACGACCTTGTCCGTGAAAGCCGTCGCGCCCGCCACGTCCTGCCCCGCGACCCCGACCCGCTCGCGCACCCTGGCGGCTCGCAGCAGGTCCAGCTCCGACATCGCGATCAGCCCGGCGTCGAGACAGCTCGCGTCGGTGACGAGCCCGACCTCTGCGCCGGGGCCCAGCCACTCCGGGTCCGGCAGCGTGCTGAGCCGGTAGTCGTTCAGCACCAGGACCTTCACCCGCTCAGGCCGGGCGGCGTCCGCTCAGTTGGGCGCGGGTTCGAGTGTCACCTCGTCGGACACCCGACGCTGTCCTGGCACACGACCTCGATGTGCAATTCGATTCGAAGAAGTCGTTTCTGCGGACGAGCTTCTCGCTGCCGTGCGTCTCGAAGTGTCCGTGCACCTAGTTTCCGTCCATCTCCTTGTGGCACACGACGGCGGTCGACCGGAAACCGTATCTCCAGGAGACGTGGTTGTAGCCCGATGCGTAGTTGTCGTCGCTCCACGCCGTCGCGGAGATGGCGCCTGCCATCGTCGGGACCGTCTGCATGAGCAGTGCGGAGAAGGTGAGAATTCCTACGGTCCAGACTTTTCCTCGCAAGCCGCGCATGACTGCCTTCTTCGAATGAAAGAGTTGCCGAATTCTGCGTGAAGGCAGGAAGTCGTGCCGTCGGTCCACGAGTTTCATCCGCTGTGCAAAATGTGAGGGCGACGACGTTGTCGTTCATGTGTTGGCGCTCGCGAAAGAGCCCAGGCCCGCTCTGGGTGGGCCTGGACTCGTTGCTCGGGCTGGAGCTAGCGGAGGGTCGCCCTGTCGAGGACCGCGAGCGGGCTCCACCCGCCGCCGTCCTCACGAATGCGGAAACTGCGAATCTGCTTGCCCGTTCCCTTCGGGAAGACCCACGCGCAATCGCCCCCGAAATTGTCGACGAGATCGTAGCGCGTGCCGTCGTACGTGTAGACCTCAGCGCGAACGGAATTTCCGTCCGGCTCGTTGTCGCACACTTTGGCGGTCGCCTCGTGGCCGTACTCCCAGGAGTAGCTGTTGCTGGCGTACGCCGTGTCCCAGCCGTCCTCGATGCTGTCGGAGGTTCTGGCCATCGCCGGAAGCGCGCTCAAGAACATCGTGGACAGGGTGAGGAGCGCTACGGTGCCGACTTTTCCTCGCGTGCTGCGCATGGCGACCTTCCTTGATCGAAAAAGGTGATGGCTTCCGCGTGAAGCTAGGAAAGCTCGCCGCCTCGGTCCAAGGGTTTCATCCTGTGCGCAAATGTGAGGATGGCGACGTTTGCGTTCACGTGTTCGCGATCATGAAAAGCCCCGGTCCGCTCGGAAGCGGACCGGGGCTCATTCCTCGAAACCTCAGACCAGTCGCGGCACGAACACTCCGGGCACCTTGGCGGCGGCGGAGCGGTCGAGCATCCACAGCGTGCGCAGCTGGCCTCGCGCTCCGGCGGCGGGCAGCTGGACCTCACCGGCCTCGCCGAGCGCCATGGACACCGCGGCGGCCTTGGCCTCACCCGTGGTGAGCAGCCAGACCTCGGTGGC
The DNA here is from genome assembly GCF_042429765.1 of Allokutzneria oryzae. NCBI lineage: Bacteria > Bacillati > Actinomycetota > Actinomycetes > Pseudonocardiales > Pseudonocardiaceae > Allokutzneria > Allokutzneria oryzae. The sequence continues at coordinate 219,239 of NZ_JBHLZU010000006.1, read as the reverse complement.
GTGCCGGATCGCGGGCAGCGTCAGCGAAACCCGGGTGGGCGGGGGCTTGGGGCAGTTGCGCACCGCGACTACGGTCCGCTCGGTCTCGTAGACCGCGGGCGAGGACGGGAACACCGACGCCACGTGGCCTTCGCCGCCCACGCCGAGCATGCACACGTCGAAGGTCGGCACCGGCCCGTGGTCCTCCGGCCGCGCCGCGCGCGCGAGCACCTCCGCGTAGTCCGCGGCAGCGGCCTCGGGGTCGTTGCCGAAGCGCCCGTCGCTGGGCTCCATCACGTGCACGCGCGCCGGGTCCACCGGGATGTGGTCGAGCAGCGCGGCGCGCGCCTGCGTCTCGTTGCGCTCGGGGTCACCGGCGGGCAGGAACCGCTCGTCGCCCCAGTACATGTCGACCCGCGACCAGTCCACGGCGTCCCGCGCGGGCAGTTCGCGCAGCTGTTCGAGCACGGCGATCCCGGTGCCGCCGCCGGTCAGCACCACCGAGGCCGAGCCCCGCGCGGTCTGCGCGTCGACGAGCCGGGTCACCAGCCGCGCCGCGGCGGCCGCCGCGAGCAGTACGGGGGAGCTGTGCACCACTACCTGCGGTCGGGTCACTCTGGGTCCTCTCGTGCTGTCACCTGGTCGGCCCAATCCTAGGGGCGGCGCTCAGCAGCCCTCGCCCATCGCCCGCGCCAGCTCCTCCGGGCGCAGCGGCGGCTCGGGCAGCGGGTGCGCCGCGTCGGCCCGCATCCCGTCGAGCAGCAGGGCGAGGTGCCGCCGCCACATCTCGGGCCGCACGGTGCCGACCGCCTCGACCGTCCTGGTGGTTCCCCACGTCACGAAAGCCATGTCCTCCAAGGTGAAGTCGGCCCTGAGCTGGCCGCTCTCCCTGGCGCGCGCGACGATCCGCGACATCAGTTCGTACCCGCGCTGGTAACCCTCGCTGGGCGAAGCCTGCGGGACCCGCCGGGAGACCAGGTCGTTGTAGCCGCGATCGGCCGCTTGGAGTTCGCACACGCGCTCCAGGAAGTGCACGAGCCCCGCCCACGGGTCATCGAGCGACAGCGCGTGCTCCGCGAGCCGCGAGACGGTCTCCGCCCGGTCCTCGAACACCGCGTCCACCAGGTCCTGACGGGTGGGGAAGCGGTTGTAGAGCGTCCCGATGCTCACCCCGGCCGTGCGTGCGATCTCCTCCAGCGCCACGTCGATCCCGTGCTGGGCGAACAGCTCCCGAGCGGCGCGGACGAGCTGCTCGCGGTTGCGCTGGGCGTCCTTGCGCAGCGGTCTCGGCGTGGTCACACCGCTCATCCTAACGAAGTTGAAGACGACCTCAACTTCAGTGTACTGTCAGGTCGTAGTTGAGGGCTGCCTCAACTTATTTCGACCGGAGGGACCCCCATGACCAGGACACTCGCGATCTTTGGAGCCGGGCCTGTGCTCGGCATGGCAACGGCTCGCCGCTTCGGCCGCGAGGGCTTCCGCGTCGCGCTCGTCGCCAGGACCGCGCGGACCCTCGACGGCCTCGTCGCCTCACTGGCCGAGGAGGGCATCGAGGCGGCCGGGTTCACCGCCGACGTCTACGACCGCGAGCAGATCGCCTTGGCCGTCGCGGCGATCACCGAGCGGTTCGGGCAGATCGACGCGGTGGCCTTCAACCCCGGCGGCGGCTCGATGGGCGAGGGCATCGCGCCCGCGCTCGACGTCACGCCGGAGAACCTCCAGCTGATCCTCGACCGCTTCCTGCTCTCCGGCGTCGCACTCGTGCGGGCGGTGCTGCCCGCGATGGAAGCGCGCGGAGACGGCGCGATCCTGTTCACCGCAGGGCAGTCCGGCGTCCACCCGACGCCGTTCCTCGGCAACGCGGGCATGGCTCAGGCGGCGCTGCGCAACTACTTCCACAACCTCAACGGCGCGCTCGCGGAGAAAGGCGTGTACGTCGGCGCCGTCAACGTCGGCGCGCTCATCGAGGGCAGCGTCCCGCATCGCGCGCTCACCGCGACTCCGTTGGACTTCGAGCCCGAGGTCATCAGCCCCGAGGTCTTCGCCGAGCACTTCTGGGACCTCTACGCCAAGCGCGACCGCGCCGAGGTGCTGGTGGGCAGCTTCGGGAAGTGAAGGGGTAACACTGGTACTACCCCGGTTCTCCAGCTGGCGTGACTGTGTTCCGCGCGTGATCGCGATGGACTTCTGCCATGACAGTTCCAGTGGCCGAAGCGCTCGGCCTCGGCAGGACCTACGGCGGCGGACCGACTGCGGTCACGGCGTTGCGCGGGGTCTCGGCGACCTTCCACCGCGGCGAGTTCGTCGCGATCATGGGGCCGTCCGGCTCCGGCAAGTCCACCCTGGTGCAGTGCCTCGCCGGGCTCGACCGTCCCGACGAGGGCCGCGTGCTCATCGCGGGCACCGACATCACGCGGCTCTCCGAGCGCGAGCTGACCGAGCTGCGGCGGGACCGCCTCGGGTTCGTCTTCCAGGCGTTTAACCTGATCCCGACGCTCACCGCGGCCGAGAACATCGTGCTCGGTACGCGACTGGGCGGTCCCGCCGTGGACCCGAAGTGGCGTGACACCCTCGTCGACGCGCTCGGGCTGCGTGACCGCATGAGCCACCGGCCCGCCGAGCTGTCCGGCGGTCAGCAGCAACGCGTCGCTGTGGCGCGGGCCCTGGTGCACCGGCCGGAGCTGGTCTTCGCCGACGAGCCCACCGGCAACCTCGACTCCCGCACGGGCGCCGAGGTCCTGAAGTTCTTCCGCCAGGCCGTTTCCGAGTCCGGGCAGAGCGTGGTCATGGTGACGCACGACCCGCTCGCCGCAGCGTTCGCCGACCGTGTGTTGTTCTTGCGGGACGGGGTGGTCGCCGACGAGCTGGTCTCGCCGACCAGCGACGGAGTTCTCGCCCGGCTGGTGTCGCGATGATCGTCATGGCGTGGCGGAGCCTGCGCGCGCGGTGGACCTCGGCGGTCGCGTCCGTGGTGGCGGTACTGCTGGGCTCCGCGCTTTCCGCGGCGGCGCTCATCGTCGGGCAGTCCGTGGAGCACGTGGCCTCTGAGGGAGCGCTGAGCACGTGGAACCTCCGTGGCGCCGACTTCGTGGTCAAGCTCTCCGACGAGGTGCGCACGACTTCCGGCCTCGCGTTGCGGCTACCGGAACAACCCCGGCTGAAGCCTTCGCAGCTCGACAAGCTCCGATCAGCGCGCGGGGTTCGTTCTGTGACAGGCGAGATCCCGTTTCCGGCCTACGTCGTCGGAGTGGGCGGAAAGCTCGTCGGCGACGCGCGGCACCGCTCTTGGGGGCACCCGTGGAGCACCGCGCTCGCCGAGCCGTTCACCCTCGCCGAGGGCCGTGAGCCGCGCGCGGACGACGAGGTCGTGCTCAGCCGGATCGACGGCAAGCGCGTCGGTGACACCGTGACGATCATGACGGCGTCGGGGGAACAGCGGGTCCGCGTCAGTGGAATCGGCTCCTGGCAGGGGAATGAGCACGAGCACGCCCTGTTCTTCACCGCCTCGGCCGCCGCGCGCACGGGCGGCGACCCGATCATGGCGTTGCTCCGCGTGGACCCCGGCACGTCCGCCGAGCACATCCGTGAAGTGCTGCCCGAAGCCGTTGTGCTGCAAGGGGAAGCGAAGAGCAAGGCGCTCGTGCTCGATCCCGGTCAGGCTGAGCTGGCCTCTGGTGCGGGCACGTTCCTCGGCGCGATCTCCTTGCTGGCGTTGACGATCGCGGTCTTCGTCATCGCGAGCACGCTGTCCGTCTCGGTCATGCGGCGCAGGCGCGAGCTGGCGTTGCTGCGCACGGTCGGAGCGAGCCCTGGGCGCGTTCGGGTCCTGGTGCTCGGCGAGGCGGCGTTCCTCGGCTTGGCGGCGGGCGCGGTCGGCGGCGCGGTGGGTGTCGGGCTCGCTGACCTAGCGCTCGGATTCTTTGTCGCGCAAGGGATGTTGCCCGGTCACATCGGCATTGTCGTTGGCGTTGAGCCGTACGTCGTCGGTGCTGGGGTCGCGGTGGTCGCGGCCGTCGCTGCCGGAGTGCTGCCCGCGTGGCGCGCCGCTCGTGTCCCGCCGGGCGAGGCGATGCGCACCGCCGACGTCCAGCCCGCGGCGCCGCCGCGACGACGGCTGGTGTGGGGCGCGGTGAACCTCGTGTTCGCGGCGGGCTGTCTGATCAGCGGCGTTGTCGTGGGCAACGCGGGTGGGACCATGGCCACTCGGTCGGCTCCCGTGTTGATGTTCCTCGCCGCCCCGAGCCTCCTGCTGGCCGCCGTTCTGTTCGGTCACAAGATCGTCAGCGGCGTCCTCGTGGTGCTCTCTCCCTTGCGTGGAAAGGTGTTCTCGGCGTACTTCGGTGACCGGGAGATTCGTGGTGATCTCAAGCGCTCCGTCGGTGTCGCTACGCCGTTGACGCTCATGGTGGCATTCGCGTGCCTGATCCTGTTCCAGGACGCGGCGACCTCCGAGGCGAAGTCCCGCGCGTACGACCAGCGGCTCACCGCCGACTTCGTCGTCAGCGGCGTGGAACACCTGGGGCTACCGGGTTCCGTGGTGGAGCAGGTCCGGAGGACGCCCGGTGTGCGCGCCGCGTCCGCCACCGTCTCCACGGGTCTGCTGCCCTTGGACGGAGATGCTCCGCGCACCGTAGTGGACGCGCTCGGTGTCGACCCGGCCGCCATGCCGCTGATGTTCGACCTGCCCGCGCGCTCGGGCGACTGGAAGGACTTCGACGGTGACTCGATCGCGGTCTCGCAGGCGATCGCCCAGGACTACCAATGGCAAGCGGGGCAACGGGTTTCGTTCCTCCTGCCAGACGGGACGCCTCGCGGCGCGCGGGTCGCGGTGGTCTACGAGTCCGGGTCGGTGGCCTTCGCGTCGATGATGATCGCGCGCGACGTCGTCCGGCCGCATCTGGTGGAGCCGCTCGACAGCGGTATCTACGTCAGGACCGACGCGCCGGGTGCGCTGACCGGGCTGAACGTCTTTTCACGCAGCGATCATCTCGCCGACGTGGCGCGGCAGAGCAGCGGTGACAACTGGATTCTCTACGCCGTGGTCGCGGTCATCGCAGGTTACGCGGGCATTGCCGCGATCACCGTGCTGACCGGGTCCGCCGCATCCCGGCGTCGTGGGTTCGTCCTGCTTCGCCTTGCCGGGGCGAGAACCGCGCACGTGCTCGGCGCGGTCGGCTACGAGGTGGCCGTCACCGTCATCACCGGCGTCCTGACCGGGAGCGCGGTCGCGGCCGTGGTGCTCGCCGGCTACGGGTACGCGCTCACCGGAGACGTCTGGCTGCCCTTCCCACCCGGGCCGTACCTGGTGGTGTGCGCCGCCGCGGTGGTGGTCGGAGTGCTCGGCGGCCTGCTCCCCGCGCGGATCGCGGTGCGCACGACGGTCCGCGATCAGCCCTGGAGGTAGGCGAGGACCGCGAGCACCCGCCGGTGGTCGTCCGGGGTCTGTTCGAGCCCGAGCTTGGCGAAGATGCTGTTGACGTGCTTGGCGATGGCGGCGTCGCTGACGCAGAGCACCCGCGCTGCCCCGGCGTTCGTCCGCCCCTGCGCGAGCTGGCCGAGCACCTCCCGCTCGCGCGGGGTGAGCCGGTCCAGCGGCTGCTGGTTCCGCTTCCGCCGCAACAGGGTGCTCACGACCTCGGGGTCCATCACGGTCCCGCCCTCCGCGACGCGGCGCAGCGAGTCGACGAACTCGGTCACGTCGCCGACGCGGTCCTTCAACAGGTAGCCGATGCCCGCCGTTCCGCTCTCCAGCAGCTCCGTCGCCCTGCGGTGCGCGACGTACTGCGAGAGCACCACCATCGCGGCGCCCGGATGCCGCTCGCGCACGTCGAGCGCGGCCCGCAGGCCCTCCTCGGCGTAGCCGGGCGGCATCCGCACGTCCACCACCGAGACGTCCGGGCGCAGCCGGTCCACCGCGTCGACCAGGCTCGGCCCGTCGCCCACGGCCGCGACCACCTCGTGCCCGAACCGCCCGAGCAGGTGGGCAAGGCCCTCCCGGAACAGCACCGAGTCCTCGGCGATCACCACGCGCACGGCAGCTGCATCCTCAGCTCCGTCGGGCCGCCCGCCGGGCTCAGCACCGCCAGCTCACCGTCTACAGTGGACAACCGGTCGGCGATCGCGGTCAGCTCGCTCGCCTCGCCCTTGCCGTTGTCCCACACCGTGATCAGCACCTTGTTCCCGCGCTGGCGGAGTTCGACCCGCGCCCGGTCCGCCCCGCTGTGCCGCACGAGGTTGGTCAACGCCTCGCTCACGCAGAAGTAGGCCGTGGACTCGATCGTCTCCGGCAGGCGGTCGACGGCGTCGGCCACCACGTCGACCCGCACCGGGCAGCGGTCCCCCAGCTCGTGCAGCGCCGCGACGAGCCCCGAGTCCGTCAGCACCGCCGGGTGGATTCCCCTGACCAGCTCACGCAACTCCTCCAGCGCCGCCCGCGCTTCGTCCTGAGCCTTGTCCGCGAGCCCGCGCGAGCGCTCCGGCACCTCCAGGCGCAGCAGGCCCAGCGTCATGATCAGCGACAGCAACCGCTGCTGCGCCCCGTCGTGCAGGTCGCGCTCGATCCGCCGCCGCTCCAGCTCGAAGGCGTCTACCAACCGCAGCCGCGACGACCGCAACCGCACGAGCTGTTCGCCCAGTTCGCGTTCCCTCGGCCCCACCAGCACCGCCCGCGCGAACGCCGCCCGGCCCCAGGCCGCCGCCGATACCAGCGCCGCGCCCACCACGCAGGACAGCGCTCCGAACAGCACCACCAGCAGCGTGCCCATGACCGTCGTCGTGTCGATGCCCGCCACCGCGTCCAACTCCGCGCCGAACTGCTTCCACAGCGGCAAGCCCAGCATCGTCAGCGGCACCGCCACGCACAGCACCGCCAGCGTCAGGTCGATCGTGCCCAACGGCAGCAGCACCAGCCCGTACAGCAACGCCACCCAGGTCGACCTCGCCGCGACCAGCTCCCGCAGCGTGTGGCGGGCCCGTGGCTCCGGCGTCACCGTCGGGTCGAACAGGCGCAGCCTCCTGCGCTCCACCGCGCGCAACGGGACCCCCGCGAACGGGCCCAGCGGCAACAGGCTCAGCAGCCACACCACCGCGACCGGCAACGTGCTGCACAGGTAGCACAACGCGCGCCACGGCCACATCACGAACGGAGACGACACCCCGCCAGTAAACACTCCTCCGCCCGCCCACGTTCGGCAGTTTCCGAGACCACCAAACCCCCGCCGCAACGGCCTCGAACGGCGGCAAACCCCTCCGTTCGGTCCCCCTTGTCGAGGAGCAGCAGCGTCCAGCCGTTCGACTCGCTCGGAGAACGGCGGGGATTCTGTGCCACTGCCGCACCAGCGACAGCAGCGGCTGCTGCGTCCCGTCCGAGTCTCAACCTCGCCGGCCATCGCGTTTCGGAACCTGGACGAGCGCACTGCTACAAGGCTGGCGAAAACCCCGGTGCCGCAATGCTGTTCAGCTGAAGTCGAAGATCGTTTGCCGGGATCGTCACCAGTAGGACACGTTGGCGCTGATAAGCCAGTCCCCGGTCGCGTCACTGCATCGCGCGTACGACTCCTGGCGGCCGTAGGCGACCGGACCGGTCCATCGTCCGCCCTTCTGGCATTCGATCACGACATAGTGGCGATAACCGTCCTGGCAGGTGGAGAAGGCGGCTTTCTGGCCCGAGGCCCGGGTGACCGTGCAGGGCGACGGTGCCGCGCTGGCGGTGTCCGCGACTCCCATCACGGCGACCACTGTGAAACCCGCCAAGGCGCTGGCCAAGAACTTCTTCATGAAATTCCTCCGCATTCTGGTGCTGTGGGCGCGAATGGTGGCAGCGAAACAGCGAGCGCGATCGTAGGGGCACGAGAGGATTGGATGTCCAGCTGACCTGACGACGTGTCGTGTGCGGAGTGGTCGCGTCAAGCGCGGGGGAGTCCCCGTGCGACGCCGACGTCGCCGAGTCGGCATCTGGAGTGGGTGTGCGTGATCGCGACCAGCGGCAACCCGGAAAGATGAGCCGCGCGGGGTGTGCTCGCGGACGGGGTGGCTGGCGTCGTGGTGGACGGAAGGGGCGCCGCCCGGCGCTCGGTCTGCGGCCGTCACGATGTCCCATGAACTGGCGATAGATCGGCAACCGGGGGCCTCTGCTGCTTGCTCGCTTCGAGCGGGATCTCGGAAGAGGATCGCGATGGGGATGAGCGCGGTGACCCGGGAGCCGCGCGAAGGAGCGGTGCCTGCGCCCCAGTTCGACCGAGTCCGACTCGGCCACGCTCAACCTGTTCGAGTTGAGGTGATGAACCGGCGCACGCACATCCAGGTCGCCGACGCGCTTATCCGTAGGGGAGGGAATGGTGTGAGTTTGCGCCACGGCGACAACTTGTCCCACAAGGAGGACAATCTCCGCGCAAAGAAAAAGGGGGCGTCCACCGCGGTGGACGCCCCCTTTCGCTTACTTCTTCGCCTTCGCCTTGGCGGGCTTGGCCTTCTTCGGCTTCGGCGCGGGCTTCTGCGCCTCCGCCTCGGGCTGCTCCGAGGCGGCCGCCGGGGCCTCCGCCTTCTTCGTCGCCTTCGGCTTGGCGGCGGCCGAGGGCCTGGCCGGCTTCTTCGGCGCCGCGCGGCCCCGGGTCACCTTGGACAGACCGCGGAGGGTCTCCTCGTAGATCTCGTCCGGGTCCAGGCGGCGCAGCTCCTCCGCCAGGCAGTCCCGCACCTCGCGGCGCTGCAGCGCCACCCGGCGGTCGGGCTGGCCCGGCTGGTAGAGCGTGCCGACCTTGCCGTCCGGCCGGACCAGCTCCACGGTGCCGGAGCGCCGCTCCAGCACCGCCGAGACGATGCCCTGGCCCGAGGCGGCCTTGCTGCGGGTCACCGGGATCCGCAGCCGCGCGGACAGCCACGCCGCCAGCAGGTCCGTCGACGGTGAGTCGGCCTCGCCGGAGACGGTCGCCGCGGTGACCTTCTCGTAGGGCGGCAGGTCCAGCGCGGCGGCCAGCAGGGCCCGCCACGAGGTGAGCCGGGTCCACGCCAGGTCGGTGTCACCGTCCACATAGGACTGGCGGCGCTGCTCCAGCGCCTTGATCGGGTTGCGCTCCGCCGCGGCGTCGGTGATCCGGCGCTGGGCGAGCTGGCCGATCGGGTCCTGGGAGGGGTTCTCCGGCGCCTCGAACGGCCACCACGCGACCACCGGGGCGTCCGGCAGCAGCAGCGGGATGACACAGCTCGCGCCCTCGTCGGCCAGCGGCCCGTACAGCCGCAGCACGACCACCTCGCTCGCGCCGGCGTCCCCGCCGACCCGGACCTGGGCGTCCAGCCGCGCCGCCGCCTTGCGGGCGCCGCGGGCCAGCACGATCACCCGGCACGGGTGCTCGCGGCTGGCGTCGTTGGCCGCGTCGATGGCCTCCTCGGTGCGGGCGCCGTCGTCGGTGACGATGACCAGGGTGAGCACCCGGCCCAGCGCCACGGCCCCGCCCTGTTCGCGCAGGTCGACCAGCTTCTTGTTGACCTGGGAGGTCGTGGTCGATGGCAGGTCGATGATCACGGGCGCCTCCAGTGCCTGCCGGAGCGGGCCATCATCGCGTCCGCCGACGGCGGACCCCACGTGCCCGACTTGTACTCCTCCGGACTGCCCTTGGCGGCCCAGTGCTTGAGCACCGGGTCGAGGATCTTCCAGGACAGCTCGACCTCGTCGTTCATCGGGAACAGCGAGGGCTCGCCGAGCAGCACGTCCAGCAGCAGCCGCTCGTAGGCCTCCGGGGAGGACTCGGTGAACGCGTGGCCGTAGCCGAAGTCCATGGTCACGTCGCGGATCTGCATCGCGGTGCCCGGCACCTTCGAGCCGAACCGCAGCGTGATGCCCTCGTCGGGCTGGACCCGGATCACCAGGGCGTTCTCGCCGAGCTCCTCGGTCGCCGTGGAGTCGAACGGCAGGTGCGGGGCGCGCTTGAACACCACCGCGATCTCGGTGACGCGGCGGCCCAGCCGCTTGCCGGTGCGCAGGTAGAACGGCACCCCGGCCCAGCGGCGGGTGTTGACCTCCAGCTCCACCGCGGCGAAGGTCTCGGTGGTGGAGTCCGGCGCGAAGCCCGCCTCCTCCACAAGACCGGGCACCTTCTGGCCGCCCTGCCACCCGCCGGCGTACTGCCCGCGGGCGGTGGTCTCGTCCAGCGGCTGCGCGGGGCGCGTCGCCGAGAGCACCTTGACCTTCTCCGCCCGCAGCGCCGCGGGCTCGAAGGAGACCGGCTCCTCCATCGCGGTCAGCGCCAGCAGCTGGAGCAGGTGGTTCTGGATGACGTCCCGCGCGGCGCCGATGCCGTCGTAGTACCCGGCCCGGCCACCGAGGCCGATGTCCTCGGCCATGGTGATCTGCACGTGGTCGACGTAGTTGGAGTTCCAGATCGGCTCGAACAGCTGGTTGGCGAAGCGCAGCGCCAGGATGTTCTGCACCGTCTCCTTGCCGAGGTAGTGGTCGATGCGGAACACCGACTCCTCGGGGAAGACCTCGTTGACGACCTTGTTCAGCTCACGCGCGCTGGACAGGTCGTGGCCGAACGGCTTCTCGATGACCACGCGGCGCCACTGGTCCGGGGTCTGCGCCGAGAGCCCGGAGCGGGCCAGCTGGCGGCAGACCGCCGGGAAGGCCCCCGGCGGGATGGACAGGTAGAACGCGTGGTTGCCGCCGGTGCCTCGGACCCGGTCGAGGTCGTTGATCGTCTCGACCAGGTTGTCGAAGGCCACGTCGTCGTCGAAGCTGCCCTGCACGAAGCGGCAGCCCTCGGCCAGCCGGTCCCAGACCTCCTGCCGGAAGGGCGTGCGGGCGTGCTTCTTGACCGCCTCGTACACCACCTGCTCGAAGTCCTGGTCGGCCCACTCCCTGCGGGCGAAGCCGACGAGCGCGAAGCCCGGCGGCAGCAGCCCGCGGTTGGCCAGGTCGTAGATCGCGGGCATCAGCTTCTTGCGGCTGAGGTCACCGGTCACGCCGAAGATCACCAGGCCGCACGGCCCGGCGATCCTGGGCAGTCTCTTGTCCCGCTCGTCGCGCAGCGGGTTGCGCACGCTCTTCGTGCTCACAGGGAGTCCTGCACCGCCTTCACCAGGTGGACCAGGCCCTCTGCCCGGTCAGTGAGGTGCAGGCGCAGCACCGGACGCCCGTGCTCGGCGAGCACCTGCCCGTCGCCCAGCGCCTGAGCCTTCTGCAGCACGTCCAGGGTGTACGGGCGGTCCGGCACCTCCAGGTCCTCCGGCGAGAAGCCGGTGATCTGCAGGAACACGCCGTTCTGGTGACCGCCCTTGTGGTACTGGCCCGTGGAGTGCAGGAACCGGGGACCCCAGCCGAAGGTGGTCTGGAGCCCGGTGCGCCGCGCGAACTCCTTGCGCAGCACCGCGGCCGAGGCGTCGTCGAGCCGGTCGAGGTACGCCTGGATGGAGAGGTAGCCGTGCTCCGGGGCCGCGGCGACGAGCGCCTTCAGCGCCTCGCCGACCGTGGTGGTCTCCGGGGAGAACAGCCTGTCCGCCCAGCCCGCGGCCTCACCGGCGAGCCCGGAGGCGTAGACGTCGATCGGACCGTCCGAAATGGCCGGTGCCGCGGTGGTGTCGTCCGCGGGGGCGTCCAGCAGCGCGCGCGCCGCCTTCTTCGCCGCCTCCACGTCGGGCTGGTCGAACGGGTTGATCCCGAGCAGCCTGCCCGCCGCGGCGGTCGCGTACTCCCACAACAGGAACTGGCCGCCGAGCGGGCCCGCGACCGCGATCTGGGCCGCGCCCGCCGCGCCGCCGACGCTCACCGGGGTGGCGTCCTCACCGGCGTCGGCGAAGCCGGGGGAGTCGATGCCCTCGACCGCCACCGGCAGCAGGCCGGTGCCCTCCTTGCCGGTGGACTCGGCGATCAGCTGCTCCGCCCAGTCGGCGAAGCCCTTGATCCCCGAGCCGGAGTCGGCGATGACGACCTTCTCCGCGCCCCGCGCGTGCGCGGCGGAGAAGGCGGCGGCCAGCAGCAGCGCCGGGTTCTCGGCGGAGTCGGCGGCCAGGGCCGGGGCCGCGGCGGCCGCGTCGTCGAGCAGCGTCGCGATGTCCGCACCGGCGAGACCGCTCGGCACCAGGCCGAAGGCGGTCAGCGCCGAGTAGCGGCCACCCACGTGCGGGTCGGCGAGGAACACCTTGCGGTAGCCCGCCTCCGCCGAGGCCTTCGCCAGCGGCGAGCCCGGGTCGGTGACCACGACGATGCGCGAGGCGGCGTCGATGCCGGAGTCCCGGAACGCCTTCTCGAAGACGCGGCGGTGGCTGTCGGTCTCGACCGTGCCGCCGGACTTCGAGGACACCACGAGCACGGTGCGCTCCAGGTCGCCCGCCAGCGCGTCGGCGACCTGCGCGGGGTCGGTGGTGTCCAGCACGACCAGGTTGACGCCCGCGGTCGCGCAGATCACCTCCGGCGCCAGCGAGGAACCGCCCATGCCCGCGAGCACGACCCGGTCCACGCCCTCGGCGTGCAGTTCGGCGCGCAGGGCGTCGATCTCCGCGAGCAGCGGGCGGGAGGTCTCGTGCAGCGTGGTCCAGGACAGCCGGATGGACGCCTCGGACTCGGCGGCGGGACCCCACAGCGTGGCGTCCCGCGCGGTCAGCTTGCTCGCGAACTGGTCGGCGACCAGCCTGTCCACCAGCGGGGCGGCCTCGGCCGCCAGTCCACTGTGGACGAGTGTGACCGAAATGTCAGTCATCTCAACCCTTCGCTCGGCCGAGTTGGTCGGTCACCGTCTCCAGCAGCTCGGCCCAGGACTTCTCGAACTTGTCGACGCCCTCGGTCTCCAGGACCGCGAAGACGTCGTCGAGGTCGATGCCCGCGTCGGCCAGGGCGTCGAAGACCTCCTGGGCCGACTCGGCGGTGCCGGTGACGGTGTCGCCGGTGATCTTGCCGTGGTCGGCGACCGCGTGCAGGGTCTTCTCCGGCATCGTGTTGACCACACCCGGCGCGACCAGCTCGTCGACGTAGCGGGTGTCGGAGTAGGCCGGGTCCTTCACGCCGGTGGAGGCCCACAGCGGCCGCTGCGGCAGCGCGCCCGCCTCGGCCAGCGCGGTCCAGCGCGGCGAGGTGAAGACGTCCTCGTAGGCGCCGAAGGCCAGCCGCGCGTTGGCGATGGCGGCCTGGCCGCGCAGCGCCTCCGCCTCCGGGGTGCCCAGCGCGCCGATCCGCTTGTCGATCTCGCTGTCCACACGGGAGACGAAGAACGAGGCGACGGAGGCGATCGTGGACAGGTCGTGCCCGTTGGCCTTGGCCAGCTCAAGGCCCTCCAGGAAGGCGTCCATCACCGCGCGGTAGCGCTCGACGGAGAAGATCAGCGTCACGTTCACGCTGATGCCCTCGGCCAGGGTGCGGGTGATCGCGGGCAGGCCCTCGACGGTGGCCGGGATCTTCACCATCAGGTTCGGCCGGTCCACCGCCTTCCACAGCTCCTGCGCCTCGGCGGCCGTGGCGTCGGTGTCGTGCGCCAGGCGGGGGTCGACCTCAAGGGAGACCCGGCCGTCCACGCCGCCGGAGGCCTCCCACGTCGCGCGGAAGACGTCGCAGGCGTGCCGCACGTCGGCGGTGGTGATCTCCCGGACGGCCTGGTCAACGCTCGCGCCGCGCTCGGCCAGCTCGGCGACCTGCTCGTCGTAGGCGGAGCCCTTGGACAGCGCGCCCGCGAAGATCGTCGGGTTGGTGGTCACGCCGACCACGGACAGCTCGTTGATCAGCTGGACGAGGTTGCCCGACTCCAGTCGCTCACGGGAGAGGTCGTCCAGCCAGACCGAGACACCGGCCCCGCTCAGCGCGATCAGGTTGGGGTTGCTCACTTCGTCGCTCCAATGCTGCGCTTGGCGGCCTCGACGACTGCGGTGTCGGTGAAGCCGAACTCGCGGAAGAGGGTCTGGTAGTCGGCCGACGCGCCGAAGTGCTCGATCGAGACGATCTCGCCCGCGTCGCCCGCGTAGCGGTACCACGGCTGCGCGATGCCCGCCTCGACCACGACACGGGCCTTGACGGCGGGCGGGAGCACGGAGTCCTTGTAGGACTGGTCCTGCGCCTCGAACCACTCGACGCACGGCATGGACACCACACGAGCCGCAACGCCCTGCTCCGCCAGGATCTTCCCGGCGGCGACGGCGATCTGCAGCTCCGAGCCGGTGCCGATGAGGACCACGTCCGGGGTGCCGGCGTCGTTCTTGGCGTCCACCAGGACATAGCCGCCCTTGGCGACGCCCTCGGCGGAGGTGCCTTCGAGCGTCGGCACGTTCTGGCGGGTCAGCGCGATGCCGGTCGGACCGTCCTGGGTCTCCAGCACCTTCTTCCACACCGCGGCGGTCTCGTTGGCGTCACCGGGGCGGGCGACCGCCAGGCCGGGGATCGCGCGCAGCGCCGCGAGGTGCTCGATCGGCTGGTGCGTCGGGCCGTCCTCGCCGAGACCGATCGAGTCGTGCGTCCACACGTAGACGACCGGCGACTTCATCACCGCGGCCAGGCGCACCGCGGGGCGCATGTAGTCGCTGAAGACGAGGAAGGTGCCGCCGTACGGGCGGGTCGGGCCGTGCAGCGCGATGCCGTTGAGGATCGAGCCCATCGCGTGCTCGCGGACACCGAAGTGCAGCGTGCGGCCGTGGGGGTGCGCGGTCCACTCGCTGGTGGAGATCGACTCCGGGCCGAAGGAGTCCGCGCCCTTCATCGTGGTGTTGTTGCTCTCGGCCAGGTCGGCCGAGCCGCCCCACAGCTCAGGCAGCACGTCGGCGACGGCGGAGAGCACCTCGCCGGAGGCCTTGCGGGTGGCCAGGCCCTTCGCGTCGGGCTCCCAGACGGGCAGCTCGTCGGCCCAGCCCTCGGGCAGCTTCTTGGCGACCAGGCGGTCGTAGAGCGCCTTGCGCTCCGGGTTGGCCTGCGCCCACGCGTCGAAGGACTTCTGCCACTCGCCACGGGCCGCCTCGCCCCGCTTGACCACCTCGCGGGCGTGCGCCAGCACCTCGGGCGCGACCTCGAAGCTCTGCTCCGGGTCGAAGCCCAGCGCCTTCTTGACCTCGGCGACCTCCTCGGCGCCCAGCGCGGAGCCGTGGATCTTGCCGGTGTTCATCTTGTTCGGCGCGGGGAAGCCGATGACCGTGCGCAGCACGATCAGCGACGGACGGGTGGTCTCGGCCTTCGCGGCCTCCAGCGCGGCGAGCAGGTCCTTGACGTTCTCGCCGCCCTCGACGTGCTGGACGTGCCAGCCGTAGGCCTCGTAGCGCTTGGCCACGTCCTCGCTGAGCGCGATCGCGGTGTCGTCCTCGATGCTGATCTTGTTGTCGTCGTAGATCAGGGTGAGGTTGCCCAGCTGCTGGTGCCCGGCGATCGAGGACGCCTCGGAGGTCACGCCCTCCTCGATGTCACCGTCGGAGGCCACGACGTAGATGTGGTGGTCGAAGGGGCTCTCGCCGGGGGCGGCGTCCGGGTCGAACAGGCCGCGCTCGCGGCGGGCGGCCATCGCCATGCCGACCGCGGAGGCCAGGCCCTGGCCCAGCGGGCCGGTGGTGATCTCCACGCCCGGGGTGTGCCGGTGCTCCGGGTGGCCGGGGGTCAGCGAGCCCCAGGTGCGCAGCGCCTTCAGGTCGTCGAGCTCCAGGCCGTAGCCGGAGAGGAAGAGCTGGGTGTAGAGGGTGAGACTGGTGTGCCCGCACGAGAGCACGAAGCGGTCCCTGCCCGGCCAGTCGGCGTCCGCGGGGTCGTGCCGCATGACCCGCTGGAACAGCGTGTAGGCGGTGGGGGCGAGGCTCATCGCGGTGCCTGGGTGACCGTTGCCGACCTTCTGCACGGCGTCCGCCGCGAGAACGCGCGCGGTGTCGACCGCGCGCCGGTCCAGCTCGGTCCAGTCCTCTGGCAGGTTGGGGGTGGTCAGACCGGTGAGGTCGGAGTTCACGGACACGGACGCTGTCCCACTTTCGCTCAAGGTTCCTCAAGGTCGCGCGCGAGGAGAGCACGACGATCACCAGCAGCCGCCACCAACGGGTGAACTCGACCGATTCCGCCGAGCGCTGCCGCCCGCGGTGACCCACGTTCTCCTCGTCCACCGATCAGCCTAGTGGGGGCACTGGGAGAGCGTCGCTTAAGGCACGTCACACGACCCCCCGCGCGCGTCGCTTCTGTAGCGTGCCTACCATTTGGGTGACCCACGTTCCCCGGGTCGAAACCAGCCATGGTCATCACGGTGCTGGGCACTGAACTGACCGCGATCGACAGAGGAGCCCCATGCCGCCGGTGACCGTTGCGGAGGGGACGCGATGAGCATCACCGCTGACGCGTCGGCCCGGAGCCACCACCCGCGGCCGGACTGGAAGACCAGTGTCCGGGCCTATGTCGCCCTCACCAAGCCGCGCGTGATCGAGCTGCTGCTGGTGACCACGATTCCCGCGATGTTGCTGGCACAACGGGGTCTGCCGTCCCCGCTGCTGGTGCTCACCACCCTGGTCGGCGGGATCATGGCTGCGGGCAGCGCCAACGCGCTCAACTGCGTCGCCGACGCCGACATCGACGCGGTCATGAAGCGCACCAAGGCCCGCCCGCTGGCCACCCACTCGGTGCCCCGGCGCAACGCGCTGATCTTCGGCGTGCTGATGGGCGCGGGGTCCTTCTGCTGGTTCCTCGCGACGACCAACCTGCTCTCGGCGGTGCTCGCGGTCGCGACGATCCTGTTCTACGTCTTTGTCTACACCTTGGTCCTCAAGCGGCGGACGGCGCAGAACATCATCTGGGGCGGCGCGGCGGGCTGCATGCCCGTGGTGATCGGCTGGGCCGCGGTGACCGGCACCGTGGAGTGGCCCGCGTTCGTGATGTTCGGCGTGATCTTCTTCTGGACACCGCCGCACACCTGGGCGCTGGCGATGAAGTTCAGCGACGACTACAAGGCCGCGGGCGTGCCGATGCTGCCCGCCGTCGCCGAGCCCGCCTACGTCACCCGGCAGATCGTGATCTTCACCTGGCTCATGGTCGGCTGGTCCCTGCTGCTGGTCCCCGCGGCTGGCTGGCTGTACCTGGCATCGGCACTGGTGGCGGGCGTGTGGTTCGCGGTGCTGACCCACCGGCTGCACGGCCAGGTCCGGCGCGGCGAGAAGGCCAACCCGATGCGCCTGTTCCACATGTCCAACACCTACCTGATGCTGGTGTTCGTGGCGCTGGCGGTGGACTCCGCGATCGGCCTGCCGGTGCTCGGCTGGCCCTTCTGAGCCGCTTCCCGCGTCTGAGCAGTCCACTGCGGCCGCCACGGGGAAAGTGGACTGGTCGAGGGGAGACAGAACACCGCGCGAGCGGGATCATGCGGACGAGCTTCAAGATCAACTCGGCCGGGTGAGCAGGAGGTCCGTCGCACTATGGGGGTGGACGTCTGCTACCGCAGCCAGGTCAACGGCAAGTGGCTGGAGCACCTGGAGCGGATCAACAGCTCGCTGTTCGACCGGATGCTCGCCGGTCGGCTGCCCGAGGTCGGCAGGCACGGCGCGATCATCCGGCACCGGCACCGCCCGGTCGACGACCGCGACCCGTCCGAGCGTGAAGTGATCTTCGGGGTGCGCAACGGCCGCGCCGCCCTCTACTACACCGACGAGACCGGCGCCTGGTACAGCAGGGGGCCGACCCCGGCCTCCGCCGACGAGCTGGTCTACGCCGACCTGGAGTTCCCAGCGCACTGCGAGATCAGCTTGATCAAACTCGCGCACGCGCTCGCCGAGTTCTTCGAGACGCAGGCCAGACCCACCTGCGTCACCTGGCAGGAAGCGGACTTCTAACCCGGCGTCCCGCACACCGTGACACCCTCACCGCCCCCCGGCACCCTCACCGCCCCCGACACCTCACCGCCCCCCGACACCTCACCGCCCCCCGACACCTCACCGC